>NZ_VFPH01000003.1:630399-945598 GCF_006717045.1 Pseudonocardia cypriaca
ACGCCGCGATCTGGATGCTCGCCCCGGAGACGGCCGAGGCGTGAGCCGGGCCTCAGTGATCGTGGGCGGCGCCGCGCACCTCGCGGCGCTGCTCGGCGTGGCGGAAGGTCTCGTAGCCGATCAGCGCGGCGAGCACGACCGCGAGCACGGCGAGGGTGACCAGCGCGGGCAGCATCGCCACGACGGGGAGCAGGGCGAGCAGGAGCACCACGACGACCAGCCGCTCGATGTTGAGCGAGCCGGCGACGTACCGCGTGAAGCCGACGTGCCCGAGTAGGTACAGCGCGGCTCCGCCGTAGAGGGCCGCGAGCGGGATGCCGTAGATCGGGTCGGCCACGGTGTGGCCCTCCTCGCCGCCGACGTAGCCCAGCACCTTCTTGAGCCCGAGCGCCATGAGCACGATGCCGGCGACCATCGGCAGGTGCAGCATCGTGTAGCCACCGCGGGCGAGCCGGACCTGCCGCTCGCCGTCGGCCGCGACCAGGGCCCGTTCGGTGATCAGCGCCGTGATGTCGAAGTACGCCCACCACAGTGCGCCCGACACGACGAGCCCGAGCACCGACGCCGCGATGATCGGCCACGAGATCGGGAGGTGGGCGACGCCCACCCCGATTGCCACGATCGACTCGCCCAGCGCCACGATGATGATCAGTCCGTACCGCTCGGCGTAGTGGGCCGCCGAGCCCATCCGCCACTTGCTGCCCGCGGCGAGCGTGCCGAGGTAGTCGCCCGCCAGTGCGGCGAACCAGAGCACCGTCTGCGTGGTTCCGCTGGTCTGCGACGCGATCAGCAGCAGGATCGTGCCGGCGAGCATCGAGGGCAGGAAGCGCAGGATCTGGCCGCGCAGCTGCTCGTCCTCCCGGCTGGCCAGCCAGAACAGCGCGATGTGGACGGCCCGCACGACGAAGTAGCAGCAGGCGAACACCATCGGGCCGTGCAGGCCGCCCGGCAGGTCGTCGAAGGCCTCGGGGATCGTGATGGCCTGGACGAACATCGCCGCCATCGCGGCGAACAACCCGAGGCGCATGAGTCCCTGCTCGGCGCGGAGCAGGCTGCAGAGCCACGAGTAGCCGATCCAGCACCACCACAGCACGGCGATGGCCAGTACGCCGCGCAGGACGTCGACGGCGCGCGCTTCCTCGGCCATGAACTCCGTGACCTGCGTGAGCGCGAAGACGAACACGAGGTCGAAGAACAGCTCGAGCGGGGTGACCGCCTCGCGCTCGTCGACGGCCTCGAGGCGCCGGCCCCGCCGTGGAGTGCTCATGTGGCAGATCGTGCACCAGCGGATGCCCGCTCACCAGGGGGATCGCCCGGTACGCGAAAGTTCGTCCCACGAATTGTCGGTAGGCTCGCCCTATGGCCGAGCCTGGCGAGGAGATCGGAGTCGTCGCTGCGCTGGTGCGCTCCGCGTTCCTGGTGAATGCCGTCTACGCCGAGTCCGGCCGCGAGCACGGTCTCACGCCGCAGCAGGGACAGCTGTTGTGCGTGCTGATGGGGAAGCCGTACGGCATGGGCGAGCTGGGCGCCACGCTGCGCCTCGCCAAGTCGAGCCTGACCGGCCTGGTCGACCGCAGCGAGCGCATCGGCCTGGTCCGCCGGGAGGCCGACCCGCAGGACATGCGGGCGGTGCGGGTGGCGCTGACGCAGCAGGGGAGGCGGCTCGCGGAGGAGTTCTACGTCGAGACCTGCCGGCGGATCGCCGAGCTGGCGGCCGGCCTCGACGCGGCCGAACGCGACGGGCTGGCCACCCTGCTCGGCCGCGTCGTACTGGACAACGAGGTACCGATGGTGTTCCTGGAGGCCGGCGCGGGCCGGGCAGTGCCCTAGGACACAGTGAAGTTCGTGGCACGAACTAATAGGTTCGTGCCACGAACTCACTCCTGGAGGCCACAATGTCCGAGCCCGTATTCGGCTTCGGCGCCCACAGCACGATCGACGACGGTCCCGAGCTGCTCCGCATGGTGGAGCGGGCCGACCGGGACGGTCTCGACCTCTTCTCCCTGTCGGACCACCCGTACCTCGGCGCGCGCCTCGACGCGTACGCCTCGATCGGGTTCCTCCTCGGTCGCACCCAGCGCATCGCGGGCTTCGCCAACGTGACGAACCTGCCGCTCCGGCCCGCCCCGGTGCTGGCGCGCACCGTCACCTCGCTGTCGGCGCTCTCCGGCGGCCGCGTCGTGCTCGGCATGGGCGCCGGCGGGCTGTGGAACCGGATCTCCGACATGGGCGTGCCCCGGCTGTCGCCCGACGATGCCGTCCGCGCCTTCGAGGAGGCGATCGTGCTGGTCAGGAGGCTCGCGGGTGGTGGGCCGCCGGTCACATTCGAGGGCCGGTACCACCGGGTGGAGCAGATCGAGCCAGCGCCGGTGGCGGCGCCGCCGGTGTGGACCGGATCGGTCGGGCCGAAGTCCCTCGCCGCCACCGGGCGGGTCGCCGACGGCTGGCTCCCGGGCCACGCGGCCGACTGGCTGAGCGAGCGCTACCGGACGTCCCGGCCGATCATCGACGACGCGGCCGCTGCGGTGGGCCGCGACCCGCGGGAGATCCGCACGATCTTCAACTTCCCCGGGCGGATCACCGAGCAGCCGCTGCCCGCCACGCGCGACCGCGACGGCCGTTGGGTCGGCGGGTCGGTCGACCAGTGGGTCGAGGAGCTGACCGGGGCGGTGCTGGAGCACGGCGCGTCCGGCTTCATGCTCTTCTCGCCGAGCGGCGGCACGCCCGATGCGACCTCCGCCGCCCGCTGGGGCGGGGAGATCGTGCCGGCGGTCCGGGAGTCCGTCGCGGTCACGGGCGCAGCGCTCAGGGGTGCAGGATCGCGCCCTTGAGCACCTTGTCCACGGCGTTGCGCGGCCCGTGCACGGCCAACCCCACCAGCTTCAGGTCGTCGCGGGCGACGGCGCGCACGACCGCGCGGTTCGCCTCGTCGTGGCCGGTCGTGAACATCTCCTCGGTGTAGACGGCGGTCGGCAGCCCGCGGCGCACGGCCCGCTCGTGGGCCGCGGCCATCACCCCGGAGTCGCCGGTGAAGACGAGGACCGGCTGGCGGAACATCGGCGTGTACAGCGTGCCGTCCGCGTCGGCGTAAGGGTCGCCGAGCAGTTCCGCGTTGGCCGCGATCCCGCTCGCCAGGAACGCGGTGACGTTCAGCCGCTGCCAGACCTGCAGGTCGTCCCGCAGCAACACGGCGATCTTGGTGTCGAAACGCACGCGCCGAGCGTGCCCGCACGGGCCGTCCCCGGTCTTGTACGTTCCTCACATGCCTGCCGTGCGGGCGTGGGCGCCGCAGGTGCCCGGCATCACCGAGGTCTTCCACGCGTGGTTCACCGACCACGCGTACCCCGAGCACACCCACGACACGTGGACGCTGCTCGTCGTCGACGAGGGCGCGATCCGCTACGACCTCGACCGGCACGAGCACGGCGCCCTCCGCCCCGGCGTCACGCTGCTGCCACCGCACGTCGCCCACACCGGACGGGCCGCCACCCCGGACGGCTTCCGCAAGCGGGTGCTCTACCTCGACGCCGAGGTCATCGACACCGGGCTCATCGGGCCGGCCGTCGACGCGCCCGCGCTCGACGACCCCGTGCTGCGCACCCGCGTCCACCAGCTGCATCGCGCCCTCGAGACACGGGGGACCGACCTCGAGGCCGAGAGCCGCCTCGCCCTGATCGGCGACCGGATCCGGCAGCACCTGCGGGCACCCGCGCCGCCGCCTGCGCCCGACCGGCTGGCCGCCGACCTGCGCGACCTGCTCGACGCCCGCATGGTGGCCGGGTTGGCCCTGCGCGACGCGGCCGCGCAGCTGCACGCCCACCCGGCGCAGCTGGTGCGCTCCTTCACCCGGGCGTTCGGGCTGCCGCCGCACCGCTACCTCACCGGACGGCGGATCGACGCGGCCCGCCGCCGCCTGCTCACCGGTGAGCCCGTGGCGCAGGTGGCCGTGGACGTCGGGTTCCACGACCAGGCGCACCTGCACCGGCACTTCACCCGCCTGGTCGGGACGACGCCGGGCCGCTACGCGCGCGGCGGGGTGCTCTCCCGTATCACGACCTCGCCGCGGACCCGGCGCACGCGGGGCTGATCGGCGGGCTCCTGGAGCACCATCTCCAGAGCCCCCGCACCCAGCTCCTCCAGCGGCAGGCGCACCGTGGTGAGGGCGGGCGTGATGTCCCGCAGCGTCGCGATGTCGTCGAACCCGGCCACGGCCATCCCGGACGGCAACGCCACCCCGCGGTCGCGCAGCGCCGCCATCGCGCCGACCGCCATCACGTCGTTGACCGCGAAGACGCAGGTGGCGCTGGTGCCGCGGTCGAGCAGCTCGTTCATCGCCGTGTAGCCGCCGTCGCGGGTGAACCCGCCGTACACGACGTCGTCCGCTTCGATCCGCACGCCCGCGCGGGCGACCCCGTCCCGGAACCCGGCGGTGCGGTCGCGAGCCGTCAGGAGGTCGGCCCGGCCGGCGAGCACGGCGAAGCGCTGGTGCCCGAGCCCGCAGAGCGCCTCGGCCAGCGCGCGGGCCCCGCCCCGGTTCTCCACCACCACGGTGTCGGCGGGGATCTTGCGCTGGCTGATGAACGCCACCCGGCCGCCCGCCTGCTCGAACGCGCGCACCTCGGCGGTCAGCCGGTCGAGCAGGTCGCGGTCCTGCACCCGGCTCCCGGCGATGATCACGGCTCGCGCACGCTGCCCGCGCAGCGCCGCGAGGTAGTCCAGCTCGCGCTCCTCACGCCCGAACGTGCACGCCATCGTGACCACGAGGCGCTCCCCCTCCGCGGCCCGGATGGCGCCTGCCGCGATCGAGGAGAAGTAGGGGTCGGCGACGTCGCTGAGCACGAGCCCGACGATGTTGGTGCGGCCCCGCGCCATGGCCTGCGCCTGGGCGTTGGCCGAGTAGTGCAACGCGTCCGCCGCGGCGAGCACGCGCTCCTGCAGGTCGGGGCGCACCCGGCGGGTGCTGCCGTTGAGCGCTCTCGACGCCGTTGCCAGTGAGACGCCCGCCGCCTTCGCGACGTCGAGCAGGGTGACCGACGCGCCGGGCGCCCGCTCGCCGCGATCACTCATCTCGGCCTCCCTCCACCGGGTGGGACCACCGGACGCCACGCTGGTGCACGCGCGACCCGGCCGGGCTCGCGCGGGGCGAGCCTACCCCGCCCGGGCCCCAAGGAATGCGCATTCCCCCACATAGAGGCAGGTGCCACCCGGAGGGGGCACCGCCCGAGCGGTCACGTCAGGAGCAAGCTCTTCCCGATGAAGCGGCGGCCCTCGATGTCCGCGTGTGCCTCCGCCGCCGCGCCCAACGGGTAGGTCCGGCCGATGACCGGCACCAGCCGCCCGGCGGCGGTCTCGTCCAGCACCTTCCGCACGCGCCGCGGCCCGTCCGCCCAGAAGCCGGGCAACTGCGCCATGGTCGCCACCCGCACGCGGCCGGCCACCTCACCGACCGCGGCCTCCGCGCCACTGCTCATGCCGTACCCGGAGAAGCGGCCACCGTCCACCAACAGGCTCGCCGCCGCCGCGCCGACGGCGCCGCCGATGCCGTCGAAGACGACGTCCAGGCCACGGCCTCCGGTGAGCGTTCGGACGTCGCCCGGCCAGTCGGGCGAACCGTAGTCGACCGGGACGGCGCCCATGCTGCGCGCGGTGCCGGCCTTCTCCGCCCCGCGGACCGCCGCGATCGCCGTCGCACCGGCCCGCACGACGAGCTGCACCAGCAGGTTCCCGAGCCCGCCCACTCCGGGCGCGACGAGCACCCGTTCCCCCGGGCGCACCGGAGTGGCCTCCAGGAGGGCCAACGCGGTGCTGCCGTCGTCCATCACGGCCATGGCGTGGCGGAGGTCGAGACCCGGCGGGACCGGATGGACCGCCTCCGGGTCCGCGATGGCGGTGTCGGCGTACCCACCCCCGTACCCGCCGCTCCCGGCCCGGCCGACGACCCGGGTGCCGAGCCACCTCCCGTCGACGCCTGCCCCGATCGCCTCGACCGTGCCCCCGACACTGCTGCCCGGCACGTAGGGCGGCTCGACCGCGAAGGCGGCCGGGCCGTGACCCGACCTGATCAGGGTGTCCATCCAGGTAAGGCTCACCACCTCGACGGCGATGCGCAGCTCGCCCGGCGCGGGAACCGCCGTCGGCAGTTCGACCGGCTCGAGGACGTCGGGGGGACCGAACCGCTGCACCATGATCGCTCGCACCGCGCCAGCCTGGAACGTCAACCCGGCTTCAGGTCAAGTGAACCGCCCGGCGAGCCCAACCCCGACGTCGAGGTCGACTTCGGCGGGCTCGACCACGCACTCGCCATGATCTGGGCACTGGGCCCGGACGCGGAGGTGCTGGGCCCGGAGCCCCTGCGCGCGGCGCTCGTGGAGCGCGCGGCGGCGACGGCAGCCCGGTACGGCTGACCGGCGCACTCGTCCGCTGAGCGAGATGCAGAACGCCGCAGGGGCGGCACCCGGTGCGGGTGCCGCCCCTGCGGGACGTGCGGTACTGCTCGAGCTGCGTGGACTCAGAAGTCCATGCCGCCCATTCCACCGGACGGGTCGCCGGCCGGGGCCGGGGTCTTCTCCGGCTTGTCGGCGATGACGGCCTCGGTGGTGAGGAACAGCGCCGCGATCGAGGCGGCGTTCTGCAGCGCCGACCGGGTGACCTTGGCCGGGTCGATGATCCCGGCCTTGATCAGGTCCTTGTACTCGCCAGTGGCGGCGTCCAGACCCTCGCCCGCGTTCAGCCCGCGAACCTTCTCCGCGACGACCCCACCCTCGAGACCGGCGTTGATCGCGATCTGCTTGAGCGGAGCCTCCAGCGCCACCTTCACGATGTTGGCGCCGGTGGCCTCGTCACCATCCAGGCCGAGACCCTCGAACAGGCCGGCACCGGCCTGGATCAGAGCCACGCCACCACCGGCGACGATGCCCTCCTCGACGGCGGCCTTGGCGTTGCGCACCGCGTCCTCGATGCGGTGCTTGCGCTCCTTGAGCTCGACCTCGGTGGCGGCACCGGCCTTGATGACCGCAACCCCGCCGGCCAGCTTGGCCAGGCGCTCCTGCAGCTTCTCGCGGTCGTAGTCGGAGTCGGTGCGCTCGATCTCCGAGCGGATCTGGTTGACCCGGCCGGCGATCTGGTCGGCGTCACCGGCGCCGTCGACGATGGTGGTCTCGTCCTTGGTGACCACGACCTTGCGGGCGCGGCCCAGCAGGGACAGGTCGGCGTTCTCCAGCTTGAGGCCGACCTTCTCCGAGATCACCTCGCCACCGGTGAGGATGCCCATGTCGGTGAGCATGGCCTCGCGGCGGTCACCGAAGCCCGGGGCCTTGACGGCGACGGACTTGAAGGTGCCACGGATCTTGTTGACGACCAGGGTGGCCAGGGCCTCGCCCTCGACGTCCTCGGCGATGATCGCCAGCGGCTTGCCGGTCTGCATGACCTTCTCCAGCAGCGGGAGCAGGTCCTTGACCGTCGAGATCTTGGAGGAGACCAGGAGGACGTAGGGGTCCTCCAGCTCGGCCTCCATGCGCTCGGCGTCGGTGACGAAGTAGGGCGAGATGTAGCCCTTGTCGAAGCGCATGCCCTCGGTGAGCTCGAGCTCCAGACCGAAGGTCTGGGACTCCTCGACCGTGATCACGCCTTCCTTGCCGACCTTGTCCATCGCCTCGGCGATCAGGTCACCGATCGTGGAGTCGGCGGCCGAGATCGAGGCGGTGGCAGCGATCTGCTCCTTGGTCTCGACCTCCTTCGCCGACTTCAGCAGCGCCTCGGAGACAGCCTCGACGGCCTTCTCGATGCCCCGCTTCAGGGCCATCGGGTTGGCGCCGGCGGCGACGTTGCGCAGCCCCTCGCGGACGAGGGCCTGGGCGAGCACGGTGGCGGTGGTGGTGCCATCACCGGCGATGTCGTCGGTCTTCTTGGCGACCTCCTTGACCAGCTCGGCCCCGATCTTCTCCCAGGGGTCCTCGAGCTCGATCTCCTTGGCGATCGACACACCATCGTTGGTGATGGTGGGCGCGCCCCACTTCTTCTCCAGAACGACGTTGCGCCCACGCGGGCCCAGCGTCACCTTCACGGCGTCGGCGAGGGTGTTCATGCCGCGCTCGAGCCCGCGGCGCGCCTCCTCGTCGAACGCGATCATCTTCGCCATGGGGGTGTAGTCCTCCGTTGGGATGACCCGAAAGTCTCGTGTCGAGCGCGGCGCCCGCGACGGACGACCGACAACCCTGCGTCGATCTCGCCCACCCGACCATTGGCACTCTACCGTGCCGAGTGCCAGCCCCGGTTTTAGCACTCGCCGCATGCGAGTGCAAGGCGACCCGGCGCGGGATTCAGGGCCGGACACGGGTCGGGGGGACCGGCTGCCGCCGATCCCCCCGGACATCGTGGAACGCGGCGCCGACCTACCCGATCCGGCGGACGGCGTCGGCCTGGCTACGGCCGTCCCGCCCGGCCGTCGTCTCGAACTCGACGCGGTCGCCCTCGTCCAAGGTGCGGAAACCGTCGGACTGGATCGCGCTGTAGTGGACGAAGACGTCCGGCCCGCCGTCGGTGGCGATGAAGCCGAAGCCCTTCTCCGCGTTGAACCACTTGACCGTGCCCTGGGCCACGGCACCTCCATGTTGCAGTACTGCGTCGTGCAGTGGTGCTAACCGAGTCATCCCGGTGGCCGGCGCATGGCGGGCGCGAGGTGCCGCCGACCATGCCACTGTGATGACCCGCTGACGCGCGCGACGCTACCCCAGATCGCCCCCGTCGTCCGGGACCAGCGAGCGCCGTCCGGCACGATGTCCTCGTGGCGAGCTCCCCGAGGAACGTCGACGAGCACCGCGCGGTCGTCGCCGCGCTGCTGACCCCGATGCCGGCCGAGGACGTCCCGGTCGGGCAGGCGCTGGGACGCGTGCTGGCGGCCGACGTCGTCGCGGGCGTCGCGCTGCCATCGTTCGACAACTCGGCGATGGACGGCTATGCCGTGCGAGCCGCGGACGTGACGGGCGTGCCGGTGGAGCTGCCGGTGGAGGCGGACATCCCGGCGGGGCGCACGGACGTCCCCCCGCTGCACCCCGGCACGGCCCACCGGATCATGACCGGGGCACCGGTGCCGGCGGGCGCCGACGCCGTCGTACCCGTCGAGCAGACCGACGGCGGCCTCGACCGCGTGCGCATCTCGGCGACGCCCGCCCCCGGGGAGCACATCCGGCGCGCGGGCGAGGACGTGCGGGCCGGCGTCGTCGTGCTGCCCGCCGGCACGGTGCTGGGCGCGCCGCAAATCGGCGTGGCGGCCGCCGTCGGGTGCGCCACCGTCCCCGTCCGGCGCAAGCCGCGCGTGCTCGTGCTCTCCACCGGGTCGGAGCTCGTCGCCCCGGGCACGCCGCTTCGTACGGGCCAGATCTACGAGTCGAACGGGCCGATGCTCGCCGCGGCGGTCGAGGACGCGGGCGGGAGCGCGGAGCTGCTGCGCTTCGTCCCCGACGACGTCGACCAGTTCCTCGGCAGGCTCCGCGACCGGCTGTCCGAGGACACCGTGGACCTCCTGCTCACCTCCGGCGGTGTGAGCGCAGGCGCCTACGAGGTGGTCAAGGACGCCTTCACCGGCCGGGGTGTCGAGTTCGTCAAGGTCGCCATGCAGCCGGGCGGGCCGCAGGGCGCCGGACGGGTCGGCGAGCTGGGCGACATCGGTGTCGTGACCCTGCCCGGCAACCCCGTGAGCTCGCACGTCTCGTTCGAGGTCTTCGTCCGGCCTGCGCTGCGGGCCGCCCTCGGGCACCCGCACCCCCGTCGACCGGTCGTGACGGCCACGCTCGGTGAGCGTTGGACCTCGCCCCCGGGGCGCAGGCAGTTCCGCCGCGGCGTCCTGGACGCGGTCGCGGGCACGGTACGGGAGCTCGGCGGGCCGGCGTCGCACCTGCTCGGTGCGCTCGCTCGGGCCGAGTGCTTCGTCGTGGTTCCCGAGGACGTCACCGATCTGTCGGAGGGCTCGCGCGTCGAAACGTGGTTGCTGGACGGGTGAACGGTCGCTAGATTGTGACGCGCATCACAATCGAAGCAGGCAACGATCCGAGGTTTCGGAGCGTCTTACTGGTGAGCGTTCGGCCGATCGGTGCACATCACGGGCTACCTGAGCCCGTGACCTGGACGATCGAGCGGGGGCTCGGGGATAATTCGGGAGTGGACCGGGTAACCGGGCCACATCGCACTGGACCTACCGCCCGTCGCTGGGGAGCGGACGAGCGGTTCCACGGCCGGGGTCGTCGTCTCGGGGGATGGCGGCCCCGGCCCTTTGCGTTCTCCAGGTCGGTTCCACGTCACCGCGAGGTGGCGGAACGTGACCACAGCAGCGAGCCGCGACCCTCCCTGGCGTACCGTAACCGCCGCCACCGCGGCCCGACCGGGTCGCCACGCCGGAGGAGCCGATCCGCTTCCATGCACGACCCGACCCCACCCGCGCGTTCGGGCTTGTCGCTGCCGCACGTCGCCGGGCTGATCCGGGCCACCATCCCGCCGATGCACCCGGGTGGGCGCCCGCTCGTCGCGGCCGTCGCCGGGGTGGCCGCCGCCGTCCGGGTCGCCACCGGTCGTGGCGCGGTGGCCGGCCTGCTCGCCACCGCCGCCACCGCGCTGTTCTTCCGCAACCCGCGCCGGGTGCGGCCCCCGCTCACCGGGATCGCGCTGGCCGCTGCCGACGGCACCGTGGCCACCGTCTCCGACGTCCTGCCGCCCGCCGAGCTCGACCTCCCGCGCGAGCCCGTGCCGCGCGTCAGCGTGTTCCTGTCCGTGCTGGACGTGCACGTGCAGCGGGTGCCCGTTGACGGCAGGGTGCTCGACGTCGCCTACCGGCCAGGGGTCTTCCTCTCCGCCGACCTCGACAAGGCCAGCGAGGACAACGAGCGCAACGCCGTGCTGTTCGAGACCCGCGACGGCACGCGGCTCGGCGTCGTCCAGATCGCCGGGCTGCTCGCACGGCGCATCGTCTGCGACATCGAACCCGGCGACGAGGTCGCCGCGGGCGAGACGTTCGGCCTCATCCGCTTCGGCTCGCGCGTCGACGTCTACCTGCCGCCCGGGTCGCGGGTGCTGGTGGCGCCGGGGCAGCGGACGATCGGCGGTGAGACGGTGCTGGCCGAACTCCCCAGGAGCGCCTGATGACCGCCCCCGACTACCAGGCCCCCAACTACCGCGCCGGAGTGCGGCTGCTGCCGAACGCCGTCACCGTCCTCGCCCTGTGCTCCGGCCTCTCGGCGGTGTACTTCGCGCTCGGCGGTCGGTTCGAGCTGTGCGTCGCCGCCGTGGGGGCCGCAGCGCTGTGCGACGCCCTCGACGGCAGGCTCGCCCGCCTCCTCGACGCCACCACCCGGATCGGGGCCGAGCTCGACTCGCTCGCCGACCTCGTCTCGTTCGGCGTCGCGCCCGCACTCGTCATCTACATCTGGGGTCTTGAGGGCAGCCGGTACGGCTGGATCGTGGCGCTCGTCTTCGCCGTGTGCATGATGCTGCGGCTCGCCCGGTTCAACACGCTCCTCGACGAGGTGGACGAGTTCCCGTTCACCCGGGAGTTCTTCGTCGGCGTGCCCGCCCCCGCCGGCGCCATGTCGGCCGGGCTGCCGCTCTACGCCACGCTCCACTTCGGGCCCGGCTGGTGGTCGGCGCCCCCGCTGGTCGCCGGGTGGGCCGTCATCGTCGCGGCCCTGATGGTGAGCAGGTTGCCCACGCTGTCGTTCAAGAGCGTCCGGGTGTCGCCGAACTACATCGCGCCGCTGCTCGTGCTCGTCGCGATCGCCGCCGCCGTGCTCATCACCGTGCCGTTCCTCGGCCTGGCCATCGTGGCTCTGGTGTACCTCGGCTCGATCCCCTACACCGTGCACCGGCACCACTGGCTCACCCAGCACCCGGAGGCCTGGGGTGTGCCGGTCCGGGAGCGGCGGGCGATCGCCCGGGCGGCTCGCTCGGCCCGGCGGCTCGGCCTCCGCTCGCCGCTGCGCCACCGCGTGGCGGGACGTGCGAGCGCCGTCGCGCGTGCCGTGCGCCGGTTCGGGGACGACCCGACCGGCGTCATGCAACGCGCCGCCCGCCCCGGCAACGGCCGGGCCCCCGGCCCCGCGGCCCAGGCCGGACGCAACCGCCTCCGCCTCGGCCTCCGCCGCGCCCGGCGCCGCTGACCCGCCCTCGCCCGGTCCGACGGGTTGCCCCCGGCACGGGCCGGATCCCCTATAGCGTCTGCGACGTGGTTCCCTCCATCACCCTGGTCGCCCGGCTCGCCGCATCCGCGGCGGATGCCCGGCGGGGCGTCGTCCGGCTGCACCCCGAGGTCATCGACGCGCTCGGCCTGCGCTCGTGGGACGCGGTGACCCTGACGGGGGCCCGGGTGACGACGGCCATCGTCGCCCCCGCGGCGGGGCCCGCCGGGCAGGCCACCTTGGACGACGTGACGCTCTCCAATGCCGGGCTCTCCGACGGCGCGCCTGTGGTGGTGGCGCCCGCGAGCGTGGAGCCCGCACGACGGGTCACGCTCACCGGCTCGCGGCTCGCCCGGGCCGCGCTCACCGCGGAGACGGTGCGGCTGGCGCTCGTGGGCAAGGTCGTGACCGGCGGGGACGCCGTGTCGCTGCTGCCCCAGGACATCGTGCCCGCCCCTGGGCTGGACGCCCAGGCGGCCCGGCAACGGGTCGCGGGCGCGCTGGGGAGCGCGTGGACGACCGAGCTGCTCACCGTCGCGTCCGTGGAGCCGACCGGTGCGGTGGCCGTGCGGCCGAGCACCGTGGTCGGCTGGGAGGGCGGACCGGCCACCGGCGGTGATGCTTCCGCGCCCGCCAGGGTCCCCGGGGCACCCGGCCGGAGCGCCCCACCGAGCCCGCCCGCAGAGCCGGCCCTTCCGGTGGAGGAGCTGGTCGGCAACACCGAGGCCGCCCGCAAGCTCGTGGAGTGGCTCGAGCTCACCTTCGACCGCCCCGAACTGCTCACCCGCCTCGGCGGAGCGGCGCGCCTCGGCGTGCTGCTCGCCGGGCCGGAGGGCGTCGGCAAGCTGACGCTCGCGCGCAGCGCGGCCGCGGCCGTCGGGGCCACCACGGTCGAGCTCGCCGCGCCGGGGGTGGCGGCGCTCGAGGCGGCCACCGCCTCGCAGCGGGTGCACGAGATCATCGGCAAGGCCCGAGCGGGCAGCCGCACGGTGCTCGTCGTCACCGACGTCGAGGCGCTGCTGCCGGCCGCGTCGCCGCCGCCGCTCGCCACCGTCGTGCTGGACGCGCTGCGCGCCGCGGTGGCCACGCCGGGCCTCGCGCTCGTCGCCACGACCTCGGCACCGGAGTCCGTCGACCCGCGGCTGCGGGCACCCGACATCGTCGACCGCGAGCTGGGGCTCGCCCTCCCCGACCTGCGCACCCGCGCCGAGCTGCTGCGCCGCCTGCTCGCCGCCGTCCCGCTCGCCGACGAGGTGGACCTCAAGGCCGTTGCCGAGCGCGCGCCGGGGTTCGTGGCCGCCGACCTCGTCGCCGTGCGCCGCGAAGCTGCCGTGCAGGCGGCGCTGCGGCACGCGGGGGACGGCGAGCCGCGGATCTGCCAGCAGGACCTGCTGGACGCCGTCGGCTCGATCCGCCCGATCTCGATGTCGTCCTCCGACACGCTGCAGACCGGCGGCATCACGCTCGACCAGGTCGGCGACATGGTGGAGGTCAAGCAGGCGCTCACCGAGTCGGTGCTGTGGCCGCTGCAGTACCCCGACTCGTTCGCCCGGCTCGGTGTCGCGGCCCCGCGCGGCGTGCTCGTCTACGGCCCACCCGGCTGCGGCAAGACCTTCCTGCTGCGCGCGCTCGCCGGCACCGGTCAGATGAACGTGTTCGCGGTGAAGGGGGCCGAGCTGCTCGACAAGTACGTCGGTGAGTCCGAGCGCGCGGTCCGCGAGCTCTTCCGGAAGGCCGCCGACGCCGCACCTGCGCTCGTCTTCCTCGACGAGGTGGACGCCTTGGCGCCGCGGCGGGGGCAGTCGGCCGACTCCGGCGTCGCCGACCGGGTGGTCGCGGCGCTGCTCACCGAGCTCGACGGCGCCGAGCCGCGCCGCGACGTGATCGTGGTGGGTGCCACCAACCGGCCCGAGCTGATCGACCCCGCGCTGCTGCGGCCCGGGCGGCTGGAGCGGCTCGTCTACGTGCCGCCGCCGGACGCAGCGGCACGGGCCGAGATCCTGCGGGCGGCAGGCCGCCACACCCCGCTGGCGCCGGACGTCGACCTCGACGCGCTCGGTGCCGAGCTGGACGGCTACTCGGCCGCCGACTGCGCCGCCGTGCTGCGCGAGGCGGCGCTCACGGCGATGCGGGAGTCACTCGAAGCGGCCGAGGTGACCGCGGCGCACATCGCGGCGGCGCGGGCGGCGGTGCCGCCGTCACTCGACCCGCTGCAGCTCGCCGAGCTCCAGGCATACGCCGACCGCCGTACGTCCTAGTGCCCCGCTGGGTCAGCGGCGGCCGTAGTCGTTCGTGACGATCACGATGATGCCGGGCGTGGCGTGCTGCAGGCCCTCGAAACGGGGGTTGACCCGCATCCCGAACTGCTCGGCGAGGGCCTTGGCGGGCGCTTCCTCCTCGGTACCCGGCCGGTAGTAGACCGTGGTCGTGGGGATGATGCCCTGCGGGTAGTTGCCGATCTCGTCGATCGGCCAGCCCGCCTTGCGGAAGTCCTCGGCAGCACGGGTGGCGAGACCGCTGATCGTGCTGTTGTTGTAGACCCGCAGGGGCAGGTGCGCCACGGCCGTGCCACCACCGCCGCCTGCGCTGCGCCCGGCACCGGTGTCGCCGGTGCGGGCGCCGCTGCCGCTCGGGGCGGGAGCCGGCGCGGCCATGGGCTCGCTGCCGCCGCCCGAAGGCGCGGGAGCGGGGGCCGCGGGTGCGGGTGCGTTCTGAGGTGCAGGAGCTGCGGCCGCCCCCGGTGCGCCGGGCGCATCGGGTGCAGGGGCCGGGGCCGGGGCTGCGCCGGGGTTCGGTCCGGCCTCGGGCGCGGGCGCGGCCTGGGGCGCCGGAGCTCCGGGCGGCACCTCGGCGCCGGGTGCTGCCGGCGCGGGGGCCGGTGCGCCGGGCGGAACCGCCCCTGGTGCGGGCTCTGCCGGCAGGGCCTGTCCCGGTGCCGGCTCGACGAACGACGGGATCGGCACCCCGCCCGCGTCCGTCGGCACGGGCTCAGGTGGTGGCGCCGCCACCGGAGCCGAGGGGACGTTCGACGCGTCGGCCGACGGGGTCACCGTCGTGACCGGGTCGCCGGACGTGGCCATGTTCGCCAGGCCGATGATCGCGGCGACGACCGCGACGCCGATCAGCCCGAGCCCACCGAGCCGCAACGGCGACGGACCGCCACCCGCACCTGGCGTGGTCACGACCGGACCTCGACTGCGGTCGCGGGCTCGATCACGCTGGCCTCCGTGTGCTGGTGGGTTCCGGTCGGTGCGGGGTCGCCGGGGCGACCCGATCGCCGATCATGCTGCCGTCACCACGGCTCGATTCCCAGGCGGCGCGCCGCACGGGTGCGTTGCCGGCTGGCGCGCAGCCGACGGAGGCGCTTCACGAGCAGCGGGTCGACAGCCAGCGCCTCCGGCTTGTCGACGAGTGCGTTGAGGACCTGGTAGTAGCGAGTGGCCGACATGTCGAACAGCTCGCGGATGGCCTGTTCCTTGGCCCCCGCGTACTTCCACCACTGAGCCTCGAAGGCGAGGATCTCGCGCTCCCTGCGCTCCAGTGCGCCTGCCGCGCCGCCGGCGGGAGCACGCCCGCTGGGTTCGGTGGCCGACTCCATCACGCTCCTCGGGGCCTCGCTCACTGCGAATGACACGCCTGTCATTCGCGTCGGCCATTGAACCACGGGAACCGGACAGGAACCGGGGAGGCACGCGCTGCCCGATCGGGAGACGGGGCGACCACGTAGGGTCGCCGGCGTGTCCGTCCGTCCCATCCGCATCATCGGTGACCCGGTCCTGCACCGGCCCACCCGCCCCGTCGACACCTTCGACGACGAGCTGAGAACGCTGGTCGAGGACATGTTCGACACGATGGCTGCCGCCGAGGGCGTCGGGCTCGCGGCCAACCAGATCGGGGTCGACCTGCGCCTGTTCGTCTACGACTGCCCGGACGAGGAGACGCGGACGCGGGTGCGGGGCGTCGTCGTCAACCCGGTGCTCGAGACGTCCGAGCGGCCGGAGACCATGCCGGACCCGGAGGACGACGAGGAGGGCTGCCTGTCGGTGCCCGCCGAGCACTTCCCCACCGGCCGCGCCGACTGGGCCCGCGTCACCGGGGTCGACGCCGACGGCAAGCCGGTGGAGGTGGAGGGCCGCGGGTTCCTGGCGCGGTGCCTGCAGCACGAGACCGACCACCTCGACGGCCTCCTCTACATCGACCGTCTCGTCGGCCGCAACCAGCGCGCTGCGAAGAAGATGCTCAAGCGCAACGGCTGGGGGGTTCCCGGGCTGTCCTGGGACCCCGCCACGCAGGACGCCGAGGACGCCTGAGCCCTACGCTCCGCGAACATGCGGATCTACGCCGAGCGCCCGGGCCGGGCGGGCCTTCAGCTGCTGGCCGACCTGCTGGCTGCGGGGTGGATCTGGCTCACCGTCGTGGCCGCGCGCACGGTGCACGACTTCGTGCTCGCGATGCAGCAGCCGGCCCGCACCCTCGCCGGAGCGGGTGAGTCCATCCGCGGGGCGTTCGACAACGCGGCGCGCACGGCGGCGAACGTGCCGTTCGTCGGCGACGACCTCGCGCGAGCGCTGGGCGCCGGGACGGGGGCGGGCGACTCCCTGGTCAACGCGGGACGCGAGCAGATGGAGGCGATCGCGCGGGTCGCGTTCGGGACGACCGTCGCGACCGTGCTGCTCGGTGCGATGCCGGTGCTGTTGATGTGGCTACCGCTGCGGGTGCGCTACGCGCGGCTCGCCCGATCCGCCGCCACGGCGCGCGCCGTCGACTCCGACCTGCTCGCGCTCCGCGCGATCACCCGCCGCCCGGTCCGCTCGTTGCTGCGGGTCGCGCCCGACCCCGCGGCGTCGTGGCGGCGCGACGAGCGCGCGGTGGTGCACCGGCTGGCCGCTCTGGAGCTGCGCAGCCTCGGCCTGCGCGCTCCCCGCACGCCGCCCGACTAGGGCCTGTCCTGTAGGCCCGGGGCGCGGGCTTCGTGATCGAGATCGTCCCTGGCAAGGCGCCGGCACGAGCCGTTGTACTGGACGTACCCGGTCGTGCCGGCAACGCCGCCAGGGGCGATCTCGGCGCGAAGAGCGTGGTCCTGGGCTTACAGGACAGGCCCTACGGACGGGTGAAGCGCGGTGCCGCGGGGCCGTCGAGGCGCCCCGGCGGGAGCTGCCGGCCGCACACCACCAGCAGGAGGTCCTGCGCGAGCCCGTGGACCGGTGCCCCCGAGCCGAAGGTCCAGTCCACGTCGGTGGCCCGCAGCTCGACGCCGTCCAGGTCGGTGCCGAAGAACTTGATGTTCCGCGGCCGCATCCCGGACAGGACCATCCTCACGCGCTCCGGCGGGACCCTCCGGTCGAGCCCCAGCCCGACGACGACGTCCAGGCCGTGGATCACGTCGTGGGACAGCGCGCCGACCGGCCCACCGCCCGGCGGCGCCCACGGGTGCTCGGCGTTGTCCCGCAGCTGGGCAACCAGGTCCTCGGCCGACATCCGGTCGGCGTCTCGCCGCGCGGCCCGGTCGGACATGCGGTTGAAGTCGCCGCGCGCCGCGACCAGCTCAACAATGATCTTGGGCAGCGACGTGCGGAACGGCATCGTGGTGTGCGCCACCACCTCGCGGACGCGCCAGCCGGCGCACAGCGTCGACGCGTCCCACTGCCGCGGCGTCAGCCCGGACAACAGCTCGGCCTGCTCCCGCCGCTCCGCCGCGATCGCGGCGCGTACCTGCTCGCTTGTTCCCACGGACGGTACGACCCGGTGCGAGCCGGAAAGTCATCGGCGCCGGGTCACGTCCACGGACGGAGCTTCTCCGGGTTCCGGACCGCCCACATCCGCGTGATCCGCCCGCCGGCCACGGCGAACGCGCACACCGTGACGGTGACGCCCTCCTGCTGGACGACCAGGCCGGGCTGGCCGTTGACCGTGCTCTCCAGGAGCGTGATCCCGGGGACCCGGTCGGCGAAGGCGACGAAGGTGTGCGCGATCCGCTCGCCGCCCTCCAGGGGGCGGAGCTCGGCGGGGACGAGGCCGCCGCCGTCGGCGATCGCGACGGCGTCGGGGTCGAGGAGGCCGATGAGGGCCTGGACGTCCTTGGCCTCCCAGGCTTTTCTGAACTCCCTGACGATGCCGGCCATCTCGGCCGCCGGGGTCGGCGGCGGCTGTGCCGACCGGATGCGGCGCCGGGCCGAGGAGGCCAGCTGGCGACATGCCGCCGGGGTGCGGCCGACGATCTCCGCGACTTCGGCGAACGGGTAGCCGAACACGTCGTGGAGGATGAAGGCCACCCGTTCTGCAGGCGTCATCGACTCGAGCACGACGAGGAAGGCCATGCTGACCGACTCGTCGAGGGTCACCCGGTCGGCCGGGTCGGCCGGGGTGCCGCCCGTGGGTTCGGGCAGCGGTTCGGGGATCCACTCGCCGACGTAGCTCTCCCGCCGGGCGCGTGCTGAGCGGAGCTGGTCGAGGCAGATCCGGCCGGCGACGGTCGTCATCCAGGCGCCGGGCGACTCGATGGCCTCCTGCTGCTGCGGAGACATGGCGAACCAGCGGGCGTAGGTCTCCTGGACGGCGTCCTCGGCCTCGGCGAGCGAGCCGAGGAGGCGGTAGGCGAGGTTGGTCAGCCGCCGCCGCTCGGCCATGATCGAGCTCGGGCCCTGTCCGGTCATGGCGGCGGCTCCCTCGGTCGTACCCGTCCTCGGCGTTTCGACGAGACAGCGCACCGGAACGTGAGGTCGCCGCGCCACCCCGTCAGCCGGACACCGTGATCCTCTTGTCGTCGGAGAGGCTCGGGCGCCCCTCGCCGTCGGACGGGTCGTCCTCGCGCACGCGCACCGTGTACTCGCCCGGCTCGAGGGTGACCGTGAACGCGAACGGGGCGAAGCGCTGGCCCTCGGCCGTGCTCGCGACGCCCTTCCGGACGGTTTCGCCGCCCCGCAGCACCTCCCAGAGCACCGTCGCCTCGAACACCGCCGCCTCGCCGCGCACCTCGACCTCCCGGCCGGCCTGCGTGCCGTCCACGGGCGAGTCGATCTGCACGAGCGAGCGCAGCGCGTACGCGTCGCCGCGCTCGACCGGCCGGGACGTGTCGACGGTGCCCCACAGCCGGGGCACCGTGGCCCCGTCGACGAGGATCCGCACCGGGTCGGTCGCCTGCAGGGCGCCCTGCACGGTGAACACGAGCTGCTGCACCGTCAGCTCGGCGACGTCCGGGTCCACCTGTCCCACGTCGGCGAGGTCGACGACGATCGCCCCGCCGTCCCTGCGGACGGGTTCCCGCAAGGACGTGCCGCGCGGCCAGAGGCTGCGGTAGTCGGGGTCGGTGCCGGTCGGGGACGCGAGCAGCTCGCGTACGGCGGCGCTCGCCCGCTCGTCCGTGACGATGGAGTGGAACTCCCGTTGCAGCCGGAAACCCGCCGGGGTCTCCGCCACGTAGTAGACCGGCACCGCCACGCGATCCCGGCGATCCGGCTCCGCCGTCGGCGTGGCCGGTGCCGGGCTCACGGCCGTCGTCTCGGGCGCCCCGGCCGAGGGCACCACCGGCACCGGGACCGTGCTGGTGCAACCGGCCGCCACCACCGCGAGGAGGACGAGCGCCCACCCCTGTCGCCGCGCCATCCGACCACCTCCCGGGGCCAGGTTCTCGCGTGCGGGCCGCGGTACCCGGTCGGCACGCCGAACCCACTCGGGTGCCCCCGACTCCGACGAACGGCGCAGCCGGTGGCGCCGGATCAGGAGTCGGTCGCGGGGGACGAGGCCTGCGCCCAGTAGCGGCGGGGGATGCGGCCCGCGAGGCGGGCGGCGCGGCCGGCCTCCACCGCGAGGCGC
Organism: Pseudonocardia cypriaca; assembly: GCF_006717045.1. NCBI lineage: Bacteria > Bacillati > Actinomycetota > Actinomycetes > Pseudonocardiales > Pseudonocardiaceae > Pseudonocardia > Pseudonocardia cypriaca. The sequence goes on from NZ_VFPH01000003.1 coordinate 650,373, forward strand.
ATCGCGTGGGCCATCCGCTCCGGGTCGCCCGCGCGCGTGACGGCGGTGGCGAGCAGCACGGCGTCGCACCCCAGCTCCATGGCCTGGGCGGCCTCGGAGGCCGTGCCGATGCCCGCGTCCAGCACGACGGGCACGCCGGCCTGCTCGACGATCATCTCGATGTTGTGCGGGTTGCGGATGCCCAGGCCGGTGCCGATGGGCGAACCGAGCGGCATGACGGCGGCGCACCCCACGCCTTCGAGCTTGCGCGCGAGCACCGGGTCGTCGTTGGTGTAGGGCAGCACGGTGAACCCGTCGTCGACCAGCTGCTCCGCGGCGTCCAGCAGCTCGATCGGGTCGGGCAGCAGGGTGCGCTCGTCGGCCACCACCTCGAGCTTGACGAGGTCGGTCTCCAGGGCCTCCCGCGCGAGCCGCGCGGTGAGCACGGCCTCAGCGGCGGTGCGGCAGCCCGCCGTGTTGGGCAGGACCTCGATGCCGAGGCGCCGGAGCAGGTCGATCACACCGGTGCCGGTGACGGCGTCGATCCGGCGCATCGCCACGGTGGTGAGCGCGGTGCCCGACGCCACGAGGGCTCGTTCGAGGATCTCCAGGTTCGAGGCCCCGCCCGTCCCCATGATCAGCCGCGAGGCGATCTTGCGGTCCCCCACCAGCAGCGTCTCGTCCATCGTCATCCTCCCTGCACCGCCGTCAGCACCTCCACACGCGCACCGTCCGCGAGCGCGACGGACGCCCAGCCGGCCCGTGGCACGACCTCACCGTCGACCGCGACCGCCACCCCGCTCTCGGGAGCACCGAGCGCGGCGAGCGCATCGCGCACGCACGAGCCGTCCGCGAGCTCGCGCCGCTCACCGTTGATCCACACCTGCACGTGCTACCTCCTTGCGAGCGACCGCGACGGGTCCGCGGCGCGCACCGGGTCGGGGACGGGTTCACCGCGCAGCAGGGCCAGCACGGCGTCTGCGGTGACGGGCGCGAGCAACATCCCGTTCCGGTGGTGGCCGGTGGCCACGAGCAGGCCGTCCGGGCCGAGCGCGCCGATCAGGGGAAGGTTGTCCGGGGTGCCCGGGCGCAGCCCCGCGGCGCTCTCCACCAGGGCGTACTCGGCGATGCCCGGCAGGATCCGCTCGGCGTCGCGCAGCAGGTCCCGCACCCCGCCGACGGTGACCTCCGTGTCGAACCCCAGCTCCGCCTGGGTGGCCCCTATGACGAGCCCGCCGTCGTCGCGCGGGACGACGTAGACCGGGCGCCCGTCCACCAGCGCGCGCACCGTGCGCCGCGGCGGCGGGAAGGCGCCACGGCGGTGCGCGATCCGCAGGATCTCGCCCTTGACCGGGCGCACCAGGCCGTCGAGCGCCGGGTGCAGCGCGGACGAGTGCGCGCCCGCCGCGACGAGCACGGTGTCCGCGTCGAGGGCACCGCCGTCCGTGCGGACCCCGGTGACCCGTTCGCCGTCGTCGAGGACGGCACGCGCCGCCCGTTCCACGACCGTGACGCCTGCCCGCTCCGCGGCGGAACGGAGGGCGGCGAGCAACACCCGGTTGTCGACGGCGAGGTCGTCGGGCACCGACAGGCCACCGCGCACGTCCGGGCCCAGCGCGGGCTCCAGCCTGCGCAGCTCCCGGCCGGAGAGCCGCTCGACGTCCCGGCCGAGGCGGCCCAGGAAGTCGGCGAGCGTCTCCAGCTCGGCGCGGTCGCCGGAGCCCGTGGCCGCGACCACCGTGCCGTCGGTGCGCAGCCCGGCCGGCTGTCCGGCGGACTCCTCGAGCTCGGCGGCGAACGCGGGCCAGCGGCGCACCGCGGCCTCGCCGAGCTCCAGCAGCTCCTCCTCGCCCGGCCACGCCTCCGTGACGGGCGCGAGCATGCCGCCCGCCACCCACGACGCCCCGGACGCGGGCGCCGGATCCAGCACGGTGACCCGCAGGCCCGCCTCGGCGGCACGCCACGCACAGGACAGGCCGATCACGCCTGCCCCGATCACCGTCAACGAGTTCGACATCATCTCCGCTCCCTGCGCCGGCATGACCCGGATCAGGTTCGACGGTCGGGATCTGTCGGATCCCCTCTCAGCCCGCAGTACGGGCTCCCGTGCGTCACCTGCCACTCACCCTACGCGGTATCGATTGCCTCCGCTTCGCTCCGGCGTCCGAGCGGGCCCTCTGAGGCGCCGTCCTGCTCCTCCGGTGCTCGGTCGCTCGTTCCTCGCTCCCTGCGCGCCTCCCCCGCACGACGACGCCGGGCCCGCTCGCTCGGCGGACTGTCTCCCCTGATCCCGAGGCCGCGTATGGTCGGACGACGTGCCTGGCTTCGACGGCGCCACCGTGCGCAAGCGACTGGACGACGCCCGCCTCTACCTCTGCACCGGCGCCCGCCGCCGCACCGGCGACCTCGCCGAGTTCGCCGACGCGGCCCTCGCAGGCGGCGTCGACATCATCCAGCTGCGGGACAAGGGCCCCGACGGCCCGCTCGAAGCCCGGGACGAGCTCGCCGCGCTGGAGATCCTCGCCGAGGCGTGCGCGCGGCACGGCGCCCTGCTCGCCGTGAACGACCGGGCCGACATCGCCCTCGCGGCAGGCGCCGACGTCCTGCACCTCGGCCAGGACGACCTACCCGTCCGGTGGGCCCGGGAGGTGGTGGGTGACGAGGTGGTGGTCGGGCGCTCCTCGCACAGCCCCGCCGAGACCGCGACCGCGGCCGAAGAGCCCGGCGTCGACTACTTCTGCGTCGGCCCCTGCTGGCCGACGCCCACGAAGCCGGGCCGTCCCGCCCCCGGGCTCGACCTCGTGCACACGGTGGCCGGCCGCGCGCCGTCCCGGCCCTGGTTCGCGATCGGCGGGATCGACCACGCCCGCCTCGACGAGGTGCTGGCCGCGGGCGCCGAGCGCATCGTGGTGGTGCGCGCGATCACGGAGGCAGAAGACCCGCGCGCAGCGGCAGCGGCGTTCGCGACGAGGCTGCGAGCCGCCACCGGAGCATGATCCCCGCAAGGGGTACCTGACGGCCGCCGCGGGGCGCTCAGCGCGACCGGAGGGCGCGCCGGGCCGCCCACCGCGCCCGGTACCAGCGGATCATCCACAGCCAGCCCGGATTGTCACCCGTCCGGCGTGGGCGGCCGGTCGCCGCAGGCCTCCGCTTGCTGCGGTGGCTCGTCGTCGCGGTCGCGCGGTCGATCGGTGGCCTGTGCAGGAACGAGTCGTCGTGCACGTCACCGACGAGCACCCAGGCCGAGCCTGCGCACGTGCCCGACCGCTGCCAGACCCGTTGTCCTGGCGGTGTTCCGATCACGGCGGCGGAGTTCACCCGTACAAGGGTGTCCCTCGGCGGCGCCTGAGTCGTCACGGCTCGCGGGCATCTTCACTACCGGCTGGCTGGGGTGTCCGGGTGCCTCAGTCGCCCTCTTGCAGGTCGGGGATCCGGATCTCCGGGGTGGGCTGCGGGGTGGCGGTGCCGCTCCCGCGCTCCCGGGTCGACTCGGTGCCGGAGCGCGGCTCGCTCGTCGGCGTGGGTTCCGTGCTGGAGGTCGACTCGCTCGTCGACTCGGGTTCCGTGGTCGGCTCCGAGCTCGGCGTGGGCTGCTCGGACGTCGGCTCGCTGGTGCTCTCGTCCTCTTGGTCGGCAGCGGGTGGCGTCAGGACCCGCCCGACCGAGGTGCCGGGCTGGCCGGTGGTGAGCGAGGCCCCCTTCGCCCACTCCAGCCCGGTGACCACCAGCAGGCCGATCGCGAAGACCACCACGGTGGCGGCCGCGTAGATCCAGAACCGGCGCGGCCTGCGCAGTACGGGCTCGACCTGCAGCTGGGTGGTGGCGGAGTCGCCGGGATCGGTCGGCGTCGGTGCGGTCAGCTGCACCGTCGGCGTGTCGGACAGGTCGGTCCGGCGGCCAGGGGTGATGCGGACGCGGGCGAGGATCGTGTCGCGGGTGCGGTCGAGGGACCGCTGGTAGAGCGTGGTGGCCACCGTGCTGGCCACCGACCCCAGCGCGGCGCCCGTCACCGTGCCCGTGGCGCCGAAGAACGACCCCAGCACGGCGCTGGTGGCCGCTGCCCCGGCACCGGCGAGCACCTTGTTGACGGTGAGATCAACCGCCTTCGCGGGGGCGGTCACCTCCGGCTCGGCGGTGGCGCTCTCAGCGGTGGGGCTGGATCGAGGCGCGGTGGGCTGGGGCATGGCTCCCTGGGGTGGATCGTCCGGATGCTTCCGTGCCGTTCCAACGGTGTACCCGCCAGGATCGCTCCAAACGATCAGGCATCGTGAGCGTCTTCACGCCGAGCGGCAGGATTGCGTAGCCCAGCGTGCCCAGGCGGTAGGGCCGATCGAAGCACCGGCCACGAGAGCGCGACGCACAGCGCCACGAGCGGCCAGGTGAGCACCGCGCGGGCGATGCCGAGCGCCACCACGGCGTCGGCGGCGTAGAGGGGGATGAACACCGCGAGCCGCACGAGGTACTGCCCGACCCACACCCAGCTGGCGCGCTGGTAGCCCCGCACGAGATCCGGGTCGTGGCGCCAGCGCGTGCGCTGCCCGAGCACGGTGCCGACGACCAGCCCGAGCAGCGGCCAGCGCACCACGATCGACACGGCCCACACGAGGGCGCTCGCCGCGTTGCTCACGATCTGGACCAGGAAGAAGTCGACGGCGCGGCCGGTGTACAGGGCGATCAACGCCGCCACGGCCACGCCGAGCAGGCCGAACAGCACCGCGCGTGGACGGCCGCCACGTGCCAGCCGGAACACCGCGACCACGGCGCCGACGAGCACGGCCGCCCCGGCCGCCCAGACGACCGGGGACGTCCAGCCGGACGCGTCGGCGATCGTGAAGGCCGCCACGAACGCGACGACCGGCACCGTGGCGTCGACGGCGCCACCGCGCCCGCCGAGAACCTCCGCGAGGCCCGGCTCGGCGGCGTCGCTCCCTCTCCCCATGAGCTAAGGGTGCCCTATCTCCACGAATGGATCACCCCGCTGGCGCGTATCGCTGGTGCTGGGTGATATTGGAGAATGTTTTGCCCGTCGCGGAGGTGGCGGGCTCGTGAACGAAAGGGGGCGATGGCCGATGCGACCCATCAGCAGCTTCCTCGCGCTGGGAGACAGCTTCACAGAAGGCTTGGACGACTGGCGCCCCGACGGTACTCCCCGCGGCTGGGCCGACCGCGTGGCCGAGCAGCTCGCCGTCACCCGCCCTGGCTTCCGCTACGCGAACCTCGCCGTGCGCGGCAAGCTCCTCGACCAGATCGTCGCGGACCAGATCCCGGTGGCCGAGCGGTTGCGGCCCGACCTGATCACGTTCTGCGCGGGCGGCAACGACATCATCCGTTTCTCCTGCGACACCGACGACCTCGCCCGCCGCTTCGACGCCGCGCTCGAGCGCGTCACCGCGACCGGCGCGGACGTGGTGGTGTTCACGGGCTTCGACCTCGGGCGGATGCACCCGATCCTGCGCCGCCTGCGCGGCCGGGTCGCCTGCTTCAACGAGCTGGTGCGCGCGAGCGCCGAGCGGCACGGCAGCACCGTCGTGAACCTCTGGGGCATGGCCCCGCTCGCCGACCCCCGCAGCTGGGGGCGCGACCGCCTCCACCTCACTGCCGAGGGCCACCGCCGGGTGGCCCTCCGTGTGCTGGAGACGCTCGGCGAGCCCGTCACCGAGGACTGGCGCACCCCGCTGCCGGCGCTCGCGCCCACGCCGTGGCGCGACCGCCAGCTCGAGGACCTCGCGTGGATGCGCGACTTCGTGATGCCGTTCGTCCGCAAGCGGCTGAGCGGTCACCGGACGGGCGACGGCTTCCAGCCGAAGCGCCCCGAGCTGCTGCCGTTCGAGGCCCCGTTCCCCGGCCGCTCCACCGTCATCCCCTGACCGGGGTGATCTCGCGGGCCGCGATGTACGGCGGCCGCGGGGCCGGCGCCGCGTAGGGCTCCTGCAGCCCGTTCTCCACGCTGTTGAACACGACGAAGATGTTCGACCGCGGGTACGGGGTGATGTTGTTGCCGGAGCCGTGCATGCAGTTCGAGTCGAACAGGGTGGCCGAGCCCGCCTTGCCGGTGAGCATCGCGATGCCGTGCCGGTCGGCGAGCGTGGTGAGGCTCTCCGGGTCGGGGGTGCCGATCTCCTGCTCGCGCAGCGACTCCTTGTAGTGGTCGGCCGGTGTCTCACCGACGCACGAGACGAACGTCCGGTGCGACCCCGGCATGATCATCAGGCAGCCGTTGTGCAGGTAGTTCTCGGTGAGCGCGATCGAGATGCTGACGGCGCGCGGCAGCGGCATGCCGTCCTCGGCGTGCCAGGTCTCGAAGTCGGAGTGCCAGTAGAAGCCGCCACCGCCGAAGCCCGGCTTGTAGTTGATCCGGCTCTGGTGGATGTAGACGTCGGAGCCGAGGATCTGCCGGGCCCGCCCGGCGACCCGCTCGTCGGCCACCAGCGCCGCCACCGCCTCGCTGATCTTGTGCACCTCGAAGACCGAGCGCACCTGCTGCGAGGTCTTCTCGATGATCGTGCGCTCGTCGGCGCGCACCTGCGGGTCGGTGGCGAGCCGGTCCAGCTCGGCCTGGTAGACCGCCACCTCGTCGGGGGTCAGCAGCTCGGGCACGGTGATGAAGCCGTCCCGGTCGTGCACCGCGAGCTCGTCGGTGGACAGCGGGCCGGGCGTGTGGTGCCCACCCCAGACGGTCGGGTCCGTCCGCTCGATCAACGACGGCCGGTCGGCGATCCTCGTGGGGTAGCGGTCGGTGGTCGGTGCGTCGATCACGGTCATCAGGAGGCCTCCTCGGTCTGTTCGGCGGGCAGGACGACCAGCGGGTACACGCCGTTCTCGTCGTGCACCTCGCGTCCGGTCACCGGCGGGTTGAACACGCACACGGTGCGCATCTCGGTGCGCGGGCGCAGCTGGTGGCGCTCGTGCCCGTTCAGGACGTAGACCGAACCGGGGCCGAGCCGGTAGGTCACGTCGTTGTCCTTGTCGTACAGCTCGCCTTCGCCCTCGGTGACGAAGACGGCCTCGATGTGGTTGGCGTACCAGAAGTCGTTCACGGAGCCGGCCTCGAGCACGGTCTCGTGCAGCGAGAACCCGACGCGGTCACCGGCCAGCACGATGCGCTTGCTGCGCCAGTGCTCGGTCCGGACGTCACGCTCGGTGCCGGTGATCTCCTCCAGCGTGCGGACGATCATGCGGACATCCCCTCGGTGACGGCTCGGACGGAATCTGCGACCAGCGCCAGCCCCTCCTCCAGCTCGGCGTCGGAGATCGTGAGCGGCGGCATCAGCTTCATGACCTCGTCGGACGGGCCCGCTGTCTCCATCAGCAGTCCCCGCTCGAACGCGACGGCACACGCCTTGGCCGCGAGCTCGGGCTGCGAGAACGCGAGGCCGCGGGCGAGGCCGCGTCCCTTGGGCATGAGCTCGACGGTGTTCGAGGACGCCGCGAGCTCGGCGAGCACCGCTTCCACCCGCTCGCCCTTGGCGATCGTGGAGCGTTCGAGGGTGTCGTCGCTCCAGAACTCGCGCAGCGCGGCGGTGGCGGTGACGAACGCGGGGTTGTTCCCGCGGAACGTGCCGTTGTGCTCGCCGGGTCCCCACTGGTCGAGCTCGGGCTTGATGAGCGTGAGGGCCATGGGCAGCCCGTAGCCGCTGATCGACTTGGACAGGCAGACGATGTCGGGCCGGATCCCGGCGGCCTCGAACGAGAAGAACGGGCCGGTGCGCCCGACGCCCATCTGCACGTCGTCGACGATCAGGATCATGTCGTGGCGCCGGCACAGGTCCTCCAGCGCCTGCAGCCACTCGATCCGGGCCGGGTTGAGGCCGCCCTCGCCCTGGACCGTCTCGACGATGACACCGGCAGGCTCGTTCAGGCCGCTGCCGGAGTCGCCGAGCAGCTTCTCGAACCAGAGGAAGTCCGGAACGGTGCCGTCGAAGTAGTTGTCGAACGGCATCGGGGTGGCGTGCACGAGCGGGATGCCTGCCCCGCCGCGTTTCATCGAGTTCCCGGTGACGGACAGCGCGCCCAGCGTCATGCCGTGGAACGCGTTCGTGAAGTTGATCATCGACTCGCGTCCGGTGATCTTCCGCGCGAGCTTCAGCGCGGACTCCACGGTGTTGGCGCCCGTCGGCCCCGGGAACTGCACCTTGTAGTCGAGGCCGCGCGGTTTCAGCACGATGTCCTCGAACGTCCGCAGGAACTCACCCTTGGCCACCGTGTACATGTCGAGGCCGTGGGTGATGCCGTCCCGTGCGAGGTACTCCATGAGGGGCGCTTTCAGCGCAGGCGGATTGTGCCCGTAGTTGAGCGCACCGGCCCCTGCGAAGAAGTCGAGATAACTGCGACCCTCGATATCGGTGACCCGAGACCCGCGCGCGGTGTCGAATACCACCGGCCAGCTCCGGCAGTAGCTGCGAACCTCGGACTCCAGGTCGTCGAAAACGGTCGTTTCCACGAACTCCCCCTGTGAAACGGTCGTAGTCATCAGCAGGTCAGCGGCCGACCGGTCCGATCCGGAACAAGATCTCCGGCGCGTGGCCGTTGCCGAGCAGTTCCGCGCCGAACAGCTCGCCGCGGTGCACGGGAGCTCCGCGCCGCTCGGCGAACCGGTTGAAGAGGGCGATCGACCCCGTGTTGTCAGGCGTGACGGTGGCCTCGAGGTGATCGACGCCCGGAACCCGGTCGAACAGCGCGTCGAGCATCGCCGCAGCCACGCCCCGGCCGCGCGCGGCCGCGTCCACGCCGACCTGCCACACGACGAGCGTGGACGGCACCTCCGGCCTGCGGAATCCCGTCACGAACCCGATCACGTCCCCGCCGTGGCGCGCCACCACCGACGTGGCGGCGAAATCGCGGCACCACAACAGGTATGCGTATCGCGAGTTCAGGTCGAGCACCCCGGTGGCCTCGGCGATGCGCCAGCACGCGACGCCGTCGGATACCTCCGGGTGACCGATCGTCAGCTCTTCCCCGATGTTTGGGCGAGCCAGGACCGGGGATTCCACGGGTGCGGCCATGTCCCGAGAACTTAACAGGCGAGAAACCGCTGCGCCGATCTCGCCATGATCGACTGCCGCCAGAAATGTGAGCGCTATCACAAAAGGGTTTGGCGATCACCGTCGATGGGAATGGTGTCGTTCCACCAGGTCACGGGGCGATTTCGAGTGACTCCGACCGCGTCGCGGCACACCACTTCCGGCGCAGATCACGAAATCGCAACGACGGTCACACTCGGCTAGGCTCGCCGATGTGCCGCCTGCCAGTGCGCCCCGGTCCTTCGTCGTCACGGGAGGCGGGCGCGGCGTCGGCAGAGCCGTGGTCGAACGCCTTCTGCGCGACGGCGGCCACGTGGTCGCGATAGAGCTCGACGCGGGCACGCTCGACTGGCTCGCCGCCCACCCCAGCGCGATCGGAGTGGCGGGCAGCGCGGCCGACGAGGCCGTCACCGAGGAGGCGGCCGACCGCGCCGAGCACGCCGCGCCGCTCACCGGCTGGGTCAACAACGCCGCCGTCTTCCGCGACGCATCGGTGCACTCCGCCCCTGCGCGGGAGGTACTCGACCTGGTCCACACCAACCTCGCCCCAGCCGTCGTCGGCGCCACCACCGCCGTGCGCCGGTTCCTCGCGGCCGGCACCGGTGGGTCGATCGTCAACGTCTCGTCCCACCAGGCCAAGCGCGCGGTGCCCGGCTGCACGCCCTACGTCACGGCGAAGGCGGCCATCGAGGGCCTCACGCGCGCGCTCGCCGTCGAGTACGGGCCGCGCGGCGTGCGCGTGAACGCGGTGGCGCTCGGCTCGATCGCCACGGAGCGCTACGCGGCGTACCTCGACGGGCTCGGTCCCGACGGCGCCGCGCACGTCGAGGAGGAGATGGGCCGGATCCACCCGCTCGGCCGCGTGGGCACGGCGGCGGAGGTGGCCTCCGTGATCGCGCACCTGCTCTCGGACGACGCCGCGTACGTCACGGGCGCGACGATCCCGGTCGACGGCGGCCGATCGGTGCTGGCGCGTGACCCGGAAGCGCACGACACCTGAGTCGTTCGGCCGCTCGACACCCGCCGGTGCCGGTGGTGCACTGGCCCACCCATCGGCGCGAGGAGGTTCGCCATGGCCAAGTTCGCGGTGTTCTTCAGCTACAAGCCGGAGACGTGGAACCAGATGCTGATGAAGCCGGGGGACCGCGCGACCGCGGTGCGGGATCTCGCGTCGTCCCTCGGCGGTTCCCTGGAGTCGCTGTACTTCATGTTCGGCGAGCGCGACGGCTTCGTCGTCGTGGACGTCCCGGACGCCGACAGCGCCGCCGCGGTCTCCATCGCCGTGACCAGCAGCGGGGCGTTCTCCCACATGGAGACCCACCAGCTCATCTCCCCGGACGACCTGCCGGCGGTGCTGGAGAAGGCGGCCCGCGCCCGGGAGGCGTACCGCCCGCCAGGCGAGTGACGATCCGGCCTTCCACCGTCACTTCACACACCCAGCCCCGACTTCACACACGGCCCGCCCTGTGCGAAGTCCAGGCTGGGTTTGTGAAGTGCGCTGAGCGCGGGCGGGCCGGCGAGCGGGATTTGACCATTCGGCGCTATCTGCGCATCGGCAGACGCGCGACCCTCGTGGCTCGGCTGCGCTTGGAGTGCGGGCGCCTGCGGACGTGGAGATCGATATGGGAACGATCGCGGTCAACGGCACCACTCTCTACTACGAGTTGAGCGGTAGCGGCCCTCCGGTGCTGTTCATCTCGGGTGCCACCGGCGACGCCGGGCACTGGACGGAGGTTGCCGACGCTCTGGCCGGCGAGTACACCGTGCTGAGCTACGACCGGCGTGCGAATTCCCGCAGCCCCCGACCCGAGAACTGGACCGCGGCGCCCGTCGATGAGCAGGCCGACGACGCCGCCGCCCTGCTCAGGGCGCTCGACCTCGCACCGGCCGTTGCGTACGGCAACAGCCAGGGCGCGATCTACCTGACGAGCCTCGCATTGCGCCATCCCGCACTGTTGCGTGGTGCGATCTTCCACGAGCCTCCCTACCTCGCGGTGACGTCGGTGGCCGAGGAGGTCGGCGCCAAGCTTCAGCAACTCGTCGGCGAAGGGATGGCTGAAGGTGGGCCGCCGATGGCCACCGAGCTGTTCCTGCGGTGGGTCGCCGGGGACGAGACCTTCGAATCCCTCGATCCGGAGCTACGTGACCGGATGCTCGGCAACGGGGAGGTTCTCTTCGGCCTCGAGATCGACGGCACCAACGCCTACCGCCCCGCGCCCGACCAGCTCGCCGAGGTGAGGCTGCCGTGCGTCGTCGCGGCCGGCGCCGACAACCGCGACCCCGCGGCGACCCACCACTGGTTCTACGAGGCTTCGAAGTGGCTCGCCGACGGTCTCCACGCCCCGCTCGTCGAAACGCCCGGGGCACACGTGCCCCAAGCCACGCACCCACGGGCGCTCGCGGAGACCCTGCGCCCGATCCTGGGCAAGCTCGCCGCCTCCCAGCGCTTCGAGGCCTGAGGTCACACCAGCAGAGCGCCCGTCACTTCACACACCCAGCCCCGACTTCACACAGGGCCCGCCCTGTGCGAAGTCCAGGTTGGGTGTGTGAAGTCGCGCTGAGCGCGGATCCGGGTGCCGGATTGAGGACGGGAACCGACCGCTGCCGCCCATAGCGTCGCCACCATGACATCCACCGAGACGCAGATCCGCCCGTTCACCCTCGAAATCCCCCAGGCCCGGCTGGACGACCTGCACGCCCGCCTGGCGAACACCCGGTGGCCGGACGAGCTGCCCGGTGTCGGGTGGAGCCGCGGGGTGCCAGTGGGCTACCTGAAGGAGCTTGCCGAGTACTGGCGCACCGGCTTCGACTGGCGGGCCCAGGAGGCGGCGATCAACCGGTACCCGCAGCACGTCGCGACGATCGACGGGCAGAACGTCCACTTCCTGCACGTCCGCTCGCCGGCGCCCGATGCCACGCCGCTGCTCCTGCTGCACGGCTGGCCGGGCTGCTTCGCCGACTTCCTCGACGTGATCGACCCGCTGTCGCAGACCTTCCACCTGGTCGTCCCGTCGCTGCCCGGTTTCGGGTTCTCGACGCCGCTCGCCGGCCCCGGCATGAACGCTGCGCGGATGGGCGCCGTGCTGGCGCAGCTGATGACCGAGGTCGGGTACGAGCGGTTCGGGATCCAGGGCTACGACGCGGGCGGCTGGGTCGGGCCCGCGGTCGCGCGGCAGGTCCCCGACCGCGTGATCGGCATGCACCTCAACTCGCTGCTCACGTTCCCGTCCGGGGCGGAAGGCGAGTTCGACGGGTTGAGCGAGGTCGAGCAGCGCCGCTGGGAGCGGATGCTGAACTTCAACGACGGCTACCTGCAGTGCAACTCGAAGCGCCCGCAGACCGTCGCGTACGGGCTGAACGACTCGCCGGTGGGCCAGCTCGCCTGGATCGTGGAGAAGTTCAAGGAGCTGACCGACCCGGAGGACGGGCTGCCCGAGGACAGCGTTCCGCGCGACCGCATCCTCACCGACGTCTCGATCTACTGGTTCTCGGGCACGGCCGCGTCGGCCGCCCAGATCTACTACGAGGAGATCAGCGCCGCGGGAGACAGCTGGGAGCCCCCGTCCCGCGGGACCGTCCCGACGGCAGTGCTGGTCTCCGCCCGCGACGTGACGATCCGCGCGTGGGCGGAGCGTGACCACGACGTCGTGCGCTGGACGGAGCTGGACCGCGGCGGGCACTTCCTCGCGATGGAGCAGCCGGAGCTGCTCGTCGCCGACGTCCGTGAGTTCTTCCGGGCACCGGGACGCGCCTGACCGCTCCGCGTCCTCGACGACCCGGGGAATGATCGGAGCAGGTCATCCGGAACGGGCAGCCGGTCGTCCTCACCAACGCTCCTGTCCTGCCTGCCGCTCATGAAGGGCTGAGATGCGCATCCTCACCCTGAACGTCCTCGCGCCCGCCTACCACGGCTGGGAGCGGCGGCGGCCGGCTCTCGTGGCCGGGATCCGCGCCATCGCCCCCGACGTCGTCGCCCTCCAGGAGGTGGTGGACGTCCCCGACCTGCTGGGACCCGGTTGGCACGAGGCCTGGTACTCCCGCCGGGGTGACGTCGGCGAAGGGGCTGCCCTCGCCAGCCGCTGGCCGATCGGGGAGGTGCACGAGATCGACGGCCGCGTGTCCCCTCGCGCCCGCGACCTCCCGTGGTCCGGCACGGTCGTAGCCGAGGTGCTCGCACCCGTTCCCTTCCTCGTGGTGCACCACAAGCCGCTCCACCGGCTCGACTGCGAGCGGGAGCGCGAGGTGCAGGCCGTCGCCGCGGCGCGGCTCGTCGAGGCGGTCGCCCCCGACCCGGACCGGCACGTGGTGCTGCTCGGCGACTTCGACGCCCGCCCGGACTCAGCCGGCATGCGGTTCTGGACGGGCCGGCAGTCCCTCGACGGCATGAGCGTCTGCTACCACGACGCGTGGGAGACGGTGCACGGCGACGATCCCGGCCACACCTTCACCCCGGAGAACCCGCTGGTGCAGGTGGGCGGGTTCCACCTGGTGCGGGGCAGGCGGATCGACTACATCCTGGTGCGCGGCCGCCCGCAGGGCCCGACGCTGCAGGTGGTCTCCTGCGAGCGGGCGCTGGTCGAGCCGGTCGACGGAGTTCAGGCGAGCGACCACTACGGCGTCGTCGCGGACATCGTCGTGCCCGAGCGGCCCCCTGGCACGCAGGGCGTGCTGTGACGCCCGAGGAGGAGGTGGTGGCCGCGGCGGCCGCTCGCGCCGACGCCCTCGCCCGTGGCGACGCCGACGCCCTTCGCGCCCGGCTGCACCCGCTCTTCGCCTGGACGTCCCACCGGGGAGACGTGTTCGACCGAGGAACGTACGTTCGCCGCAACACCGGCGGCGACGTGCGCTGGCACGGCCAGGCGCTCGAGGACGTCCACGTGGTGGTCGTCGGCGGCACGGCCGTGCTGCGGTGCACCGCGGTCGATCGCGTCGACGCCGACGGCCCGCAGGTGTTCCGCATGCCGATGACCCAGACGTGGGTCCGCTCCGGCGAGGGCTGGCTCTGCCTGGCCGGTCACGCCGGTCCGCGCATGTAGCCGCCCCGTTTCCGGGTAGGCCGGCGGGTGATCACCTGTCATGTCCGCTACGAGATCGACCCCGCCCGCATCGAGGCGTTCGAGGCGTTCGCCAACCGGTGGATGGAGCTCGTGGAGCGCCACGGTGGCGTGCACCACGGGTACTTCCTGCCCGCCGAAGGCGCAAGCGACATCGCATACGCCCTGTTCAGCTTCCCCAGCCTCGCCGACTACGAGCGGTACCGCAGCCGGTTCGGGGTGGACCCCGAGTTCGTGGAGGCCGACCGGATCCGCGACGAGTCCGGCTGCGTGCGCCGCTACGAACGCACGTTCCTGAGGCCGCTGCTGCCACCGGCGCGCTGATCCGGCTGCGCGTTGCGCAACCTGATCCCGCTGAACCCGAGCGTGCTCGCCACGATCGCGTCCCACAGCGGCCACAGCCGCGGGAGCACGCGCAGCTCGATGCCGGCCTCCTCGTGGAGCGTGAAGAGGTCGCCGACCCTCTCTGGCGGCCCGAGCGGGCGCACCGGCACCTCCGCGACATGGGCGGTCGGCTCCGGCTCGCCGTGCAGCCGCGCCGGCTCCGGCTCCGGGAACGGGCGGAACGATGCCGCCGGAAGCCGGTAGGCGTACAGCCGCACCGACCGCATCCGTTCCAGCCAGACGTACTCCACGGCGTGCAGGCGAGGCGCCCCGGACGGGCCGATGATCCGCGCGACGTCCGACTCCGTCGAACCGGCCGTGGGCCACGTGAGCACCCGGGGGCACTGGCGGGGGAACCAGTACGCAGGCGCCCGCTCCGCGTCGACGGCCCACACGTAAGCGCCGGGCACGCGCGCGGTCGCGGCAACGTGCGGGGCGAACTCGGTGATCGCCGGGTCCTCCGAGAAGTGGAGGACCTCGCCGTCGCCGGGACGCACTATTTTCGGCCGTACTCGGCCTGGACGTCGGCCTTCCAGGTGTCGTACTCGGTGCGGTCGTCCTGGAGCCCCAGCTCGGCCACGCAGTCTGCGCAGCGGCCGACGACCCACAGGAGCGAGACCTTGGAGCAGCGCACGCACGGGCGCGGCTCCGCCATCACGGTGTCCTCGACAGCGACGGTCACGTCGCCGATCCTGCCATGGGCCCGAGGGTCTGGCCGGTGGTGTCGCGACGTGAGCCCCGATGAGCGCCATGGCTCAGGTTGGGCGGGTAGGAGCCGCGGTCGAGCCCGGTTCGTTAACTTCGAACCATGCTGGTCGGTGCGCACGAGGTCGAGGTGTTCGAAGGGGCCAGGCCGCGGTTGGAGGCGATCGCGTACCGCCTGCTGGGGTCGGCGAACGATGCCGAGGACGCGGTGCAGGACACGTTCCTGCGCTGGCAGTCCGCCGACCGGGAGCTCATCGAGACGCCAGAGGCGTGGCTGACGAAGGTGCTCACCAACATCTGCCTCAACCAGCTCACTTCGGCGCGAGCCAGGCGAGAGACCTATGTGGGCCAGTGGCTCCCCGAGCCGGTCTTCACCGGGGACCGGATGCTCGGTCCGTCCGACACCGTCGAGCAGCGGGAGTCGGTCTCGATCGCGATGCTCACGCTGATGGAGCGGCTCCCGGCCAAGGAACGCGTCGTGTACGTACTGCGCGAAGCGTTCGGACACTCACACGGCGAGATCGCCGAGGTGCTCGACCTCACCGAGTCGAACTGCCAGCAGATCTACCGGCGTGCCAAGCAGCACCTGGCCGCCGACCGGCGCCGGGTGACGGTCGACGCGACCGCGGCCCGCAAGATCGTCGAGGAGTTCCTCGCCGCGGCACTCAGCGGCAGGACCGACTCGCTGGTGAAGATGCTGACCGACGACGCGATCAGCGTCGGCGACGGTGGCGGCGTGCTCTTCTCGTTGCCGCGGCCGGTCACCGGTGCGCTGCGGGTGGCGAGGTTCCTGCGCGGGCTGTTCGAACCCAGCCCGGCCAAGTGGGACATGATCGGCGGTCGACCCGTCCTGTTCGCCGCGGTTGCCAACGGCGTGCCCGCGCTGGTGCTGGTGGTCGGAGACCGGGTGGCCGGCGTCGTCTCGCTGGACGTGACCGTCGACGGCATCGCAGCCGTCCACGCCCAGGTGAACCCCGGCAAGCTCGACCGCGCGGCGCGCCAGTGGCCCACATCCGAACACGGGGAACCGCTCGTCGACACCTGGTGACCCAGGCCACAACCCACTGCTGTCAGGTTTCGCGCCGCTGTCCGGTTCAGGGAGCACACACCGACCGGACAGGAGCGAGACCATGAAGCACCGCATCGTCGTCCTCGGGGCCGGGTACGCCGGAGCCAACGCCGCCGCGCGGCTGGCCAGGCGCCTGCACCCCGCCGACACCGAGATCACCCTCGTCAACGCCGATCCCGAGTTCGTCGAGCGCGTCCGGATGCACCAGCTCGCGACCGGCCAGGACCTGAAGCGGCGCGCACTGACCGACGTCTTCGCGGGTACGGCCGTGCAGATGCGGCTCGCGCGGGTCACGGCCGTTGACGCCGAGCGCAAGACCGTCGACGTCGTCGACGCCGACGGCCCCGGCGAGATGGCCTACGACACGCTCGTCTACGCCCTCGGCAGCGCGGCCGCCGACTGCGGCGTTCCCGGCGTCGCCGAGCACGCCCACGACGTCGCCGGCAAGCAGTCCGCGCTGCGGCTGCGTGAGCGTCTGGCCGGCCTCGCCGCGGGCGAGGCCGTGCTCGTCGTCGGTGGTGGCCTGACCGGCATCGAAGCGGTCACCGAGATCGCCGAAGCCCGACCGGACCTCGAGGTCTCACTCGCCGCCCGCGGCGGCCTCGGCGACTGGCTGAGCAAGAAGGCCCAGAGCCACCTGAGCAAGGCCTTCGACCGGCTCGGCATAACCGTGCACGAGCACACGGAAGTCGCGGGCGTCGAGCCGACCGGCGCGGTCACCGCCGACGGCCGCGCGATCCCGGCCCAGGTGACCGTCTGGACGGCCGGCTTCGCCGCCCATCCCATCGCCGGGGCCACGAGCCTGCGGGTTTCCGCGACGGGGCAGATCGTCGTCGACGACACCATGCGGTCGGTCTCGCACCCCGACGTCTACGCCGTCGGTGATGCCGCGCTCGCACCGGGCGCGAACGGCACACCACTGCGGATGTCCTGCGCCTCTGGAGTCCCCGCGGCCTACCACGCGGCCGACGCCATCGCCGCCCGCCTGACCGGACGGCAGATCCCCCAGAACAAGATCGGCTACACCGCCCAGTGCATCAGCCTCGGCCGCCGCGACGCTGTCGTGCAGTGGGTGACCCCGGACGACCAGCCCAAACCGTCCGCGGTCACCGGCAAGACGGCCGCACGCCTCAAGGAGATGATCTGCAAGGCCGCGGCCTGGAGCATCTCCCACCCGACATCGATGCTCCCGACCCGTCGCCGCCACACCGTCCCCGCCGAGGAACCGCTCGCGACCACGGTCTGACACCCCCGCCACCGCACGAGGAGGAGGAGCGCGCCGCTCGTCGGACGGAACTGGTTCAACCGATCGACTGCGCGAAGCGGAAGAACCCGTGCGGGTCGTAGGTCCGCTTCACCTCGGCCAGCCGGGAGTAGTTCTCCCCGTAGTAGGCCTCTCGCCAGCCGCCGAGCGCGGGGTCGATGAAGTTCTGGTAGGCCTCGCCGCCGGAGTACCGGTCGATCACCGCGAACCCGTCGTCCGCCCACGTCTGCGCCGCGTGGCGGTCGCCCTCGTCGGGCAGGTCCCGGTCGAGGCCGACCCAGAACGCCAGGTAGAACTGCGCGTCCCGGTGCACGTAGGCGGACGCGGTGCGCGGGACGCGGTTCACCTGACCGCCGAGGGCGAAGAAGCTCAACAGGCGGACCTGGCCGGGCCGCGGTTCGCGCTCGAACGCGGCGAGCACCTCGCCGATCCCCGTGAGCGGGATCGGCCGGTCCACGAGGACGCTGCGGTCGACCGCGAAATGCTGGCGCGGGATCACCGCGTCCGGGTTCTGGCCCGTCCACTGCCGCTGGCCGGCCGTCGTGTCGGTGAGGCCGAATGCCGCCATCATCGTGTCGAGGTACGAGTCCTCCTGCACCGTCCGGATCTCGGGCCGGCGACCGGCGTCCCCCACCAGCTCGTCGAGGTGCCGTTCGAGCGCCGCCGGGTCGCCGAGCCACCCGCCCGCGACGTCGACGGTGGCCGGGTCGCCGCCGACCGCCGTGACGCTCATGGCCGACCCGAGGTCGTCCGGGCCGTCGATGATCCACCGCTGCCAGGCGGCGATCACGGCCTGCGCGGCGTCCCACGGCCAGCGGAGGTGGAAGCTGACGATGGTGGGAACACGGCGGGGGCGCATCTCGTACTCGGTGATCACCCCGAAGTTCCCGCCACCGGCGCCGCGCAGGGCCCAGAACAGGTCCGGTTCGACCGACTCCGAGCACCGCACCACCCGCCCGTCGGCCAGCACGACCTGCGCTGCGAGCACGTGGTCGGAGGCCATGCCGTAGCGGCGGGTGAGCCATCCGAACCCGCCACCGCTCACGAAGCCGCCCGCCGACACAGTCGGGCACATCCCGCCGGGCACGACGACGCCCTCCTTCCACAACGCCGCCAGGCTGTCGACCTGCCGCGCGCCCGCCCCGACGACCGCCGTGATCCCGTCACCCGCACGGCGCACCCCGACCCGGGACATGCGCGAGACGTCGACGACGAGCCCGTCGGTGGTCGAGTACCCGCCGAGGCTGTGCCCGCCGCTGCGCGGCACGGCCGGGATGCCGGCGTCCTGGCAGAACGCCAGGCAGGCGGCGACGTCCGCAGGCGTCTCGCAGTACGCGACCGCGCTCGGCCGCACCTCGTCGAACTGCGCCCAGTAGGCCACCCTGGCCCGCTCGTACCGGGCGTCGGACGGCGTCACGAGGTCCCCGCGCAGGGCGGGCCCCTTCATCGCTTCGACACTCATGCGGCCATGTCAGCACCGGTCCCGGCGACCTGTCGTGAACGGATCGGTCAGGGGACCCTGATCCCATGACCCTCGCGTCCGAACGCTTCCCCCGCAGCTCCCGGTACGACCCGGACTGGATCGTCGCCGGCGCCTCCGGCGGAGCCAACCCGCTGTGGCTCACCGAGTGGCTCACCGAGGCGATGGCGCTCCGCGCGGGCATGCGGGTCCTGGACCTGGGCTGCGGGCGCGGCCTCTCGTCGATCTTCCTGCACGAGGAGTTCGGCGTGCAGGTGTGGTCGACGGACCTGTGGTTCAGCGTCGACGAACGCGCGCGGCGCATCCACGACGCAGGCTTGGACGACGCCGTCTTCCCCATCCACGCCGACGCCCGCGCGCTCCCGTTCGCGGCGGGCTTCTTCGATGCGATCGTCAGCATCGACTCGTTCGTCTACTACGGCACCGACGACCTCTACCTCGGCTACCTCGCCCGCTTCCTCCGCCCGGGAGGACAGCTCGGGATCGCGGGCGCGGGCCTCGTCCGGGAGATCGACGGCCCGGTTCCCGATCACCTTGCGGCGTGGTGGGAACCCAGCATGAGCTGCCTGCACTCCGCCGCGTGGTGGCGGCGGCACTGGGAGCGCAGCGGCGCCGTCGAGGTCGAGTCCGCCGACACGATGACCGACGGCTGGCGGCGCTGGCTCGACTGGCAGCACGCCGCGTCACCCGACAACGGCGTGGAGATCGAGGCGCTGACCGCTGACCAGGGCCGCTACCTCGGCTACGTCCGCGCGGTGGCGCGGCGCGACGACCGAGCCCTCGACGAACCCATCGTGTCCGTCCCCGTCTCGTACGCCGAGCGACCCGTCTTCCGGGATCAACCCCCTTCGTGACCGGTGCTGCCGGGTGCCGCCTCCTCCTGGGGAGCATTGCGCCCGAGCTTGCGGTTCAGCGCGTCGGCGGCGCGAACGCCGAGCAGACAACCCCCGGTTCCGGCCATTGCCGCTGCCACGAGCCCCGCGATCTCCAGCAGGGTCACGCGACGTGCTCTTCGTACTCGTACAACCCCGAACCCCCTCCTCACCCGAAGGAGTGATCGAAGCACGCGCTCCCGGTCAGGAAGGCGGCAGGCTCCAGAGGCCGCGGGGCTTGCGGTGGTGCGTTCCGCGGAACGGCCGGTTGACCGCCTCCTTGACGAACCACCACCCCTCGGCCTCGGTCTCCGCCCAGCCGTGCGACGTCTTGCCCTCGTCCAGCACGACGGTCCAGCGGTACCGGCCGGAGCGTTCGCTGAACGTCACCGACGCCCGGCCCTGTTCGCGGGCGATCATCAGCCGCGCCTCGGCCTCGTCCGGTGCCTCACCCATCGCGAACCCACCCCCGGGGATCTTCGTCATCCAGAACGCCATGTTCGCGACTGTATCGAACATTCGATGGTGAATCATGTCCTGGCTTGATGTCTCTTGGTAGGTGATGAGGACTAACTACCACTGACGAGAAGCTCTACTTACCGTCGAACTGTGGCCCGCCGTCCCCTTATCACCACTAGGGACCTCGCGCGCCATCTCCAGGTGCATCCGGACACCGTTCGCGAGTGGGTACGGAGAGGCCGCATCACCCCGACCGCCACCACTCCTGGCGGACAGTTCCGGTTCGACCTGGACGACGTCCTGCGCCAGCTCGGCCAGCCGAGGAAGCGGCCGGACCCCGATTGACCGGCAGCGGTGAGTTCCGGACATCTGCGCGGTCATACCGTCATGGAGAAGCTCATCGAGGTCAACGGGGCGGAGCTGTGCACCGAGACGTTCGGCGATCCGGGTGACGCGCCGGTCCTGCTGATCGGCAACACGATGCTCACGTGGCCGGACGAGCTCTGCGGACGCATCGGGGCCGGGGGAAGGTTCGTTGTCCGCTACGACCTGCGCGGCACGGGCCGCTCCACGCCGGCCGACCCCGAAGCCCCCGACTACACGCTGCGCGACCTGGTGGCGGACGCCGCCGGCGTCCTCGACGCCTACGAGCTGCCGTCGGCGCACGTCGTCGGCTTCGGTACCGGCGGCTGGATCGCGCAGCTCCTCGCCCTGGACCACCCCGCCCGCGTCACCACGCTCACGCTGATCGCCACGAGACCCACCGCGCCCGGCCGGAACGACGCCGACCTGCCGGAGCACGCACCCGAGCTGATGGCCCATTTCATGAACCGGCCCGAGGTGGACTGGACGGACCGCGCCTCGGTGGTGGCCTCCGTGCTCGCGAGCGCCCGTCACCTCTCCGGCCCGTACTTCGACGAGGCCGAGGCCCGTGCGAACATCGAACGGATCTACGACCGCACGCCCGCGAGCCCCGACCCGGGCAAGGCGCACCGCGCCAACCAGCAGGCGACGGCCTTCGCCGCCCTCGACAGCAAACCGCGATGGCGGAAGCGGCTGCGCGACATCACCGCGCCGACCCTCGTGATCCACGGCGAGAACGACCCGTTCTTCCCCCTCGGCAACGGCGAGGCCCTCGCCGCCGAGATCCCGGGCGCCGAGCTGCTCACACTCCCCGGCACGGGCAACGAGCTCCCGCGCCGCACCTGGGACACGGTCGTCCCCGCGCTCCTCCGCCACACGTCGATCAGCGCTGGGCCGTCGCGATGAGGCGCCGCAGTGCGGCGTGGGCGGGTGGACCATGCTGGCCTGCGCAGCGATGAGTTCCTGGCCGCGCCCGAGTCTGCCTGCCTGGACGGGGGCGGACCGAGGACGGGACCGACTCCACTTCATCGACACGAATCGGACGAGCAAGGGGGCGCTGTGAGCGGTATCAGGGTGTTGGTGGCGGGGGCGAGCATCGCGGGGCCCGCGCTGGCCCACTGGCTGCGCCGGCGTGGAGCCGAGGTGACCGTGGTGGAGCGGGCGCCCGAGCTGCGTCCCGGTGGGCAGGCGGTGGACGCGCGCGGGGTGGCCAAGGAGGTCATCCGGCGCATGGGGCTGGACGCGGCGGTGCGCGCCGCCTGCACCGACACCGCCGGGGCGTACACGGTGGACGTGGACGGGAACGTCCTGGAGACCTACCGCGCGGACGACCACGGCGGCGACGGGTACATCGCGGAGATCGAGATCCTGCGTGGGGACCTGTCGCGGGTGCTCTTCGACGACACCCGCGACGGTGTCGAGTACGTCTTCGGCGACCGCATCGCCGAGCTCACCCAGGACGCGGACGGGGTCGACGTGACCTTCGCGGGCGGCGACCGGCGGCGCTTCGACCTGGTGATCGGCGCGGACGGGCTGCACTCTGCGCTGCGCGCGATGGTCTTCGGGTCGCGCGAGCAGTTCATCCGCCACCTCGGGCTCGTCCTGGCCTTCTATAGCGTGCCCAACGAGTTCGGGGTGGACCGCTGGCTGATCGACTACCAGGAGTCCGGGCGCTCCGCCGGCCTGCGGCCCCTCCCGGACACCACGCGGGCGATGGCCATGCTCTCGTACAGCGCCGCCGACTTCGACGTCGACCACAGCGACGTCGCGGCCCAGAAGCGCCTGCTGCGCGAGCGGATGGCCGGCTTCGGCTGGCTGACCCCGCGCATCCTCGAGCACCTGGACGACACCCCGGACTTCTACCTCGACCAGGTCGCCCAGGTCGTGATGGACCGCTGGTCGAGCGGACGGGTGGGGCTGCTCGGCGACGCAGCGTTCAGCTCGTCGCCGATGTCCGGGGGTGGCACCGGGCTGGCCCTGGTCGGTGCCTACCTACTGGCCGGAGAGCTTGCTGGCGCCGGGTGGGACCCGGAGGTCGGGTTCGCCGCGTACGAGGCGCGGATGCGCTCGTTCGTCGAGGCCAACCAGGAGATCGGCCGGATGCACGTACAGAGCCTCCAGGCCCCGGCGCCGGACGCGGAGCCGAGCCCGGAGACCGACATGGAGGCGCTCATGGAGCTGGTCGAGCGTGCGATCAACGGTGTCGAGCTGCCCGACTACGCCGGGGTGCCCGACTCCGGGGCCCCGGCCGGGTCGCGCATCACCTCGTCGGCCAAGCCGTAGGCAACTCCTCGGGCGGAGCCGGAGGTGCTCACGCGCACTTCCCGATCCGCAACTCGAGGCCGACCAGCTCTTGACCTGCAGGTCAAGAATGAGGCACGCTCGTCCCATGGGTCGCCCCAAGGAGTTCGACCCGGACCGCGCCGTCGCGGAGGCGATGGAGGTCTTCTGGGCACAGGGGTACGGCGCGACCTCGCCACAGCAGTTGGCCGACCAGCTGCGCATCGGCAAGGGCAGTCTCTACAACGCCTTCGGGGGTAAGCGCCAACTGTTCGACCTCGCCCTGCGCCACTACCTCGATCTTCGCGTCGAGGGCCTCAAGTACTGGCTGGACGGAACCGGGCCGGCCAAGGACCTGCTGCGCGAGGCCCTGCTGTTCTTCGTGAAGGGTGACCTCGACAACCCCGATCGCCGCGGATGCCTGGCGACCAACAGCGCGGTCGAGTTCGGCCGCCTGGACGAGGCCGTGGCCACGCAGGTTCGCGGTTTGTTCGATCAAGCGGAGAGCGTCTTCGAAACCCTTGTCGCCCGAGGCCAGCGCGAGGGCGACATCCGCAGTGACGTCGACGCGAAGGCGCTGGCGAGCATGCTGCTCAACGCCACCACCGGACTCCACGTCCTGTCGCGCCTCGAGCCCGGACCCGACCGCCTGACCCGCGTCGTCGACGCGACGCTCGCACTGCTCTGAGGCGGCAGCTCGCCCCTCGCTCTCTCCGCCTGTCCAGATTTTGTACCCGCAGGTCAAGAATTATTCTCGACCACCACGAGGAGAAACGCCATGAGCACCACGCTGACCCTGAGCACCTTCGACGCACCGGCCCGGCCGCTGAACATCCCGCTGCCCATCGACCCGCCCGAGGGTGGCTGGACCTGGCCGCCGACGTCGGTGACGCTGATCGCGGGCGAGAACGACGCCGTCCTGATCGACACGCTGCCCACCGTCGAGGACGCCGCCGACCTGGCCGACTGGATCGAGGCGAGCGGCAAGCGGCTCACGCACATCTTCATCACGCACGGCCACATCGACCACTACCTCGGCACCGCTCCGCTCAAGGCGAGGTTCCCCGACGTCAAGGTCGTCTCGACCGCTGCCACCGCCGGCATCATCGCCGAGGAGCAGAAGACCAAGCGCGACACCACGACCTACTCCGCGATCTTCGCCGACGACCTCGTCGAGGAGGTCGTCATCCCCGAGGCGCTGCCCGCCGACGGCCGCTTCGACCTCGAGGGCCACGACATCATCGGCGTCTCGGCCGGCCAGTCCGACACGAGCGAGTCCTCCTACGCCTGGGTGCCCGAGCTGTCCGCCGTCGTCGTCGGCGACATCGCCTACAACGACGTGCACGCCGCCCTGATCGAGACCACCACCCCCGAGACCCGCAAGGGCTGGATCGCCACCCTGGAGGAGATCCAGGGCCGCAACCCCCAGGTCGTCGTCGCGTCTCACCGCAAGGCCGACGCCGTCAACGACGCCGGCGCGCTGGCCAAGACCATCGAGTACGTCGAGCTCGGCGACAAGCTGCTGAGCACCGACCCGCGCCCGACCCTGGCCGAGTTCGTCGCCCGGATGGTCGAGGCCAACCCGACCCGCGCCAATGTCACGACGGCGATCTACAGCGGCGCCGTCCAGGGCCTTCGGTAACACCACGACCGGGTCGCGTCGGTCCACGGTGGAGACCGGCGATTGCGAAGTGATGCCACATCGGCGGAGCCGGCGCTGTTCCAGCGGGAGAACTCGCTGGTCGGACGTGGAGCCGGAGGTCGGGATCGAACCGACGACCTACGGCCGCGTCCTCCTCCATCGTCGCACCTGCCACCGACAGCACCACGTGCTGCGATGAGAGGGACCGTCTTGCACGTGTTCGTGGACCGTTCTGCGGACCGAGCCTCACCTCAAGTCCACAGTGGAAATTGGCGAGGCAACGAATGTCTGCGCGAGAGCGACCTCGGCTGACGACATGGGCTGGCGTCACCGGTACTTGCGAATTTTATCGGCTCGCGAGGCGCAGCGCCGCCTTCATGTGCTGCTGACATCTCACCCTGGCCGTGTCGATCTCGGTTCGGGGGTAGGCGACTTCGAGGTTCATGTCGGCGTCGGTGGTGATGGCGGGTTGAAGCCAGGCGTCGTGCATCTGCTGCCCGGCTTGGCGTCGCGTCGCCTGGACGAGCTTGCGGTAGGCGTTGGCAGCAGTTGGTGCTTCGAGATCGAGCCATGCTTGGTGGAAGGCGATCTCGGCCTGATTCTTGCTGATCTCGGTGGCGAGTTCGTGGCGGGCGGTCTCCGTTGTTGCGCGCCGGCGCACGCGGTACGGGAATTCTGCGTAGGTTTCGACTGCGGCGAGGGCGGCGGCGAACGCGGTGGCTCGCCGTTCGCGGCGGGCGGCGCGTTGGCCGAACGCCCACACCACGACAGCACCGAAGAAGGCAAGCACGGGGACGATGAGGGCGGCGGTTTGGGCCCAGGTCCACATCGACCGAGGGTGTCATGCCACATCGGGGAAACCGTGCGGGGCGTCGGGCAGCGTCCACACGCCACCGTTGGTTCCGCCGGTCAGTCGCCAAACGCGTTCGAGGGCGAGGTGGCGACGCACGATCTCGATCAGGTCGAGGAGCCCCTTCTCGCTGGTCCAGCATTGATCGGGCGGGTCGAGCGGATACCACAAGCACAGCGAGCGGTCGCCGTTGCGGTGCGGCGAGATCGCGTCAACCTCGGCGTGAACCTGCGGCGTGTTACACGGCCGTTGCCCGTAGGTGGGGTAGAGCGGGCGTGCCCAGAACGTGATAGTGACGGTGACCAGCGGCGGGTCGGCCGGCACGGCAAGCGCGGTCACGGTGTAGACGAGGCGGTCACCGAGGTAGCGGTGGGACAGGTCCCTCCGGAAGCGCCGGCGCGCGGCAGCTTCCAGGGGGACCCACCACACGGGGTCGGCGCCGTACCAGTGGTTCACGGCGCCCAAGCGCGGGTCGGGGTCGCAGACATCGTGGTGGCGCCAGCGATGAGCTCCCTGAGCAACTGGTTCTTGTCGGGTTCGTCGATCACGTTGGGTAGCACGCGGTAGAGAGCTTGCTGGGCGTGGGCGTGGTTCCCGGCGATCTCGTGGTACTTGGCGGCGCGGATGTTGTCGCGGGCGGCCCGGAAGCGCTTCAGGACCTCGTCCATCGGCAGGTTGGGCCTTATCGGGTCGGCGACACCGGCGGGGTCAGGGGTCGGGCCGAGCGCGAGGGCGTCGGTCGCATGGGTGAAGAACCGCTCGAGACCGTCCAACAGGGAGGTCGGGCCGGTGATGCACGAGAGCGCAAGAGCCTTCAGGTTCCAGCTGCAGACGGGGTCGCCGTGGTGGCTGCGCCAATGCTTCAGGAGCCGGACGATGCGGGCGAACGCGACGTCGGTGGCGGTGATCGCGGCCAGCACGAGCTCGGTGTGCTTCTCAGGGTGGGCTCGGTCCCACTGCTCGTCGATCGACAGGTTGGGGATATAGAGGCCCTCGCTGGCCGGGTTGTCGAGGGCGATGATCACGTCGGCAGTGAAGTCGGGCTCGCCAGAGGTGACCGGGTTACCGAAGCTCACGAGCACCGCCCGGCGCCGCCCCTCGACGATCACCCGCATGTTGGGGAACTCGTCTTTGAGGTGGTCGCGGATGGCGTCTGCGGCGATGTGCATCAACGGCAGCGGGCCCCGCCCGCCGGGACCGTAGAGGCCGGCGGTGCCGACGACGATGCCGAGATCGATGTCGTTGAGCGGCGCGTTCGCGTCGCCGTGGGCGAGGGAGCCGTTCATGTAGACCCGGCCGAAAGGGAAGGCGGCCTTCAGTGCGTCGATGAGGAGGCCGCGGCGGCGGCGTGCCTCGTCGAGGACGGGCCGCGCGACTTCGATACGGCGGCGGCCGGTGTCGAGCTGGTGCTCGAGGGGAGCGGGCATCGGGATGCTCAGCTTTCGGTAGGGCGTCCGGGGAGCCGGGGAGCGCGGACGCGGTCGGGCGTCACCAGCGGTGGCGACGTCCCTACCGAAAGGAGAGCACGCACGGTCTGCCCACGTCAAGCATGCACGTCTTACCAACATGTTGGTGGATCTGGCACACTGCGCGCGTGCAGGATGATCGCCGCGATGTCGAGGCGTTCTACGTCGAGTTCGGCCGCCGCCTCCGTGCCGCCCGCACGGTTGCCGGAATGAGCCAGGAGGCACTGGGCATCCGTGTCGGACTGAACCGGACGTCTATCAGCAATATCGAGAAGGGGCGACAGCGCATCCTCCTTCATCAATTGCCGCAGCTCGCAGACAGCCTCCAAACCACGATCGACACTCTCTTACCATTGGCAATGCATCAACCAGACGTCATGTCAGAAATACCAGAAGATGCGCAACAGTGGGTTAGGTCGATCATCGCCAACGACTCAACGGCGGCCTCAACTGATGAGTAAGCGCGCGACGAAAGCTGCGGAGGCATTTCTTGAGGCGCACGGAATCGGCAAGATTCCTGTCGATGTGGAACGCCTGGCTCGGAAGGCGGGAGCATTGCTCAGGAGGCAGGAATTCGAAGATGGCGACGTGTCAGGGATCCTACTCCGCGAAGACGGCAGGCCTCCGATAATCGGAGTGAATGCCTCGCAGGCTGGCGTGCGCCAGCGGTTCACGATCGCCCACGAACTGGGGCACCTTGCTCTCCATCCCGGTCGCCTAGTGATCCTCGATCGACCAATGCGCGTGAACGCTCGTGACAGCATATCGGCGACGGCAACGAGCCGGGAGGAGATTGAGGCGAATACTTTCGCCGCCGATATTCTCATGCCGGAGCGACTCGTTCGAGCTCATCTCCAGACCCTCCCTGAGCGATTTCGTCGCGACTCCGACGCGAGTACAGAATGGCTGGCCAACGAGTTCAACGTGAGCATCGCCGCGATGGGTTTTCGCCTCATGAACCTTGGCGTGACCACTTAGCCGATTGAAGCCAGCTCTACGAGTTGTGATAACCCACATGCTGCGGCTACTCGTCGAATTAGTAACTGGACGACGGCGCAGATCGCTGCGTCTTCCTCAAGCCGGCTTCGGGGCCGCTGGCGCGCCTGCGCCGTTGTTCTCGCGTTCCAGCTCGTCGATGTCGGGTCGGGGTGAGGGGTGCGGACGATTTGGACGTCCAAGAGGTTGCGGTGCCGGTGACGCCGCACCGTTCACGACGCACGGTCAGCGGGTTTCTGTCGAGGTCGTGTCCGCTCGTCCGGCCGCTCGCGGCATGGGCGTTCTCTTCGGCCCACCGAGCGAGCTCGACCTGCCGGTCGTCCTCGGCCGGGTTGCGATCTGGCGGTGTGTGCTCACGCTCCTCCGGGGTACACGACGACGCGCAGCGCGCCGCTCGGCAGCGTCTCGAATGCTGCCCTTCGCACGCCGCTAACCAGCGGCGGAGGCGCGTGGCGCGGACATACCGCGTTCGCACCACGATTGATCCCATGTCACGCGGATCGAGCTGTTGACGAGCGGAGAAACCGCTGGTCGGACGTGGAGCCGGAGGTCGGGATCGAACCGACGACCTACCGCTTACAAGGCGGTTGCTCTACCACTGAGCTACACCGGCCGGTACGGACGACATCCTAGTCGCGCGATCGAGGCCCACACCTACCCTGGGCGGCATGCAGTCGATCGCCACCACCGGGGCCGGGATCTCCGGATGACACGAGGCGAACGGTTCACCCGCCGGGTCCGCAGCAAGATCCGCCGCGAGGCGCAGGGGTTGCTGCACGCGGGGCCACCCACGGTGCAGCTGATGCGGCCGCTCGGCCCGAAGGTGCCGGACGACGCGCGGGTGCAGCAGGTGCTCGACCTGTGCATGCGCGTGGGTGAGGTGCTGCTCTCGAGCGGCGAGAGCGTGGACGAGACCACGCGGACGATGATGCGGCTGGCCGCCGCGGCCGGGCTCTCGGCCGTCGACGTCGACATCACGTTCAGCTCGATCACGATGTGCTGCCACCGGGGCATGGCGGCGGCGCCGGTCACGTCCATGCGCCTGGTCCGGTACCGCGCGCTCGACCTGACGCGGCTGGAGGAGGTCGCCGAGATCGTCGAGCGGGTGGAGCGGGCCGAGCTCGACGTCGAGGCGGCCTCGGCCGAGCTCTCCGACGCGGTGAGCGCCCCGCACCCGTACCCGCGGTGGGTCGCAACGGCCGGGTGGGCCGGGCTCGCCGCATCCGTCGCGCTCCTCCTCGGCGCCGCACCGATCACCGCACTCGCGGCGTTCTTCGTCACCGGGCTGATCGACCGGCTCGGCCGGCTGCTCAACCGGTGGGGGCTGCCGTCGTTCTTCCGGCAGGTGGTCGGGGGGCTGGTCGGTACCGGGGGCACGCTGGTGCTGTTCGCGGCGGGCGTGATCCCACCGGGCACCCGACCGTCCCTGGTGGTGGCGGCGAGCATCACCGTGTTGCTGTCGGGGCTGTCGGTCGTCGGCACCGTGCAGGACGCGATCTCGAGCTACTACGTCACGTCCGCGGGCCGGGTGATGGAGATCGCGCTGCTCTCAGCGGGGCTGCTCACCGGCGTGGTGCTCGCGCTGAAGATCGGGTTCGCGTTCGGGGTCGTGCTGGAGGTGGCCGGTGAGCTGCCCACCGGCGCGGGGCGGTTCAGCCTGTCCGTGGTGGCGGCGGCGATGGCCGCGGCCTCGTTCTCGCTCGCCGGGTACGCGCGGTGGCGGCCGCTGCTCGCCGCGGGCCTCGCAGGCGCGGCCGGATGGGGCACCTACGGGGCGCTCACCCAGATCCTGGAGATCGGGCCGGTCGCGGCCACCGGCGCCGCGGCCGTCGTCGTGGGGATCGCCACCGGCCTGCTGCGCCGTGGCGGCGGCATCTCGCCGCTCGTCGTCACGCTCGCCGGCATCACCCCGCTGCTGCCGGGCTTCACGGCCTACCGCGGCTTCTACCAGCTGGCCGTCGAGGGTCTCGCCGACGGCCTGGTCACCGTCACGGTCGCGCTCGGCATCGGGCTGGCGCTGGCCGCCGGCGTCGCGTTCGGCGATTTCGTGGCGCGGCCGCGCCGTCCGGGTACTCCCGCTGTGACCGAATCGGCACCATCGGAGCCCGACCGGCAGTAGGCTCCGAAGAGCTGATCGCTCGAGGAGGAACATGCCGTCAGGCTCCACGCAGTCCGCCGATTTCGTCGTCGTGGCCAACCGGCTGCCAGTCGATCTCGAGAAGCTGCCCGACGGCACCCAGCGCTGGAAGCGCAGCCCTGGTGGTCTCGTCACGGCTCTCGAACCGATGCTCCGCAGCCGCGACGGCGCGTGGGTCGGCTGGCCGGGCCTGCCCGACGCGGACGTCGAGCCGCTCGTGGAGGACGGGCTGCACCTGCACCCCGTCGGCCTCTCGGCGCAGGAGGTCGAGGAGTACTACGAGGGCTTCTCCAACGGCACCCTGTGGCCGCTCTACCACGACGTGGTCGCCCCACCCGCGTTCCACCGGCACTGGTGGCAGACCTACGTGCGGGTCAACCAGCGGTTCGCCGAGGTCGTGGCGCAGGTCGCCGCGAAGGGCGCCACGGTCTGGGTGCAGGACTACCAGCTCCAGCTGCTCCCGGCCGCGCTGCGCGAGCTGCGGCCCGACCTGCGCATCGGGTTCTTCCTGCACATCCCCTTCCCACCCACCGAGCTGTTCATGCAGCTCCCGTGGCGCAAGCACATCGTGGAGGGCCTCCTCGGTGCCGACCTCGTCGGCTTCCACACCCCCGGCGGCGCCCGCAACTTCCGCTGGCTCGCCACGAGGCTCGCCGGCGCCAACCCGGGCCATGGCCGCACCGAGGTCATGGTGGGCGACCGCACGGTCAAGCTCGGGGCGTTCCCGATCTCGATCGACTCCGGCAACCTGGACCGGTTGTCCCGCAACCCGGACGTCCTGGAGCGCGCGAAGCAGATCCGCGCCGACCTCGGCGACCCGGAGCGGGTCGTGCTCGGCGTCGACCGCCTCGACTACACCAAGGGCATCGACGTGCGGTTGCGCGCGTTCGAGGAGCTGCTCGTCGAGGACCGGATCAGTCCCGAGGACACGGTGATGATCCAGCTGGCCACACCGAGCCGGGAGCGCGTCGAGCACTACCAGAAGATGCGCAACGACATCGAGCAGTCCGTGGGCCGGATCAACGGCGAGTACGCGCGGGTCGGGCACCCGGCTGTGCACTACCTGCACCAGTCGCTCCCGCGGGAGGAGCTGGTCGCGTTCTTCGTGGCCGCCGACGTCATGCTCGTCACGCCTCTGCGCGACGGGATGAACCTGGTCGCCAAGGAGTACGTGGCCTGCCGCCACGACAACGGCGGCGTCCTCGTGCTGTCGGAATTCGCGGGCGCAGCCCTCGAGCTCAAGGACGCGATACTGGTCAACCCGCACGACACCGACGGCGTCAAGAACGCGCTCCACGCCGCCCTCACCATCGACCCGGACGAGGGCCGCCGGCGGATGCGCGCGCTGCGCAGGCAGGTGCTGAGCCACGACGTCGACCGGTGGGCGCGCACGTTCCTCGACGCGCTCGGCCTCCCGCCCGCGGACGAGGCCTGAGCATGACCGACCTCGAGGCGGCCGTTCAGGCGCTCGCCGGTGTCCCCCGCCTGCTCGTGGCACTCGACTTCGACGGGGTGCTCGCCCCGATCGTCCCCGTCCCGTCGGAGGCGCGGCCGCTCCCGGAGAGCGCGGCGGCGATGGAGGAGCTGGCAGCCCTGCCCGGCACCACGGTCGCGTTGCTGTCGGGCCGCGGGCGGGCCGACCTGGCCGCCGTCTCCGGCTTCGGAAGCCCGGTCCGGTTGATCGGCAGCCACGGCAGCGAGTTCGACGCCGACGGCTCCTCCCTGCTCGACGACGAGCAGCGCGAGCGTCT
The DNA here is from genome assembly GCF_006717045.1 of Pseudonocardia cypriaca. Classification (NCBI taxonomy): domain Bacteria; kingdom Bacillati; phylum Actinomycetota; class Actinomycetes; order Pseudonocardiales; family Pseudonocardiaceae; genus Pseudonocardia; species Pseudonocardia cypriaca. The sequence goes on from NZ_VFPH01000003.1 coordinate 682,144, forward strand.
CGATCGGCTGGCGGCCGAGCTGCGGCAGCTCGTCGACGGCGAGCCGGGCGTCACGCTGGAGGCCAAGCCCGCGGGCGTGGCCGTGCACGTCCGGAACGCGCCGCCCGACGTCGGCACCCGCGTGCTCGACGCCGTGCGCGCCGGCCCGGCCACGTGGCACGGGATCGAGGCCACCCCTGGGAAGGCCGTGCTCGACCTGTCCGTCGCCCGGATGGACAAGGGCGCGGCGCTCGAGCTGCTCCGCGAGGGCGAGGCCGCCGACGCCGTGCTGTTCGCGGGCGACGACGTCACCGACGAGACGGTGTTCGCCCGCCTGCGGCCGGGCGACGTCGGTGTGAAGGTCGGGCCGGGTGACACGGCCGCGCAGCACCGGGTGGACGCGCCGCCGGACATCACCGCGCTGCTGCAGCAGCTGGTCGAGGCCCGCAGGCGACGTTCCGAGTCGTGATCACGCGGGATACCTCCGATCACACATCTTGTCAATGACAAGACCTGAGGTAGGGTGGGCGGATGCCCTACCACCACGGTGACCTCCGCCGCGCCTTGCTCGACACCGCGCTCGAGGCCATCGGGGAGCAGGGCCCAGCAGCCGTCAGCCTCCGCGATGTCGCGCGCCGCGCCGGGGTCTCGCACGCCGCACCGACCCACCACTTCCGCGACAAGACCGGACTGCTCACGGCCCTCGCGGCCGAGGGCTGGTCGCTGCTCGCCGACTCGCTCGAGGAGGCGGTCAGGCGCGAGGACGACTTCGCCGAGCTCGGTGTCGCGTACGTGGTGTTCGCGACCTCGCACCCCGCCCACTTCGCCGTGATGCGGGCCCCCGGACTCGCGCGGGCCGACGACCCCGACCTGGATGCCGCGATGGGCCGCGCGCGTGAGCAGCTGCGATCCGGCGTGCAGCGGTTCGAGGCGGGCAGCACGCGCGACACCGACACCACGGCGCTGACCGCGTGGTCGCTCGTCCACGGCCTCGCCGCCCTGATCCTGGAAGGCGCGATCCCGCTGAAGCCGGACACGGACGTGACGGAACTCGCCAGGGCGGTGACGGCCCGCCTGCGCCCGCCCTCCTGACCGTCACCAACCGGAGAAGAAGCGCTCCTCGACCCGCGGGCGGCCGCTCGTCGTGCCGACGACCAGCTCGGTGGGCAGGGTCACCCGGCGCGGGCGGTTGCGCTCGCCGCGCTCCAGCAGCAGCTCGCCCGCCACCCGGCCCTTCTCCAGCACCGGCTGGCGAACGGTGGTGAGCCCGGCCCGTTCCGCCTCGGGCACCCCGTCGAAACCGGTGATCGTGAGCTGGTCGGGCACGTTGAGGTCGCGATCGGCGGCGTGGCGCAGCGCGCCGAGGGCGAGGATGTCGGAGGTGCAGACCAGGGCGGTGATGTCGGGGTGGGCCGCGAGCATCGCGGCGGCCGCGTCCTGCCCGGCGTCGACGCTGTGCTCGAAGCGCTCGTGGACGGGCACGTCGGCCCAGTCGACCCCCACCTCGGCCAGCCCGTCGCAGATCCCCGCGAGCCGGTCGCGCTGCACCGGGTAGGTGGCGTTCGCCTGCCGCTCCGGGCTGGCGGGACCGTCGTTGTGGCCGGCGGCGAGGCGCATGCACAGCACCCCGACCCGGCGGTGGCCGAGCCCCGTGAGATGCCGGGTGAGCGCGAGCATCCCCGCCCGGTCGTCGACGCCGACCCGGTCGACGCCCTCGACCCCCATCGGCTGGTCGCACACGACCGTGGGCACGGGCCGCTCGAGCACGGCGAGGAAGTGCGGGTCGTCCTCCCGCACGGAGTAGACGACGAAGCCGTCGACGCCCGCCTGGTGCACCGCGGTGACGTCGGCCTGGTCGGGGCTGACCGGCACCAACAGCAGTCCCTGGCCCGCCTGCTCGCAGGCGAGCGCGAGCCCTTCGAGGAACCCGGTGGCCGCCGGGTCCCGGAACGCGTACGACAGCGCCTCGGTGAGCAGCAGGCCGACCGCACCGGCCTTGCGGGTGCGCAGCGAACGTGCGACCGGGTCGGGCCCCGGATACCCGAGGCGTCGTGCCGCCTCCAGAACGCGGGCCCGCAAGGGCGCCGAGAGCTGGTCAGGACGGTTGTAAGCGTTCGAGACCGTCGTCCGCGATACACCGAGTTCGGCAGCGAGCGAGGCGAGAGTCGCGGGACGGCGGACGTTGGTGGGCCCGGCCATCGTCGAACCGTAACGGTTCAGACACTCGACGGGAAACTCGTGTGACACGGCCCTCCGAACCGGCGACGCCCGAACGGCTACAGTGAATCGACAACGGTTATCAGTACGATCGACTCCGGGGAGAGCACTCGCCATGCCGTTCCGTCGCGCAGCCGTCGCCGCGCTCGCCGTGCTCACCGCCGCGGGCTGCAGCTCCGGCACCCAGACGCCCGCCGCCGCGCCACCCGCAGCCGACTCCGCGCTGCCGGTCGTCGCCTCCACGAACGTGTACGGCAGCATCGTCGAGGCCGTCGGTGGCGACCGCGTCAGCGTCGAATCGCTGATCGACGATCCCGCCGCCGACCCCCACTCGTACGAGAGCACGCCTGCGGATGCCGCGGCCGTCGCCAAGGCGCGGCTCGTCGTCGTCAACGGTGGTGGCTACGACGACTTCCTCACGCGGCTGGTCGAGTCGTCGGGCGCGACGCCGACCGTGGTGGACGTGGCCGCCGTCTCCGGGCTCGCGCCTGCCGAGGAGCCGCACGCCGACGAGCCGCACGCCGAGGAGCCGCACGCCGAAGGCGACGGGCACGAGCACGGCGAGTTCAACGAGCACTTCTGGTACAGCCTGCCCACCGTGCAGAAGGTCGCCACGCAGATCGCGAACGATCTCGCCGCCGCCGACCCGGCCGATGCCGCCGAGTACACGGCCAACGCGCAGGCCTTCAACTCCCGCGTGGCCGAGCTGATCAGCCGCGCAGAGGCCGTCGGCAAGGCGCAGCCGGGCGCCCGGGTGGCCGTCACCGAACCCGTCCCGGGCTACCTGGTGCAGACGGCCGGGCTCACCGACGTCACGCCCCACGAGTTCACCGAGGCGATCGAGGAGGACACCGACCCGCCTGCCGCGGTGCTCCAGCAGACGCTCGCCCTCTTCTCCGGTGACCCGGTGCGCGCGCTCATCGTCAACGCGCAGACCGAGACCCCCAGCACCGACCAGGTTCGCGGCGCGGCGCAAACTGCACGGGTGCCCGTCGTCGAGATGACCGAGACCCTTCCCGAGGGTGCCACGGACTACGTCGCGTGGATGGGCGGGCAGATCGACGCCCTCGCCGGCGCTCTCGGAACGCCCCCATCCGGAAGCTGATCCCATGGCCGCCCCTCCCACCACACCCCCGGACGTCTCGACACTCCCCGTCACCACGCCCGCGGTGTCGCTGCGCGGCGCGCGGGTGAGCTTCGACGACCGCACGCTGTGGGACGGGCTGGACCTCGACGTCGCACCCGGCGAGTTCGTCACGGTGCTCGGGCCCAACGGCTCCGGCAAGACCACGCTGGTGCGCGTGCTGCTCGGCCTGCTCCCGCTCTCCGCGGGCGAGGTGCGGATCGCGGGCCGGCCGCCGCGGCGGGGAAGCCCGAGCATCGGCTACGTCCCGCAGCAGAAGGCCCTCGACCCCGACCTGCCGCTCCGCGGCCGCGACCTCGTCGGGCTCGGGCTCGACGGCCACCGCCTCGGCATCGGGTTCCGGGGGCGACGGGAGCGCCGCGAGCGGGTGGACGCCGCGCTCGCCGCCGTAGGGGGCACCGCATACGCCGACGCGCCCGTCGGGCGGCTCTCCGGCGGCGAGCAGCAGCGGCTCCGCGTGGCCCAGGCGCTCGTCGGCGGGCCGGACGTGCTGCTGTGCGACGAGCCGCTGCTCTCGCTCGACCTGTCCCACCAGCGCACGGTCACCCGCCTCATCGACGAGCGGCGCCGAGCCGCCCGCACGGCCGTCCTGTTCGTCACGCACGAGATCAACCCCGTGCTCCCGCTCGTCGACCGCGTGCTCTACCTCGTCAACGGCCGGTTCCGGATCGGCCCGCCCGAGGAGGTCATGACCTCCGAGGTGCTCTCGGAGCTCTACCGCACGCGGGTGGACGTACTGCGGGTCCGCGGGCGGCTGGTCGTCGTCGGGGCCGAGGACCACGGCGAGCACTGCCACGAGGAGTCGGCATGACCGACCTCCTCGGCAAGCTGTTCTCGTTCGAGGGCATCGGCGACCTGCTCCAGGTGCACTTCGTGCAGTCCGCGCTGATCGCGTGCGCCGTGCTCGGGCTGGTGGCGGGTGTGCTGGCTCCGCTGATCGTCTCCCGCGGGATGTCCTTCGCCGTGCACGGCACCGCGGAGCTCTCCTTCACGGGCGGTGCGGCTGCGCTCCTCACCGGCGTCGGTGTGGAGTTCGGCGCGGTCGCCGGGGCGGTGGTCGCAGCGCTCGTGTTCGGCCTCCTCGGACTGCGCCAGCGCGAGCGCGACTCGGTGATCGGCGTGGTGCTCGCCTTCGGCCTCGGCCTCGGGGTCCTGATGCTCGCGCTCTACCCCGGGCGCGCATCGAACAAGTTCGGGCTGCTCACCGGCTCGATCGTCGCGGTCGACACCACGAACATCACGGTGCTGGGCACCGTGTCGGTGATCGTGATCGGCGCGCTCGCCGTGCTGTACCGGCCGCTGCTGTTCGCCAGCGTGGATCCCGACGTCGCGCTCGCCCGCGGCGTACCGGTGCGGATGCTGTCGCTGGTGTTCGCCGTGCTGATCGGGCTCACCACCGCGCTCGTGGTGCCGATCGTCGGGGCGATCCTCGTGCTCACCGTGATGATCGTGCCCGGGGCGGCCGCTGCGCGCGTGACGGCCAACCCGGTGATGGCCACGGTTCTCGCGGTGGTCTTCGCCGAGACCGCCCTGCTCGGCGGGATCCTGCTCTCCCTCGCCCCCGGCCTGCCGATCTCCGGCTACGTGGCCACGATCGCGTTCCTGATCTACGTGGCCTGCCGGGTGGTCGGCCGCAGGAGCCGGGCCGTCGTCACCGCCTGATCAGGCGCCGCGCACGCGCCGCTGGCGGGCCACCTCGGCCAGCACGACGCCCGCGGCCACCGAGGCGTTCAGCGACTCGACCTGCCCGGCGAGCGGGATCGACACCGTGACGTCGCAGGTCTGCTTCACCAGCCGGGACAGGCCCTTGCCCTCGGAGCCGACCACGAGCACGAGCGGGTCGGTGGCCAGCTCGAAGTCGTCGAGCGAGACCGAACCCTCCGCGTCGAGGCCGGCGATCATGAAGCCGGCCGTGGCGTACTCGCGGAGCGTGCGGGTGAGGTTGGTGGCGCGGGCCACCGGGACGCGGGCGGCCGTGCCGGCCGACGTGCGCCACGCGACGGCCGTCATGCCGGCGGCCCGCCGCTGCGGCACGACCACCCCGTGCCCGCCGAACGCCCCGACCGACCGCACGACGGCGCCGAGGTTGCGCGGGTCGGTGACGCCGTCGAGGGCCACGATGAGCCCCGGCTCGGCGGACTCGCTCGCCGCCTCCAGCAGCTCGTCCGGGTGTGCGTAGGAGTACGGCGGCACCTGCAGCGCGAGGCCCTGGTGCAGCGCACCACCGGCCATCCGGTCGAGATCGTTCCGCGGTACCTCGAGGATCGAGATCCCCCGGTCCGCGGCGAGCTGGACGGCCTCGGCAACGCGCTCGTCGGCGTTGGTGCCCAGCGCCACGTGCAGCGCGGTGGCGGGCACGCCGGCCCGGAGGCACTCCACGACCGGGTTGCGCCCGAGCACGGTCTCCGGGGTCTCACCGTCGCCGGGACGCCGCTTGTCGCCCGCGCGGCCGCCCTGCTTGGCCTTGGCGGTGACGGCCCGGGCGGCGCGCCGGGCGGCCGGGTGGCCCGGGCGCATCTCGGCGGGTGGCGTCGGGCCCTTGCCCTGCAGCGCACGGCGGCGCTGGCCGCCGGACCCGACGACCATGCCCTTCTTGGTGCCCTCCTTGCGCATCGCTCCGCGGCGCTTGGAATTGCCGGCCATCTATCCGTCCTTCAAGGACCAGGTGGGTCCGTCGGGTGAGTCCTCCACTGCGATCCCTGCAGCGGTGAGCCGGTTGCGCACCTCGTCGGCGGCGGCGAAGTCGCGGCGGGCCCGCGCCTCCTGGCGCTGGACGAGGAGATCCTCGACGAGCGCTGTGAGCGCGCCGGTGGCGCTGTCGGCCGCGCGGTCGCCGTCGGCCCAGTGCGGGTCGAACGGGTCGAGCCCCAGCAGGCCCGTCATCGCGCGCACGGAGCCGGCGGCGGCGAGCGCCGACGGCCGGTCGCCGCTGTCGAGCGCGGCGTTGCCCTCCCGGACGGCCCCGTGGACGGCGGCGAGCGCCGCCGGGGTGCCGAGGTCGTCGTCCATCGCGGCGGTGAACTCCGGCGACACGACGCCCGGCTCGGGAGCACCCACCCGCTCGCGCACCCGGTGCACGAACGACTCGATGCGCCGGTACGCGGCTACCGCCTCCTGCAGGGCGTGGTCGGAGTACTCGATGGACGAGCGGTAGTGCGGCCCGACGAGGTAGTAGCGCAGCTCCACGCCCCGCACGCGCTGCAGCAGCGCCTCGATCGAGAGCGTGTTGCCGAGCGACTTGGACATCTTCTCGCCGCCCATGGTGACCCAGGCGTTGTGCAGCCAGTACCGGGCGAACGGGTCGCCCGCCGCGTTGGACTGCGCGCGCTCGTTCTCGTGGTGCGGGAACACCAGGTCGAGCCCGCCGCCGTGGATGTCGAACTCGGGGCCGAGGTAGAAGGTGGCCATCGCCGAGCACTCCAGGTGCCAGCCCGGCCGACCGCGGCCCCACGGGGTGGGCCAGGACGGCTCCCCGGGCTTCGCGGCCTTCCACAGCGTGAAGTCCTGGGCGTCGCGCTTCCCGCCGATGTCACCCTCGCCCTGTGCGACGTCGTCCACCTTCTGGTGCGACAGCTCGCCGTAGGAGGGGAACGAGCGCACGGCGAAGTAGACGTCGCCGCCTGCCGGGTAGGCGTGGCCCTCGTCGACCAGCCGCTCGATCAGCTCGACCATCTGCGTGATGTGCCCGGTGGCTCGCGGCTCCACGGATGCCGGGAGGCAGCCCAGCGCGTCGTAGGCGGCCGAGAACGCCCGCTCGTGGGTGGCGGCCCACTCCCACCACGGCCTGCCGGCCTCCGCGGACTTGCGCAGGATCTTGTCGTCGATGTCGGTGACGTTGCGCACCAGCGCGACGTCCAGCCCGCCGTGGGCGAGCCAGCGGCGCAGCACGTCGTAGTTCAGGCTGGAACGCACGTGCCCGATGTGCGGCAGACCCTGCACGGTGGCCCCACACACGTACATCGACGCAGCCCCGGCCCGCAGGGGGACGAAGTCCCTCTGCATCCTCGTGGCGGTGTCGTGCAGGCGAAGGCTCACGACTCCAGGGTACGGAGCCGGTGTGGCGTGCATCGCGCGCGGTGTTCCGTTTCGTCCACGACGGGTGGCGACGGGCTCGCGACCATGACTGCATGACCCATATCACGGCCCTCTACCCGCGGCTCGTCGTCGAGGGCGCCGACGCCGCACTCGACTTCTACACCCGCGCGTTCGGCGGCACCGTCACCGAGCGCTACACCGGCCCCGACGGCCGCGTCGTGCACGCGATGGTCGAGGCCGGCCCGGCGCGCTTCGCGGTGAAGGACGCGGGTGACGGTGATCCGGCACCCACCGGAGACGGTGTCCCGGTGATCATGTCGCTCGACGTGTCCGACGCGGACGCCGTGGCCGAACGCATGCTCGGCGCGGGCGCGACGGTGATCTTCCCGATCGCCGACCGCGGCTACGGCGACTACGGCGGGCGCCTCCGCGACCCCTTCGGTCACCAGTGGCTCATCGCCCAACGGATCGAGAACCTCACGCCGGAGCAGGTCCAGGAACGCGTCGGCTGACGCGGGAGGGTCAGGAAAGCCACGTTCAGGGCCCTGCAGGTCAGGAAAGTGGCTTTCCTGACCTTCAGGAGCCGGCCACCAGCAGGGCCGTCGCGATCGCCGCTATGCCCTCGCCCCGGCCGGTGAGGCCCAGGCCGTCGGTGGTGGTCCCGGAGACCGCCACCGGGCCACCCACCGCCTCCGAGAGCACCCGCTGGGCCTCTTCGCGCCGGGTGCCGATCTTGGGCCGGTTGCCGATGACCTGCACGGCGGCATTGCCCACCTGCCAGCCATCGGCGGTGACGAGCCGCCGCACCTCGGCGAGCAGGGCGAGCCCGCTGGCGCCCGCCCACTCCGGCCGCCCGGTGCCGAACACCGCCCCGAGGTCGCCGAGGCCGGCCGCGGAGAGCAGCGCGTCGCACAGGGCGTGTGCGGCGACATCACCGTCGGAGTGGCCCGCGCAACCGTCAACACCGTCCCAGAGCAGCCCGGCGATCCAGCACTCGCGCCCGGGCGCGACGGGGTGCACGTCCGTGCCGATCCCGACCCTCACAGGCGGATCTTCCCGTGCGCGATCAGCTCGGCGAGCTCCAGGTCCCATGCGCTCCGCACGGCGAACGCCGCCGGGTGGCCGGTGACGGTCCGCACCTCGCCCCCCGCCGCCGCGTACCGGCGGACGGCGGCGAGCGGATCCGTGCAGGCGTCGGCCGGCAGCACCCCGGCGCGCACGGCGATCGGGGTCTGCAGGACGCGCAACGCGGCGCGGTCGGGAGTGCCGGTGAAGGCACCGCGATCATCCACCGACTTGACGGTGTCGGTGAGCGGCAATGCGGGTACGGCCATGCCGTGTCCGGCGCGAACGGCTGCGACGACCGCCGCGACGAGCTCGGCCGGAGCGAACGGCCGGTGCGCGTCGTGGAGCAGCACGATGCCGTCGCGACTCGACGTGCCGGGATCGTCACCTCTAGTGGCGCCCGGTCGTTGCACGATGTGTGCCCCGATACCGTGCGCCGAAGGCGACCGCACGTCGACGGGCGCGCCCACGCAGACGCGTTCGACCTCCGGGCGCAGGACATTCGCCGTCGCTACGACGACCCGCTCGACCCCGGCGCCGGCCAGCAGCGTGCGCACACCACGCACGACCATCGGAACACCGGCGACCGGCGTGAGCGCATGAGCCGACCCGGCCACGACCACCGCGATGACGTGCACCGGGCGGTCGTCGAAGAGAGGCAGGACTACCGCACTCAGGCGGTGGCGGTGGCCAGCACCTCGTCGAGCAGGACCTCGGCCCGCTCCTCGTCGGTGCCCTCGGCGAGCGCCAGCTCGCTCACGAGGATCTGCCGCGCCTTCGCCAGCATGCGCTTCTCGCCCGCGGACAGGCCGCGGTCCTTCTCCCGGCGCCACAGGTCGCGAACGACCTCGGCAACCTTGTTCACATCACCCGAAGCGAGCTTCTCGAGGTTGGCCTTGTACCGGCGCGACCAGTTCGTGGGTTCCTCGGTGTGCGGGGCGCGGAGCACCTCGAACACCCGATCCAGACCTTCCTGGCCCACCACATCGCGGACGCCGACCACCTCGGCGTTCTCGGCGGGAACACGCACCGTGAGATCACCCTGCGCGACCTTGAGGACGAGGTACTTGCGCTCCTCGCCCTTGATCGTCCGAGTCTCGATGGCCTCGATGAGAGCGGCACCGTGGTGCGGGTAGACGACGGTCTCTCCGACCTTGAAAACCATGTGTCCTCTGCCCCTTTCGCTGCCTCCAGGTTAACACGCCCCAACCCGCCTTCGCTCCCCGGTGTGCACTGTCGTCGCAGGTCAGGGGATTGACAATGGCGGGGAAACGTGCAGGTGCGCGTGCACCGGACCGAGCGAGGGGACCGCGACCAGCGCTGCTACCCGTGGCGTTAGGCTTCGACCGGTCGCACCGGCGACCACCCAGCGATCACGGCGGGCGCCTCACGCCCGCACCCGTCGCGGCGCCGGCCCCTGCTCGGCGCGGTGCCCGGCAATGAGGAAGGACGTCACACAGGTGAGCGACCCCCGCCGGAACCGAGCACAACTCGTCATCGGCGCCCTGATCGCGGCCGTCGCGGTCGCAGGCTGCGGTGCCGGGCAGATCACGCAGACGAGCCGCCAGGTCGCCGCCGTCGAGGGTGCGAGCGCGACCGGGGGCCAGATCTCGGTCCGCAACGCGATGATCGAGTTCGACGAGGCCGCCCACGGCGCCGCGATCTACCCGGTCGGCGGCAGCGCACCGCTGCAGATGGTCATCGTGAACACGGGCGCCGAGGTCGACCGCCTGGTGGCGGCGAGCAGCCCGGTCGCCGAGTCGGTGCAGATCAGCGGCGTCCTGCGGATCCCGGGCGGTCAGGCGCTCACCGTCGAGGGCGCCCCGGCGGCCCTGGCGGCACCGTCGCCCGCGGAGGCGGCACCGGCGGCCACCCCGGGCGCAGCTCCCGGCACGTCGACGCCGACCACTGCGCCTTCGACCCCCGCGCCCTCGGCCACCGCACCCCCCACCAGCACGCCGGCACCCGCCGCGCAGCCAGCACCGGTCGTCCCGCCGCCCGCGGCGCAGGGTGAGCCGGGCGTCGGCAACATCGTGCTCACCGGGCTGCGCGAGGACGTCCAGGCCGGCCTCACCTACCCGCTGATCCTCACCTTCGAGCGCGCGGGCGAGGTGCGCTTCGACGTCCCGGTCGCCAACCCGGACAAGCTCCGCGAGGACGGCCACGCCTAGTCCCGGCGTGACCGGACGTACGCGCACGGCCCGCAGCGGGGGTTACCGCTGCGCGGAGTGCGGGCACCAGGCCGCGCAGTGGGTCGGGCGCTGCCCGGGCTGCCAGGCGTGGGGCACGCTGGAGGCGGCCGCACCGGTCGCAGCGGCCCGTCCCCGGCAGCGGGTCGTCGCCGGGGCGCCGAGCGCACCGGCCAGCCGGATCGCCGACGTCGCGCTGGACTCGGCCCGCGCCCGGCCCACCGGGGTGTCGGAGCTGGACCGCGTGCTGGGCGGCGGTCTCGTGCCCGGCGCGGTCGTCCTGCTTGCCGGGGAGCCCGGCGTCGGCAAGTCGACGCTGCTGCTGGAGGTGGCCGCGCAGGTCGCCCGCACGGGTCGGGTGCTGTACGTCACGGGCGAGGAGTCGGCTGGCCAGGTGCGGCTGCGCGCCGAGCGCACCGGCGCGGTGCACGACGAGCTGTACCTCGCCGCCGAGTCCGACCTCGGCGCGATCGTCGGCCACGTCGACGAGCTGCATCCCGACCTGCTGATCGTCGACTCCGTCCAGACGATGTCGAGCGGCGACTCCGACGGCGCCGCTGGCGGGGTCACGCAGACCCGGGCCGTCACCGTTGCCCTCACCGCGCTGGCGAAGGAACGCGGGCTGCCCGTGCTGCTCGTGGGACATGTCACAAAGGACGGCGGCATCGCGGGGCCGCGCGTGCTGGAGCACGTCGTCGACGTCGTGCTCGCGTTCGAGGGCGACAAGCACTCGACGCTGCGCATGGTGCGCGGCGTCAAGAACCGGTTCGGGCCCGCCGACGAGGTGGGCTGCTTCGAGATGCGCGACTCCGGCATCGTCGGCATGCCCGACCCGTCGGGGCTCTTCCTGGCCCGCTTCGGCGGTCCGCCGGTGCCCGGCACCGCCGTCACGGTGGTCATGGACGGCCGCAGACCGCTTCCCGCCGAGCTGCAGGCCCTGGTGACGGGCAAGGACATCCCCAGCCCGCGCCGCGCCGTCAGCGGCCTCGACAGCGCGCGCGTCGCGATGCTGCTCGCCGTGCTCGAGAAGCGGGCGGGCGTGCGGCTGCACGACGCGGAGGTGTACGCGGCCACCGTGGGCGGAATGCGCGTCGTCGAGCCCGCCGCCGACCTCGCGCTCGCGCTCGCGATCACCTCGGCGCGCCGCGACGTGGCCCTCCCGTCCGACGTCGTGGTGCTCGGCGAGCTCGGCCTGGCGGGCGAGGTGCGCCGGGTGGCGGGCGTCGAACGGCGGCTCGCCGAGGCCGCCCGGTTGGGCTTCACGCACGCGCTGGTCCCACCCGACAGCGGCACCGCACCCGCGGGTATGCGCCTGACGGAGGTCCGCGACGTGGGCGTGGTCCTGGACGCGATCCGCTGAGGCGCCACCCCCGGGCCACTCGCCGTCAGGTCAGGGCTCCCGGACGAACTGGGTCGGTGGGCTGATCACGTCATCCACCCTCGTCAGCAGGCGGTACTCGCCCGCGGGCACCGTGTCACGCCTTTGCGGGCAGCCGGGGGCCGAGGTGCGGCCGGCCCACCGCACGGTGAACGTCAAGGGCTGCCCGGGAGCGAGCGTGCGCGGGTCCGCCCCCTTCGCCGAGGAGCAGTCGTTGCTCGACCACAGCCGCTGACTGCCGTCGGCGCTCCAGACGACAATCTCCTGGCGGACCGGGTCCAGGTCGCGCACGCACGGCTGCGTGGAGCTGTTGGTGACGACGAGCCGCAGCACCATGCGTTCGCCCACGCGACGCTCCGGTCCGACCACCTCGGCCCCGACGGCGATCATGTCGTTCGTGCACGGCACGGGGCGAGCAGGCGTCGTCGGCGGCGGCGTGGTCGTGGGTGGCGGCGCGGTCGTCGGTGGCGCGTCGTCGACGACGAGCGGTTCCGGGATGGACGCGGTGGGAGGAACGGACCCCGCCGCCCCCGGCTGCGGCGCGCCGGTGGGCTGCGCTGCTGAGGGGAGGGTCGCGGGAAGCAGCGCGGCGTACGGCGGCGCTGCCGGGGGCGGGGAGGTCTCCTGGGGAGCGGACACGGCGGCACGGCTGGTGGTCCGGCGGGCGGTTTCGGGTTCGTCGGGCGTACTGGTGAGGGCGGCGATCCCCCAGGTCATCGCCACGATCACGGCGACCATCGAGCCGACGGCCACCCAGCGCCGTCTCCAGTAGACGGCCGCGGGCAACGGTCCCATCGGCTCCCACACATCACGCAGGGTATATCCGCAACTACCATGAGTTGCGAACCGGGGCGAGTTACGGCGCGTCGCGACGCGCCGGAAGTACCCGAGCGGCGGTCGATCATTCGGGCTGCTGCATCCGGCCGACCGGACGATGGCAGCATCTGGAGCCGTGTCGATGGCCGCAGTCGTGCTCGACTGGTACCCCGCCGCGGCGCGCGACCTCCCCTGGCGCCGCGCCGGCACCACCCCGTGGGGCGTGCTGGTGAGCGAGTTCATGCTGCAGCAGACGCCGGTCGCGCGCGTCGAGCCGATCTGGACCGAGTGGATGGCGCGCTGGCCCACCCCGTCGGCCATGGCCGCGGCGCCGCGGGCAGAGGTGCTGCGGGCATGGGGCAAGCTCGGCTACCCCCGGCGCGCGCTGCGCCTGCACGAGACCGCGGGCGCGATCGCGAGCGAGCACGGCGACGTCGTCCCCTCGGACGTCGAGGCCCTCGAAGCGCTGCCCGGCATCGGCTCGTACACGGCGCGGGCGGTGGCGGCATTCGGCTACGGGCGACGCTGCCCGGTGGTCGACACCAACGTCCGCCGCGTCGTCGCCCGCGCGGTGCACGGCCGCGGGGACGCCGGCCCGGCCCGCACCGCCGCCGACCTCGCCGACGTCGACGCGCTGCTCCCGCCCGACGACCGCTCCGCAGCGGTGGTCTCGGCCGGGCTGATGGAGCTCGGTGCCGTGGTGTGCACGGCGCGGGCCCCACGCTGCGGGATCTGCCCGGTGCGCGACGTGTGCGCGTGGCGGGCCGCCGGCCGACCGGAGTACACGGGACCCCGCCGGCCGGTGCAGGGCTTCGCAGGTACCGACCGGCAGGTCCGCGGCCGGCTCCTCGACGTCCTGCGCGGCGCCGACGGCCCCGTCGAACGAGCCGCGCTCGACGCCGCGTGGGACGACGCGGCCCAGCGCGACCGCTGCCTCGACTCGCTGCTCGTCGACGGGCTCGCGGAGCAGCACGACGACGGCCGATTCGCGTTGCCGGCCTGATGGCACAGACGGTTCGCTTCCGCCTGGACGACGCGGCGTGCGCCGAGCTCGCCGCCCTGCGCTCACGGCTCGCCGCCCACGGGATCCCCACGCCGGCCGATCCGCCATCGGTGATCGCCGCCGCTGCCGGGACGATCCCGCCGCCGGCCAGGGACGCGCTCGCCGCCGAGGTGCGGCTGCTCGCGCTGCCGTCGGTCTGGCTGGAGACGCTCGGCACCGTGGCCGGGCGCCCAGACGAGCTGGTGCTCGCCGCCGTGGTCGACGCCGAGCTGCTCGCCGTCCACAGCGCGGTGCACGACGCGCTGGCCGGCCGGGTGCGCTCCCCGCTCGCGGCCTACCTGCCCGGCACCTGGCTCCCGCATTGCGTGCTCGCCACGGAGCGCCCCGCCGACGCGTTCGCGTTGCTGCACCCCGTGCCGACGGTTCGCGCCCGCGTCGTTGCGGTGGACGTTCAGAGCTGACGCTCCCGCAGCTGCCGGAGCGCCGCGCGCCGCCGCTCCCCGCCGAGGGCATCGATGTAGAGCTCGCCGCGCAGGTGGTCGGTCTCGTGCTGCAGGCAGCGCGCGAGCTCACCGGTGCCCTCGACGACGACCGGCCGCCCCTTCACGTCGACCCCCTCCACCCGCGCGTACGCCGCCCTCAGCCGCGGCGCCGACACCCCGGGCACCGAGAGGCAGGCCTCCTCACCGTCGTACTCGCCGTCGGTGGCGACCAGCCGCGGGTTGACGACGTAGCCGCGTGCGCCGCCGACGTCGTAGGAGAACGCGGCCAGCGACACCCCGATCTGGTTGGCCGCGAGCCCGGCGCGTCCGGGCAGGGAGACGGTGTCCATCAGGTCGGCGACCAGCGCGGTCAACCGGTCGTCGAACTCGGTGACCTCGGCGCACGGCGTGCGCAGGACCGGATCGCCGATCAGCCGCAGCTCCCGCACCGTCATTCCGACACCCCCACCTTCCCGAGCTGGTCGAGCACCAGCGCGTGCCAGTCGAGCTCTGCGCGCAACCGCAGCCGCGCGTGTTCGAGCACGAGGTCGTCGGCCGGGGTCTGGTCCGGCCAGCGGCGCTCGCCGAGGTGGTCGAGCCGGGAGAGCCGGGCCGTGAGGTCGCGGACCCGGTCCTCGAGGTGGCCGCGCAGGGTTGCCTCGTCCATGTCGGAGGTGGTAGCGAGCGCGAGGTCGACCGGGTCGGGCGGGAACCGGACCTCTTCGAGGGCCTCCGCCTGCAGCACCGCGAGCTCGCGGCGGCCCTCGTCGGTGATCTCGTAGACGGTGCGGGCCGGCAGGCGACCCTCCTGCTCGGTGCGCAGGGCGCGCACCAGTCCCTCGTCCTCCAGCCGGTGCAGCGCCCCGTAGAGGGAGCCGGGGCGCACGTCCGACCACAGGTCAGCCCGGTCCACCCGGGCGTCCCGGCGGATCTGGTGGCCGTACATCGCGCCGCCCTTGGCCAGCGCGCTCAGCACGAAGAGCCTCGTCGGGTTCACCGCGCCAGTAAAGCACTCACATATGAGTACTCAGAAACGACTCCACGAGCGGCCGGAAGCCCGCCCCGCAACGCACGAGGTGACCCGTCCCCGGCACGCGGACGTGCGTCGCAGCGGGCATGCGTGCGGCCATCCGGGCCATCTGCCCCTCCGGGGCCGCACTTTCCTCCGCCTCGACGAGAAGTGCCGGGCAGCGCACGGAGCCCACCGCCGCCCAGTGGTCGCGCTCGGCCCACTCGGCCGCGATCGCCGTGGTGTGCTCGACACGGGCCAGCAGGTGGTAGCCGTCGGCCCGTTCCTCGACGCACTCGGTCATGTACTCGCCGAACTCGGCACGCGGGTGCGCGAACGCCCGCCGCACGGCCGCCAGGGTCGGGAAGGGCTGCGGGATCGCGGTGAACCAGGCGCGTGCGTCGGCGGCGCTGCGCCCCCGGAAGTCCACACCCATGTCCTCCACGACGAGCGCCCGCACCAGCTCCGGGCGACGGGCCGCGGCCACCAGCCCGTGCAGCCCACCCATGGAGTGCCCCACCACGACCGACGGCCCGAGCTCGGTGAGCACGTCGACGACGTCGGCGGCCATCCGGTCCGTGGTCCACGGGCCCCGTGCACCCGACCGGCCGTGCCCCCGCGCGTCCACCGCGACGACGCGGCCGTGGCCGGCCAGCCACCCGGCGAGCGGCGCCCACGTGCTCGCGCATCCCATGAGCCCGTGCAGCAGCAGGATCGGTGGGCCCGCGCCGCCGAACTCGGTGACCGCGAGCTCCACCCCGTCGGACGCTCGCACGGTGGTTAGCCTAGGTCTCATGGCCGTTGTGAAGATCAATGCGATCGAGGTGCCCGAGGGCGCGGGCCCGGAGCTGGAGAGGCGGTTCGCAAACCGGCTGCACGCCGTGGACGGCCAGCCCGGCTTCCTGTCGTTCGAGCTGCTGCGCCCCGTGTCCGGCGACAACCGCTACTTCGTGGTCACGCACTGGGAGGACGACGAGTCGTTCCAGGCGTGGATGAAGGGCGCAGGCATGCAGGCCCACTCCGGCGAGCGGGCGCGCCCGGTGGGCACCGGGTCGGCGCTGCTGGAGTTCGAGGTCGTGCAGCAGTCGCGAGCCGCCGACTGAGGTCAGCGGCCGGGCGTCACGTGCTCCAGGGCGCGGTCCCAGAACGGCACCACCACCACGTGCCCCACGTCCGGCACCACCTCCAGGTGCGCCTTCGGGAGCTCCTGCTCCCACCACCGGCCGTGCGGCTCACCCAGCGGGTCGTCGGCGCCGTAGCCCAGTAGCACGTCGGCGGTGACGTCCGCGGGCTCGAAGCCCCACGGCTGGAGCGTGTAGCCGGCGACGTCGGCGACCATGCCCGCGGCACCCTGCGCGAAGGCCTCGTCGACCATGCCGCGCAGCCGATCGGCAACCCCCGGCCGTGCCATGACCGCGCCATCGGCCTCGCCGACCCCGAGGACGGCGAACCGGTCATCGCCCGCCAGCGACTCCACCATCGGCCCCATCGCCGCCGTGAGCGCTGCGTGGGCATCGGCCGCCGAAGCTCCGCGCAGAGCCTCGATCCCCGCCTTGTACTCCTCCGGGATCCACGACACCGCGTCGTCGGGCGCGGGCGTGCCGATCACCGCCACCCGGGACACGAGGTCGGGCCGCCGCGCCGCCACCGACAGCGCGACCCGGCCGCCCGCCGACCAGCCGACCACCCCGGCCGTCGCGCCCGGGGCCAGCACGTCCTCGAGCACGGCGATCGCGTCGTCCGTGACGAGACCGACCGAGGCGAACTCGTCGCCGGCCGGCTCCGATCCCCCGTACCCCGGCCGGTCCACCGTGATCAGCCGCACGCCCCGTGCCGCCGTGACCTCCGGATCCGGATCGAACTCGCCCGACCCCGGCGCGATGTGGCAGAAGAGCACCACCGGCGCGTCCGCGGGCGCATCCGGGGTGAGGTCGCGGACCGCGATGCGGCGGCCGCCGGGCCGGGTCAGGAATCGGGTGGTGGTCATGGGGACGAGTCTGCCGACGCCTCGGTGACACCAGGATGTCACCGTTTCTCGGCATCCTTGAGCTCGTGAACCGCACCGAACGCCTCTACGCGATCACCGAGGAGCTGCGCGCAGCCGGCCCGACCGGACGCACGGGCACCTGGCTCGCCCGCCGGCTGGAGGTGTCGACCCGCACGATCAAGCGCGACATCGAGGCGCTCCTGCAGGCAGGCGTCCCGCTGTGGGCGCAGGCCGGCCCGGGTGGCGGCTACGTCCTCGACGCCGCACGCACCCTGCCCCCGCTCAACTTCACGGGCGCCGAGGCCGCCGCGATAGCCGTCGCCCTCGCCACGCTCCCGGCCCTCCCGTTCGCGGCGGACGGGCGTACCGCGCTGTCGAAGGTGCTCGCCGCGATGCCCACCGCGGAGCTGGAGCGGGCCGAGGAGATCGCGAACCGGCTCTGGCTGCGGGCACCGGAACCGCCGCCGCGACCGGCCGTCGCCCGGGCCCTCGACGAGGCCGTCCGCACCCGGCGGGTGATCGTCCTCCACTACGAGGGCCGCGCGGGCGAGCTCGTCGAGCGCGCGGTGGAGCCCGCCGCGCTCGCCGCCACCGGTGGCCACTGGTACCTGCTGGCGTGGTGCCGGCTGCGCACCGCGCCCCGCTGGTTCCGGACGGACCGGATCCGCGACGCCCACCTCACCACCGAGCAGGCTCCGGAGCACGACGCCGCCACGCTCTTCGGCGTCCCCCCGGCCGACGCGGGTCCGGTGCGGCTGCGCTGAGCTAGTGCTTCCCGCCGGGGGTTACTAGAGGTGGAACCCGGCGGTCGTGAACACCCACAACGAGGACGTCAGCCACAGCGCGACGAACGCGGTGAAGAGGACCGCCCCGGCCCACGGGATCACCCACCGCGGCAGTCCCCACCGCACCAGCAGCAGCATCTTCGCGACGAACGCCCCGTACAACAGGCAGCCGACCAGCGAGTGCACCAGCACGCGCGGGTCGTCGAACCGGAGCCCCAGCGAGTAGAGGCAGTGGACCGCCACCGGCACGGTGAGCAGCACCGCGAGGCGGCCGGACCAGCGGTGAACGGCAGGGAGCCCGGACAGGTCGAGCCTGATCCGGCCCTCCAGCACCAGCGCGGTGAAGATCTGCACGAGGGCGAACACGAACGCGAGCGTCGTCAGCCACGCCTTCACGTAGAGCGTTCCGGTGAACCCCGGCAGGGCGAGCGAGATGTTCGCCCCGGTGTGCAGGCGGCCGTACACGCCGAGCACGACGGCCACGGCCGTACCGACGGCCACCGGCACCAGGATCGATCTCCACGGCACGGCCGCCTGCGCCGGTGCCGCATGCGCCGGCCGGGCCCGGGCGCGCGGCCGCGTCAGCTCCGGGTCGGGCGTGGTCATCTCGGGACCACCGGGTCCCCGCCCCCGATGCGCTGCACCTCGACCTGAACGCCCTCGATCCTGAAACCGTCGATGTCGTTCGGGTCGAGCTCGGGCGCGGGCGCCCTGTTCCCGGCCACGTTGTTGATGCCGACCTGGCGTCCGCTCGGCAGGACGATCCAGCCGACGCGGTTGGGCTTCCCGTCCACGGTGGCCTTGCCCTCGTATATCCCTGCCGGCGGCCCGGCTGCCGCCGCCGAGAACGGCAGCTGCTCCTCCGCGACGGTGACCGACCCGAGGGCCGCGGAGTCGGTCAGCGTCGCGGTGATCTGGGCGCCGTTCTTCCCCTGGACGCTCACCCGCTCACCGGACACCGTGCCTTCCATCCACGCCTCGATCCGCTTCCCGTCGCAGATGTAGGCCGACGCCTCCTCGCCGGACACGGCGACGGCAACGGTGATCTCGTTGCCACTGGAATGCCCGACGTAGACGGCTTCCCGGGCCGGTGCGGCCGACGTCGTCGGGGGTGCGGTGTTCACGAGCGCGCGGGGCGGCGGTTCGGGCGCCGCCGAGGCCGCGGCCGGAGCCGGCGCAGGCGTTCGCACCATGCTCACGACGAGAACGATGACGGCCAGCGCCCCGACAGCGGCCATGGTGATCAATGGACCACGCGTCCTCATGTTCCCCCCGGTACGACCAGTCGAGTCGTCGCGGTCAACACACCGCGTCACGCAGCCGTTGCACGTTGCTCTCTACCACCTGCCGGCCGTCCGTGCCACGGACGCGGAAGCAGTAGGCCGATCCCGGCTCCGTCGCGACCGTCAAGGTCGTCGCATCGCCGGCAGGCTCTTCGCGGGGCTCCTCGCCCGGCCTCGTCACGACGAGCGTGTACCTGAGCCCGGGCGTGCCGGACCAGCTCAACCTGGTGGCGAGAGCACCGAGTGGAGCTGGGCGCGCCAGTTCGACGACCGGCACACCCGCCGTGCCGGGGACCGGTGGCTCGCCATCCCCGGGAGCGACGACCGCCGCGACGAGGACGCCGCAGGCGACGATCAGGACCGCTGCCGCACCCACGACGAGCCGACGCGCGGAGCGGGGGCGGGCGGACCGCTCCGGGCCGGGCACCGGGAGCGGAGCCACGGGCAGCCGCGGCAGGGCACGGGAGACGGCGACCGCCTTCGCGTCGTTCCGAGGTCCCGAGTGGGCCCCGCGTAGCGGGTGCGGCTGAGTCAGGTCGTCCCCCAGCTGTGACAGCTCGTCCGCGACGGTGTCGAGGTCCGGCCGTTGGGCGGGGTCCTTCCCCAACATGGCCGAGACCAACCCGTGGAGCCGGTCGCTGACGGAGATACCCGCAGGCCAGGAGACCTGCTCCGCGAGGACCCGCCGGTTGCGCTCGGCGTCCGGCTCGCCCCGGCGCGCCGCGAACGGGGCGCGGCCCGTCAGCATCGCGTAGAGGGTGGCACCGAGTCCGTACACGTCCGTCCGCTCGTCGATCCGGCCCTGGTGACCGAGCGATTCCGGAGCCGCGTAAGCGGGGTTGAAGCCGGCGGCGGTGTTGCCGCGGTGGTCGCGCAGTACGGCGAGGCCGAAGTCGGCGAGCACTGGCGCGCCCGAGGGCCGGATGAGCACGTTGTGCGGCGTGACGTCGCCGTGGATCACCTGAGCCGCGTGGGCGGCGACCAGGGCGATCGCCACCCGGTACCCGATCTCCACGGCCTCCGGTTCCGGAAGCGCCCCACCGCGGCGGACCACGAGCTGCTGGAGCGAGCTGTCGCACAGCTCCATGACCATGTACGGCCTGCCGTCCGGGAGGAGGCTCGCGTCGTACACGCGGATCACGTGCAGGTGGTCGTCCAGCCGGCTGACGGCCTGGCATTCGGCCCGGAACTGTTCCGTCACCGCCGGGTCGTGCAGCGCGACCCGGAAGACCTTCAGCGCAACCCACCGCCCGAGGTGGGCCTGACGGGCGCGGTAGACGTCGGCGAAGCCACCCGCACCGATGGGTGAGAGGTCGACCAGGCCGGACAGGTTCGGGATAGCGGCAGACCCCCCCGTCCCCATGCGGCCAGCGTAACGGCGCGGGACGAAACGCCCACTACCGTCGGGAAACGAGTTAGTTTCGGGAACCGGGGGACGCGCATGCGACTGACCGTCGAGGACGACGCCACCGGTGTCAGAAGCGACGTCCACGTCGACTGCGAGCCCTCCGACCAGGTCGGCGACGTCCTGGCCATGATCGGCGCGGTCCTGCCGGTGCACGGCCCCCCGGCGGTGGACGGCGGCCCGCTCCGGCTCGACCAGCCGGTTGCCGCCTCGCCGCTGCGGCACGGCAGCGTGCTGCACTACGGCCGCCGACCCCAGCTCGCCCCCGCGCGGTCCGCGCAGCTGGTCCTCCGGGTGCTGTCCGGTCCAGCCGCCGGGACGGAGCTGCCCCTCGTACCGGGCCGGACCGTGGTCGTCGGGCGAGCGGCGTCCTGCGAGCTCGTGCTCGACGACCCCGACGTCTCCCGTAGGCACGCCCAGTTCGTCGTCGGCCCGAGCCGGGTGGCGCTCGCCGACCTCGGCTCCCGCAACGGCGTGCACCTGGGCGGGGAGACGGTCGCGGGCGCCGCGGACGTCAACGGGAAGGTGGTCCAGATCGGCGGGAGCCGTCTGGTGGTGGAGGCGCTGCGGGACCGGGCCGCCGTCGTGAGACGGGGAGAGGGCGGCGAGGTCCTGCTCAACCGGACCCCCAGATCCCGCCCGGAGCGCTTCGAGCCACCAACCGTCGCGATGCCGGCTCAGCCCACCGACGACGACGATCGCGGCTTCCCCGTGCTGCCGGCACTGCTTCCGCTGGTGGCCGCGGTCGTGATGGCCCTCGTGCTGCGGAATGCGATCTTCCTGCTGTTCGGCCTGCTGAGCCCGCTCATGCTGGTCGGCACCTGGTGGACCGAGCGGCGGCGCCGGCAACGGCGCGGGCAGCGCAACGAGGAGGCGTACCGCTCCAAGCTGACCGCGGCCCGCGTCCGGATCGAGGCCGCCGCGGACGACGAGGACGCCGACCTGCGCTCCGGCTGGCCGGACCCGGCGACGACCGTGCGGACGGCGATCACGCCGAGGACCCAGCTGTGGGAACGCCAGCCCGCCGACGACGACTGGCTCGCGGTCCGGTTGGGCCGCGCCGACCGGCCGGCCGCCGTGAAGATCACCGGAGAGCCGCCGGACGGCTGGTCGCCACCGACGCTGAGACTGGCCCCGCTCGGGGTGAGCCTGGTCGACCAGCCGGTGCTCGGTCTCGCCGGTCCACCGGGCTGGATCGACGCCCAGCTGGCGTGGGTGATCACCCAGCTGGCGGTGCACCACGGCCCGGAAGAGCTGCGGCTCGTGGTCATCGCGCCGGACGCTGGGGAGGAACAGCTCGGCTGGCTGCGCTGGCTGCCCCACCTCAGGGCGGAGGACGGGTCCGTCCGGGCCGCGTGGGACGCGGCCGGAGCCGAGCTGATGATCGAGTTCCTGGGGGACGAGCTGCAGCGCCGCTCTGCCGCGCGGTCGCGCGAGCCGTCCTCGAACCGGCAGGCGCGACCGGATCTCGTCGTCGTCCTCGCCGGTACCGCGGATCTGCATCGCCGCCCGCAGCTGACCAACCTCCTAAACCGAGGGCCCACCGCAGGCCTGCGTTTCGTGTGCGCCGAGACCGACGAACGCCAGCTGCCGGACGGGGCGCGCGCTCGCCTGGTCGCCAAGGGGACGGACGTGGTCCTGCGCGTCGACCGGGGCGAGCCCCGGACGGTCGTCCCCGACGAGATCGCCCCGGGCACCGCGGAGCTGGTGGCGCGGTCCCTCGCGCCGATCCGCCGCGTCGGCGACGAGCCCGGCCAGGACGTTCCCCCGTCGATCCGGCTCACCGAGCTAGATATCGACGAGATCCGCCGCGCGTGGGGGCTGCTGCAGGACCAGACCGAGATCGTCATCGGCGCGGACGCCGACGGGCCCGTCCTCGTGGACATCGCGCGCGACGGGCCGCACACCCTCGTCGCAGGCATCTCCGGCTCCGGCAAGAGCGACTTCCTGCGCACGCTGATCGCCGGTCTGGCTCGTGCGAACCCGCCTACCGGGCTCAACTTCCTGTTCCTCGACCACAAGGACGGCGCGACCTTCAAGGACCTGGACGCCCTGCCCCACGTCGTCGGATCCGTCACGAACCTGGACGCGCGGCTCGCGGCACGGGCCCTTTCGTCGCTGCGGGCCGAGCTGAACCGGCGACAGGCGCAGCTGGCCGCCGCAGGAGCGGAGGACCTCGCCGACTACCGGCGGCGGGCGGTCGCCGATCCGGCGCTACCGCCGTTCCCGAGGCTTGTCGTGGTCGCCGACGAGCTGGCCGAGCTCGAGGAGCAGCTCCAGTCCCTCGTCGACGGCCTGGTCGACGTGGCGAGAGTGGGCCGCTCGCTGGGCGTCCACCTGGTGCTGGCCACGCAGAAGGCGGCGGGTGCCGTCGACGGGCAGCTCCGCGCCGACACCGATCTCCGGGTGTGCCTGCAGGTCGAGGAGATCGGCGACAGCCAGGACGTGATCGATACGCCGGACGCAGCACACCTCCCGAACGCCTACCCGGGCCGGGCCCTGCTCGTCCGGGGCAGCGGCCCGCCGCAGCTGCTGCAGACGGCGCGGGTCACCGCGCCGAGGCGCGCGGCGTCGGGAACCGTCCGACGGGCCGTCGCGCTGCGCTGGACCGATGTGGCACCTCCGCCACCGCCCGCCGACACTCGCGCCGACGAGCTGACCACGGACCTGAACGTGCTGGCGGACGCGGTGCGCGCGGCCGCAGACGCCGAGGGCCTCGCCCCGCCCTACCGGCCGTGGCTCCCACCGCTGCCCGCCGCGCTGGCCCTCGACACGTTGCCGGTGACGAAGTTCGCGATCCCGCTCGGGCTCCGGGACCGACCGCAGGACCAGCGCCAGGACGTCCTGGAGGTGCCGCTCGGGTCGGGCCACGTCGCGATCGTGGGGAGCGGCCGCAGCGGGCGCACCACCGCGCTGCGCGCGGCCGCCGTCGGCCTCGCCCGTGCCGCCGACGCTGCCGAGCTGCACCTCCACGTCATCGACGGCTCCGGCGGTCTGGCCGGGCTCGACGCGCTGCCCCACACCGGGGTGGTGGTGGGTCCCGACGACCCCGAGCGACGCGAACGGCTGCTCAGCCGGCTCACCGCGACGATGCGGGACCGCCGCCGGGAGGTGAGCCGGCTCGGGGCGACGAGCGTCGCCGAGCTGTGGTCACGGGGTGCTGCGGATGCGCCGCCGCACGTCGTGCTCCTCGTCGACGGCTGGGACGGCCTCGTCGAGAGCCCCGACGGCACAGCCCGGACGACGATGCTCGAGCTGCTCTCCGGAGGCCCCGCTGCCGGCATCACGGTGTGCCTGGCCGGCGACGAGCGGATCCTCGAGTCCCGCCTGCTCGCCCGGCTCACCCACCGCCTGTGCCTGCGCCTGGACAACCCGACCGACGCGACGCTCCTGGGCCTGCAGGTCCGCAACCTCCCGGAGGACCTTCCGCCCGGACGCGGCCTGTGGGCAGGCGACGGGAACCAGGTCCAGGTGCCGCTGCTCGCGGCGGACCCTTCCGGCCCGGCGCAGGCCGCCGCACTGGCCGATGTCGCAGCACGGCTGGCGGAGGCCGAGGAGCCGGACCCGGCGCGAGCGCCGATGCGTACAGCCAGGCTCTCCCGATCCGAATAGCATCAGCCGCTGTGATCACGGGGGCCGAGCCGACCGCGCGCGTGAGCGGCCTGATCCCGCCCGGCGCCTCGTCGCCGCGGGTCATCGAGCTCCACGCGGGCCAGGTCTGGTCGGTCGGCAGGCGCGACGACGGGTTCCTGGCCGACCGGCCCGAGCTCGCAGCGGCCCACCTGGCGGTTCCGAACGCCCTGCCGGACCTCTCCGTCCGCGAGCTCGAGCTGCGGGTCGGCACCGTGGGCGTGGCGATCCGCTGCCACCGCGGCAGCAGCGTCGTGGTCGACGGCTCGGTACGGCCAGAGCCGGTGGTGCTGACGCTGGGCACGAACTACGTCAGCCCCACGCCCTCCGGCCTGTACGTGGACTTCGAGCTCACGGTGCTCCGGGCCGAGGACTTCGGCGAACCCGCGGTCCCCGCCGACAGCGGGACCACGCTGCTCCTGAAGATCAACCTCGAACCCGCGTCGCTCGCCTGGACGGTCGGCCACGCACTGGCCTGGCCGTGCATGCCGTCCCGCAGGCGCCCGCACAACGCCGGGTGGTCCGGTCGAGACGTCGCCGATCGGCTCGAACAGCTCGGGTGGACGATCGCCGAGCAGAACATGATCACCGTGCTCGGTCGGCAGTTGCACGGCCTGGCCGAGCGGGTCGCCTACGCGCGGCTGACCGATGGCCGTCGGGCCGACCAGGTGTTCCCGTCCTGGCCGCCGTGGCTGGACGAGGAGTCGAGCGACGAGACCCGGGACCAGCGGGCCGAGCGGCGGAACCGGTACGTGGCCGAGGCGCTCTGGCGGGCGAGGGCGGTCGGCCCGGACGTGATCGACGGCTGACGCAGACGCGCGTCGGTCTCCGGGTCACCGCGGCCGGCACCACCCCCCAGAGGCACCGGCCGCGGCAACTATGTAGACCGCCATCGCCCCTCCACGGATGGGGTGATGTGAGTCACATGAGCCGCCGGTGTCGATATCGGCCTGGCTCGCTCGCCGCACGAGTAGGACCGAAACCGGATCGATGGGAGGAACCGCGGATGCGAGTCATGGTGCTGATCAAGGCCAACGAGCGGAGCGAGGCCGGCGAGATGCCGACCCAGGAGCTGCTCGAGCAGATGACGGCCTACAACGAGGAGCTGGTGAAGGCGGGGGTGATCCTCGGCGGGGGCGGCCTGCACCCCAGCTCTCGAGGCGTGCGCGTCGAGTTCGCCGGCAGCGAGCGGAAGGTGATCGACGGGCCGTTCGCCGAGACGAAGGAGCTGCTCGCGGGCTACTGGGTGTGGCAGGTGAGGTCGATGGACGAGGCCGTCGAGTGGACCAAGCGGATCCCGAACCCCATGAATGAGCACTCCGTCGTGGAGATCCGTCCGGTCTTCGAGGTGGAGGACTTCGGCGACGCGCTCACGCCGGAGCTCCGGGAGAAGGACGCGCAGCTGCGCGCGCAGGTCGAAGGCTCCTGATGGCGCGGGCCGACGTCAGACGCACGATCGAGGCGGTGTGGCGGATCGAGTCCGCGCGCCTGATCGCGGGCGCCGCCCGGCTCGTGCGGGACGTCGGCCTCGCCGAGGACCTCGCCCAGGAGGCGCTCGTCGCAGCCCTGGAGGAGTGGCCGGAGTCAGGTGTCCCGGACAACCCGGGCGCCTGGCTCATGGCCACGGCGAAGCACCGCGGCATCGACCGGCTGCGCCGGGCGGACGTCCACCAGCGCAAGATCGAGGAGATCGGCCGCATCGCGGAGTTCCGGTACGACGGGGAGCCCGCCGTCGACGACCCGTTCGACGACGATCTACTGAGGCTCGTCTTCATCGCGTGCCACCCGGTGCTGTCGACCGACGCCCGGGTGGCGCTCACGCTCCGGCTCCTGTGCGGGCTCACGACCAGGGAGATCGCGCACGCCTACCTGGCGTCGGAGCCGGCCGTGGCGCAGCGCATCGTCCGAGCCAAGCGGACGCTCTCCGCGGCCCGCGTGCCGTTCGAGATCCCCGGGCGCCACGAGCTGCGCGAGCGCCTCGCGTCGGTGCTCGAGGTCATCTACCTGATCTTCAACGAGGGCTACTCCGCAACCTCGGGTAACGACCTGATCCGCCCCGAGCTCATGGAGGAGGCCCTGCGGCTCGGGCGCATCCTCGCCGAGCTGCTCCCCCGGGAGGCGGAGGTCCACGGCCTCGTCGCGCTGATGGAGCTGCAGGCGTCACGCACCCGGGCGCGGATCTCCCCGTCGGGCGACCAGGTCCTGCTGCTCGACCAGGACCGCTCCCGCTGGGACTGGCTCCTCGTCGGACGGGGGCTGGCCGCGCTCGAGCGCGCCTACGCCACCGGCGGCCCGATCGGGCCGTACACGTTGCAGGCCGGGATCGCCGCCTGCCACTCGCGGGCGCGGAGGGCCGACGACACCGACTGGGAGCGGATCGTCGCCCTCTACGACGGGCTGGCTCAGCTCATGCCGTCACCCGTGGTCGAGCTCAACCGCGCCGTGGCCGTCGGCATGGCGTTCGGCCCGCAGACCGCGCTCGACGCCGTGGAGAACCTCCGCGGGGACCCCCGGCTCGACGGCTACCACCTGCTCCCCACCGTGCGCGGCGACCTGCTGGAGAAACTCGGCCGCCGCGCCGAGGCGGCGGCCGAGTTCGGACGAGCGGCGCTGCTCACCGCCAACACGAGGCAACGGGCCGCGCTGCTGGAACGGGCAGCGGCCTGTCGCACATCGCAGCGGTCAGCGGGCCGGTGAGTCGGGGTGCTCGTCGAGCTCGTCCGGAATGCCGTCATCGTCGCTGTCGGCGAGTAGCGGGTCGAGCCGGCCCGCCCGCACCGCTTCCAGCTGCGCGGCCAGCGCGATGCCGGCGAGCAGCGCGATTCCCGTGATGTTCGCCCACAGCAGCAGCGCCATGATCGCGGTCAGCGGGCCGTAGGTGTCGTCGAAGCCGGCAGCCACCACGACGTACAGGGCCAGCAGTCCGGAGCCCGCGAGCCACGCGAGCACGGTGGCCGCAGCCCCGACAGCGAGCCAGCTGAGGCCTGGCTGGCTGCGCCGCGGGGCGTACCGGAACAGCAGCGTGACCGCCACGACGAGTGCCGCCAGCCCCAGCGGCCAGCGCAGCGCGTCCCAGGCCTCCTCGACGTCGTCGCCCCACCGGTAGACGGCCTCCATCGCCTCACCGAACGGCTCGCCGGCCACGATCAGCAGCAGGCCCGCCGCCATCGCGACGCCCGCCGTCGCGGTGAGCAGTGCGGCCCGGCCGTACTTGCGCAGCGCCTTCCGGTCGCGCTTGGTGCCATAGATCCGGTTGGCACCCCTCTCCAGCTGCGCGAACGCCGATGTCGCCGCCGCGAACGCGGTGGCGAGCCCCAGCACGACCACGACCTCGCCGCGCTCGCTGCCCTCGTCGGTGCCCGCCAGCACCTCGGCCAGCAGCGAGTCGCTGCTGCCCGGCGATATCGCCATCACCGTGCGGGCCACCACCTCGGCGAACGACTCGGCCCCGAGCGCCGTTGCCAGTCCGGCGCCCGCGATCACCAGCGGCACCGCGGCGAGGGCGAGCTGCAGGGCGAACGCCCGCGCATGGCTGAACCCGTCGCCGTACCGGAAACGGAGGAACGAGGCGACGAGCAGGTGCCGCAGGCCGTAGTGGCGCACGGTGTGCCACGCGTCGTCGGCGGAGAGCATCTCGCCGGACATGAGCTCGGTCTCCGGGACGACGCGCACCGAGCTCACGCTGCGAATCTAACCCCGGGGTCATCGCCGCGACGAGGGTCGCGAGGACTCGCATCGGGCACGGTGCAGCGGACTTCTGCCGCGGCTCGCCGACGCCTTGCGCCACGAGCGAGTACTGAACCGGCACGCGTCGCCCCGGCCATCCGCGGACAGCAGAACGGCCCGCCCGGACCTGGGTCCGGGCGGGCCGTCCGCTCGTCGTGCTACGCGATCACTCGTCGCCCTGCTTGGCCATGTCGACCGGCGGCGAGTCGGGCACCGTGACCGGCTTCGGCTCACCGCGGAAGGTGAACTTGGCCTTGTCGTCGCTCGCGCGGCCCTCGGGGGCGTCGGGGTCGAAGCCCTCGACGTCGACGACCACGATCTGGCCGGGCTCCACCTCGCCGAAGAGGATCTTCTCCGACAGCTGGTCCTCGATCTCGCGCTGGATGGTGCGGCGCAGCGGCCGCGCCCCCAGCACCGGGTCGAACCCGCGGCGGGCGAGCAGCTTCTTGGCGGTCGGCGTGAGCTCGATCGCCATGTCCTTGCCCGCCAGCTGGGTCTCCACCCGGCCGATCATGAGGTCGACCATCGTGATGATCTGCTCTTCGGTGAGCTGGTGGAAGACGATGATGTCGTCGATGCGGTTGAGGAACTCCGGCCGGAAGTGCTTCTTCAGCTCGTCCTCGACCTTGTTCTTCATCCGCTCGTAGTTCGACCTCTCGTCGTTGCTCTGGGCGAACCCGAGCCCGACCGCCTTGGAGATGTCCTGCGTGCCGAGGTTCGAGGTGAAGATGATCACGGTGTTCTTGAAGTCGACCGTGCGGCCCTGACCGTCGGTCAGGCGGCCGTCCTCGAGCACCTGCAGGAGGGTGTTGTAGACCTCCTGGTGCGCCTTCTCGATCTCGTCGAACAGCACCACCGAGAACGGCTTGCGCCGCACCTTCTCGGTGAGCTGGCCGCCCTCCTCGTAGCCCACGTAGCCGGGAGGGGCACCGAACAGCCGCGAGGCGGTGTAGCGGTCGTGGAACTCGCCCATGTCGATCTGGATGAGGGCGTCGTCCTCGCCGAACAGGAAGTTGGCCAGCGCCTTGGACAGCTCGGTCTTACCGACACCGGACGGGCCGGCGAAGATGAACGAGCCGGACGGGCGCTTCGGGTCCTTCAGGCCGGCGCGCGTGCGGCGGATGGCCTGCGACACCGACTTGACGGCCTCCTCCTGGCCGATGATCCGCTTGTGCAGCTCATCCTCCATGCGGAGCAGACGCGTGGTCTCCTCCTCGGTGAGCTTGAACACCGGGATCCCGGTCCAGTTGGCGAGCACCTCGGCGATCTGCTCGTCGTCGACCTCCGCGACGACGTCCAGGTCACCGGACTTCCACTGCTTCTCCCGCTCGCCCTTCTGGCCGAGCAGCTGCTTCTCCTGGTCGCGCAGGTGCGCGGCCCGCTCGAAGTCCTGCGCGTCGATCGCCGACTCCTTGTCGCGGCGCACGGCCGCGATCTTCTCGTCGAACTCGCGCAGGTCCGGCGGTGCGGTCATCCGGCGGATCCGCATCCGGGCGCCCGCCTCGTCGATCAGGTCGATCGCCTTGTCGGGCAGGAAGCGGTCGGAGATGTACCGGTCGGCCAGCGTGGCCGCCTGCACGAGCGCGGCGTCGGTGATCGTGACGCGGTGGTGCGCCTCGTACCGGTCGCGGAGACCCTTCAGGATCTCGATCGTGTGCGTGACGCTCGGCTCGCCCACCTGGATCGGCTGGAAGCGGCGCTCCAGCGCGGGGTCCTTCTCGACGTACTTGCGGTACTCGTCGAGGGTGGTGGCGCCGATCGTCTGCAGCTCGCCACGGGCCAGCATCGGCTTGAGGATCGACGCGGCGTCGATGGCGCCCTCTGCGGCACCGGCGCCGACCAGCGTGTGGAGCTCGTCGATGAACAGGATGATGTCGCCGCGGGTGCGGATCTCCTTGAGCACCTTCTTCAGGCGCTCCTCGAAGTCACCGCGGTAGCGGGATCCCGCGACCAGTGAGCCCAGGTCGAGCGTGTAGAGCTGCTTGTCCTTGAGCGTCTCGGGCACCTCGCCCTTGACGATGCCCTGGGCCAGCCCCTCGACGACGGCGGTCTTGCCGACACCGGGCTCGCCGATCAGGACCGGGTTGTTCTTGGTCCTCCTGGAGAGGACCTGCATGACCCGCTCGATCTCCTTCTCCCGGCCGATGACCGGGTCCAGCTTGCCCTCGCGGGCCGACTGGGTGAGGTTGCGACCGAACTGGTCGAGCACGAGCGAGGAGCTGGGGGTGCCCTCGCCGCGGCCGCCGGACGTGCCCTCCGCGGGCTCCTTGCCCTGGTAGCCGGACAGGAGCTGCAGGACCTGCTGGCGGACCCGGTTGAGGTCGGCGCCCAGCTTGACCAGCACCTGCGCGGCGACGCCCTCGCCCTCGCGGATCAGGCCCAGGAGGATGTGCTCGGTGCCGATGTAGTTGTGGCCGAGCTGCAGCGCCTCGCGCAGTGACAGCTCCAGCACCTTCTTGGCCCGCGGCGTGAACGGGATGTGCCCGCTCGGTGCCTGCTGCCCCTGGCCGATGATCTCCTCGACCTGCTGGCGGACGCCCTCAAGAGCGATGCCCAGCGACTCCAGGGCCTTCGCGGCCACACCCTCACCCTCGTGGATCAGGCCCAGGAGGATGTGCTCGGTGCCGATGTAGTTGTGGTTGAGCATCCGGGCCTCTTCTTGGGCCAGGACGACAACACGCCTCGCTCGGTCGGTGAACCTCTCGAACATTTACGCTCCTAGCCTGCTGCGCCATGCACCGGCGCACTCGCGCACCGTGTACACCCCGTGGCTTCCACTGTATCGGCCCGGGGCGGGGGATCGCGCCTCTCGCACGTACTCGGCACAACGCGTTCACGCGGAGCCGAATTCCGACGCAGGGCGGATGCCCTGGTCAGGGCTGTGACGATGGCCCGTTCAGGGGTATCCGACCGCCCGGCGAACCCGGCCGACGTTTTCGGCCGGGGTCGTGCGGGCCCGAGACGCTCAGCGACCGCTGACCGCCGTGCGCTCCGCCGCCTTCTCGGCCTGCCAGCCGTCCTCGTCGACGCCACGACGCCAGTATCCGGACACCGACAGCAGCTCGCGCGGCACCTCGCGCTCGTCGACGAGGTGCCGGCGCACGCCCCGCACGATGCCCGCCTCGCCGTGCACGAAGGCGTGGACGCGCCCCGGCGCGAAGTCGAGTGCCCTGACCGCGTCCAGCAGCTGGTCCGGCTCGCTCGCCCGCCGGTGCAGCCAGGTGGCGCGCAGCGCGCCGGGACAGGCGAGCTCCTGCTCCTCCGCGGCGTCGGCGACCTCCAGAACGGCCACCACCGGCACCCCGGCAGGCACCCGTTCGCAGGCGGCCGCGATCGCGGGCAACGCGCTCTCGTCGCCGATCATGAGGTGCCAGTCGGCGTCCGGGTCCGGTGCGTACGCCCCGCCGGGGCCGGCGAGCCGCAGCACGTCGCCCGGTCGGGCCGACGCGGCCCACGGCCCGGCGAGCCCCGTGTCGCCGTGGTGGACGAAGTCGATCGTCAGCTCGCCCGCCGCGTGGTCCAGCGCCCGCACCGTGTAGGTGCGCATCGCAGGCCACTGCTCCCGGGGGAGCTCGGCGCGGATCGCGTCCATGTCGAACGGTTCGGGGTACCGGACGCCCGGGCGCGGGAAGAGGATCTTGACGTAGCGGTCCGTGTGGGGAGTCTCCGGGAACGCCGCGAGCTCCTCGCCCCCGGCGACGACGCGGATCATGTGCGGGGTGAGCCGTTCGGTGCGGCGCACCTCGAGGGTGGTCGTCCTGCGCGCCACTTGGCCTCCTGAGGTTCGATTGCTGAGGCCAGCCTAACCTGATGTGCGCGGTGGCGACGGCGGGCCGGACTCAGTTCTCCTTGTGGTACGCCTCGAGCACCTCGGCCGGGATGCGCCCGCGGTCGGAGACCTTCATGCCCCGCTTGCGCGCCCATTCCCGGATCGCCTGATTCTGCTCACGATCGATCGAGGGCCGCCGAGCCGGACCGGTGCCGGCACCACCGGAGCGGCTACGCCGACCACCCGATCGGCGGGCCGCCGCAACGTAGGACGCCAGCGCGTCGCGCAGCTTGCCCGCATTCGCCTTCGAGAGGTCGATCTCGTAGTTCTTGCCGTCGATACCGAACTCGATCGTCTCGTCGGCGGCCTCTCCGTCCAGGTCGTCGACCAGTCGGACCTCACGGATCTGCGCCATCGCCGCAACCCTCCACACTTCGTGCCTGCTTCTGACCGCGGCAATGCCGCGAGCGAAACCATAAACCGGATGTGGCGGTTCGTCGAGTCACCCTGTCCGGTGTCGCGTCATAGTTACTCAGAACGCACGAGCGGGTACAGAATGGTTTCACGGATTCCGAGGCCGGTGAGCGTCATGAGCAGCCGGTCGATGCCCATTCCCATCCCCCCAGTGGGTGGCAATCCGTACTCCATGGCGCGCAGGAAGTCCTCGTCCAGTTGCATCGCCTCGGGATCACCGGCCGCCGCCTGCAACGACTGGGCCGTGAGGCGTTCCCGCTGGTCGACCGGGTCGACGAGTTCCGAGTAGGCCGTTGCGAGCTCGGTGCCGAAGGCAATGAGGTCCCACGCTTCGGAGAGCCGCGGGTTCGCGCGGTGCCGCCTGGTCAGCGGCCGCACCTCGATCGGGTAGTCACGGACGAACGTCGGCTCGTGCAGCGTGTGCTCGACGAGCTTCTCGAACAGTTCGAGTACGATCTGGCCGGCTGTGTGCGAACCGTCCACTTCGACGTCGTGAGCGATCGCCAGCTTGTGCAGCTCCTCCACCGAGGTGTCCGGGGTCACTTCCTGTCCGACGGCTTCCGAGACCGCCGTATGGAGGGTGACCGAACGCCACTCGCCACCCAGCTCGTGTTCCGAACCGTCAGCATGGCGTACAACCGTGGAGCCGAACACGGCGCGTGCCGAGGCGAGCACCAACTCACGGGTGAGCTCGGCCATGTCGTCGTACGTGGCGTAGGCCTGGTAGGCCTCCAGCATCGCGAACTCCGGCGAGTGCGAGGAGTCGATGCCCTCGTTCCGGAAGTTCCTATTGATCTCGAAGACGCGCTCGATGCCGCCGACCACACACCGCTTCAGGAAAAGCTCGGGAGCGATCCTCAGGTACAGATCCGTGTCCAGGGCGTTGGAGTGCGTGACGAACGGACGAGCGGTGGCCCCGCCGTGCTGCAGTTGCAGCATCGGCGTCTCGACCTCCACGAACGACCGATCGTGCAGTACCGACCGCAGGGTCTGCACGACCGTGGCGCGCCGCAGCACCGTCTCCCGTGCCTGGGGCCGGACGATGAGGTCGACGTAACGCTGCCTGACCCGCGTTTCCTCGGAAAGCTCGCGATGGAGCCCGGGAAGCGGCCGCAGCGCCTTCGCGGCCATCTGCCAGCTGTCGGCCATGACCGACAGCTCACCGCGCCGGGAGGTGGCCACCTCGCCGTGCACCTGCACGTGGTCGCCGAGGTCGACCTGCGCCTTCCAGCGCGCGAGCTCCTCCTCACCGACCAGCGCGAGGGAGAGCATGGCCTGCAGCTCGGTGCCGTCACCCTCGCGCAGGGTGGCGAAGCACAGCTTGCCGGTGTTGCGCAGGAACATCACCCGCCCGGTGACGGCCACGACGTCGCCGGTCGCGGTGTCCGGCGGGAGATCGGGATGGGCGGCGCGCACCTCGCGCAGGGTGTGGGTGCGCTCGACGGCGACGGGGTACGGGTCGCGGTCCTGTTCGAGCAGCGCCGCCCGCTTGGCCCGGCGCACCCGCATCTGCTCGGGCAGGTCGTCGTCGGGGCTGGTGGGGGGCTCGTTGCTCACGGGTGTCAAGGGTAGTGAGGTGCATCGAGCCGAATTCGCTCGCCTGCCCGGTGGTGCTCCGTACGGTGTTCGAACGTGACCACCTCTTCGCGAGCCCGCTCCTTCGGCGCGGCGGCCGCCGCATACGCAGAACACCGACCCGGGTATCCCGCCGACGCCGTCGACTGGGCGCTCGCGCCCGTCGCCGGAGGCCCGCTCCGGCTACTGGATCTCGCCGCAGGCACCGGAAAGCTCACCGAGGGGCTGCTGACCAGGGGCGCGGTCACCGCCGTCGAGCCCGACCCGGCCATGCTCGCCCAGCTGCGGGCCCGGTTCCCCGGAGTCGACGCGCTCGAGGGCAGCGCCGAGGCGATCCCGCTGCCGGACGCGTCGTTCGACGCGGTGCTCGTCGGGCAGGCGTGGCACTGGTTCGACACCGACCGGGCCTTCGCGGAGGTGGCGAGGGTACTGCGGCCCGGCGGGGTGCTGGCGGTGCTGTGGAACGGCGACGACGCCCACGTGGACTGGGTGCGCGGCATGTACGAGGCAGGGCGCTGGAAGTCCACCGTGATCCGGAGGCCGGACGAGGAGCCGTCGCTGCCGACCCACCCGGCGTTCACCCCCGACGGGTTCGCGCAGTTCGCCAACCCGATCCCCACCACGGTCGACGGGCTGATCGCCACCCTGCGGACCCACTCGTGGGCCCTCACGACGGATCCCGCGGAGCGGGAGGTCATCTTCGACCGGATCCGCGCCTACCTCGCCGCGCGCCCCGAGACCGCGTCGGGGGAGTTCGACCACCCGCTCGTGACGGACGTGGTGCGGGCGGTGCGGCGGGAGGAGGCTCCGTCCCCGGGGGCGTGACGACCCGCCCACCGATCTGGGCAGTCGCTGCCGATGTGCGTCCGGCGCGGGGGCAGGAGCATGGGGCCAACCGTTCGTCGCCGCTGGAGGAGCCCATGGACCGCACGACGACCCCCGCTCGGGTGGCTCTCACCGGCGAGATCGCGACGACGCCCCGTCCGCTGGCCGCGTACCGCGACATGTTCCTGCTCGACGACGAGCAGCTGCGTGGCGGTCCGGTCCTGGACTGCCCGGCAGGTGCGTCGCCGTTCGGTGCGCAGGTGCGAGCGCTCGGCGGCACGGCCGTCAGCGTGGACCCGGCCTACCTCGATCCGGACGGCTTGGTGACCAGAGCCCGTGCCGACGTCGAGCGCGTCGTGGCGTGGCAGCGCGCCGCCCCGGACGGCTTCGACTGGTCCTACCTCGGGTCACCCGACAGGGTGCACGACCTCTGGACCGGGGCGGTCGACGAGTTCGCCGCCGACTTCGCGCTCGACGACAACCGGTACGTCGCGGCCACACTGCCCGAGCTGCCCTTCCCCGATGGCCACTTCGCCCTGACGGTGAGCGGGTTCCTGCTGTTCGTCTACCCGGACCTGCTCGATCTCGACGCTCACCGGGCAGCCATCGTCGAGCTGGCGCGGGTGACGCGCGGCGAGGTGCGGGTCTTCCCGTTGCACGACACGACAGGCATGCCGTACCGCCAGCTCGACCGGCTCCGCAGCTGCCTGCACGACTCGGGCGTCAGCACCGCGATCCGCACGGCGGCCTGCTCCTACACCCCGTTGCCCGGTGGCGACCGGATGCTCGTGTGCCGGTCCCGCGGAGGACTCGCGAGCCGCCGATGATGCGTCCTACGACGCTGATCCGGCGGCTCGGGCGCCGTCTCCGCTCGGCGCCTGGGGGTGCGCGTTGCGCTGGTAGGTCAGGCGCAGGCCGAGCAGAGTGAGGTCCGGGACGTACTCCGTGATCGTCTCCGACTCCCCGCTCATGAGCGGCGCGAGCCCACCGGTGCCGAGCACGGTGACGGCCCCCGCCTTCGGGCCGAGCTCGGCGACGATGCGGCGGACCAGCCCGTCCACCTGCCCGGCGAAGCCGAAGAGCACGCCGGACTGCAGGCACTCGACCGTGTTCTTGCCGATCACCGAACGCGGCCGGACCAGCTCGACGGTGCGCAGCGCCGCGGCGCGGGTGGCCAGCGCCTCCATCGAGATCTCGATGCCCGGCGCGAGCGCGCCGCCGAGGAACTCGCCCTTCGCGGACACGACGTCGATGTTGGTGGAGGTGCCGAAGTCGACCACGACGCACGCGGTGCCGTAGAGCCGGTGCGCGGCCAGCGTGTTCATCACGCGGTCGGCGCCCACCTCGCGCGGGTTGTCCACGAGCAGCGGGACGCCGGTGCGGACGCCGGGCCCGACGACGACCGCCGGCACGTCCCGTCGATCGATCAGCAGCCGCAGCTCGCGCAGCAGGGTGGGCACCGTGGAGAGCGCCGCGATCCCGGTGACCTGCGCCGCGTACGGGCCGAGCAGGCCCGCGAAGGCGACGTCCAGCTCGTCAGCGGTCATCCGCGGGTCGGTGCGCATCCGCCAGTCCCGCACGAGCGGCGGGTCGACCTCGTCGGCCGACCCGGCCTCGTCGGCGTAGAGGCCGAGTGCGATCTGGGTGTTGCCGACGTCCACGCAGAGCAGCACGGCCGTTCCTACAGCTGGACCGGGACGTTGTCGATCAGGCGGGTGCCACCGAGCCGCGCGGCCACCAGCAGCCGCGCACGGCCGGCCTGCGGGTCGGGGCCGAGGTCGGGATCGGTGAGCTCCAGGTAGTCGAGCGCGAGACCGGGCTCCTCGGCAAGCACGGCCCTGGCGGTGTCCAGCACCGCCTGCGGCCCGCGCGCCGACACCGCGGCACCGGCGGTCAGCGCCCGGTGCAGCACGGGCGCGCGGCGGCGGTCCTCGGGAGACAGGTAGGCGTTGCGGGAGGACAGCGCCAGCCCGTCCGGCTCGCGGACCGTGGGCACGCCGACCACCGACAGCGGGAAGTCCAGGTCCCGCGCCATCTTCGTGACGAGGACGAGCTGCTGGTAGTCCTTCTCCCCGAAGAAGGCGAGATCCGGCCCCACGATGTGGAAGAGCTTCGCCACCACCGTGAGGACCCCGGCGAAGTGCCCCGGCCGCACGGCGCCTTCGAGCCGTTCACCCAGCGGGCCCGGCGTGACCGTGGTGTCGGCGCCATCGGGGTACATGTCGGCCACACCGGGCAGGAACACCAGCTCCACGCCCTCCTCCCGGCACGCCTCGAGGTCGGCCTCCAGCGGTCTCGGGTAGCGCTCCAGGTCCTCCCCCGCCCCGAACTGCAGCGGGTTCACGAAGATCGACACGACCGGCACGACCGCGCCCGGCGCCAGGCGGGCGTGCCGGATCAGCTCGCGGTGCCCTTCGTGCAGGGCACCCATCGTCGGCACGAGTGCGATCTTGCGGCCCGCCGCGCGCAACGCCCGCGTGACCGGGGCGATTTCGCGTGGCGAGCCGTGCACGGTGAGCGCACCGGACGCGTAGCCACCCCGGGTGCGTGCGGTCGTCATGGCTTCTCCTGCAGGATCTCGAGCACGTCGTGGGCGGCGTGGTCGGGCAGCAGCCCGGCGTCGACGGCGCGGTGCGCGGTGCGGCCCGCGAGCACGCGGTAGGTCTCGGCGAGGTCCGGGTCGGCCGCGTCGAGCTCGCGCAGGTGCATGCGCACGGTCCCGACGTCGCCGCGGGCCACCGGGCCGGTCAGGGCGCGGTCGCCGTGGCGCAGCGCGTTGTCGAGCGCCGCGGAGAGCAGCGGCGCGACGAGCCGTTCCGCCGGGGCGACGCCTGCCCGCTCCAGCATCTCGACGCAGTCGCGCACGAGCGTGACCAGGTGGTTCGCCCCGTGCGCCAGCGCGGTGTGGTACAGCGGGCGGACCTCCTCGGGCACGCGCACCGGTTCGGCGCCCATCTCGACCACGAGGGCCTCACCGACGCTCCACGCCGCCTCGTCCCCCGCGGTGGCCGTGACCCCGACGCTGCAGGCAGCGAGGCGGGCGACGTCCTCGGTGCGGCCGGTGAACGTCATCACGGGGTGCAGCGCGAGCGGCAGCACGCCGTGCTCGACGGCGGGAGCGAGCACCGACACCCCGTGCGCGCCCGAGGTGTGCACCACGATCTGACCGGCCCGGAAGCTGCCCGCTGCGGCGAGTCCGCGCACGAGGCCGGGAAGGACGTCGTCGGGGACGGCGAGCAGGGCCAGGTCGACGCCGGCGACGACCTCGTCCGGCGGGCGCAGGGGGACGCCGGGGAGGAGCGCGGTGGCCCGCTTGACGGAGTCACGCGAGACACCCGAGGTGGCGACCACCCGATGCCCTGCGCCCGCCCACGCGGCCCCCACGGCTGCGCCGACGCGCCCGGCCGACACGACACCCACCGCCAGCCGCGCGGGCCTGCCAGCGCTCATCACTCTCTCCTCGTTCCAGTCCCGTCACGCGGGTACCAGACGGCGGTTCAGGCTAACCGCCCGCCGAGGCCGCACCGAGCAGCGGTGACGCGCTTCACCGGCTCGTGTCCCCTGCCCCGCGTCGACGAACGGTCCGTTCGTCGGTACCTATCCGACGAACGCGCCGTTCGTCGGAACGGGCCTCGGCTCAGCGGCGCCAGGGGCCCTGCGGCGGGGGCGGGGGCGGCGGCGGGTAGCTCGGGCGCGGCGGGTAGCCGGGGTGGTACGGGGGCGCCGCCGCCTGCTGGCTCCGGGGAGGCGGCGGGGGCGGGCCGGGCGGCGGGGGTGTCCAGCCAGGGGGCCGGTGGTGGCGGATCGCGACGGTGAGGGCCTCCGGGTGACCCACGGCGCGGGCACGGGCCTGGCGCACCGCCTCGACCGCCTCGTTGTGCCACATCGGACCGAGCGGGCCGACCGTGCCGCGAGCCATTCGGTCGCGGAGGAACGCCAGCTCCGTGACCGCGGCCTGGTACTCCGCGACGGCCTTGGCGACCCGGCGCCCGGAGCGCCTGCGCACCGCCGCCCGCCAGCCCTGCCGGCCGGCGAGGCTGGACAGCAGCGGCACCTCGCTCGGCACGATCCAGCCGGCGGCGGCGAAGCCGGGCAGCTGGGAGGCCACGATGCGCTGCTCCCGGCGGCGCTGCCAGACCACGACGATCACCAGAGCGACGAACAGCGGCACCATGACGAAGCCGTAGACCACGAGGAAGAGGCCCCCGTCGAGCACCGAAGCGGAGGTGTTCCACAGGGAGTGCAGCGCGACGGCCACCACGTACCCGATCGCGACCGCCCCGATCCGGCCGCCTGCGGACCTGCTGCGCGCCGCGATCGCGGCCCCGATGCCGGTCATCGCCGTGAACAGGGGGTGGGCGAACGGCGAGAGCACCCCACGCAGCACGAGGACGGCGAGCACGCTGCCGACCTGGCCGACGGCAGCGTCCTCGGTGAACGCCCGGCCCAGGTAGAGGATGTTCTCGGTGAACGCGAACCCGGCGGCCACCAGCCCGGCGTAGACGACCCCGTCGACGACGCCGTCGAACTCCCGCCGCCGGAAGATCAGCATGCCGACGAGGAACGCGCCCTTCACGGCCTCCTCGACGACCGGGGCCACCGCCACCGCCCCGAAGAAGTCGGCCTGGTCCCGGCCGAGCACCTGGTCGACGACCATGCTCGCGCTGCTGTTGATCAGCAGGGCGCTCAGCGCGGCGAAGCAGGCGCCCCACAGGAACGCGATGAGCAGCGTGCGCGGCGGTTCCGGCTCCCAGCGGTCGATCCAGAGGAAGGTGGCCACCACCGGCCCGACCGGCACCAGTGCGCACAGAGCCCCGACCACCACCCCGGTGACACCGACGCTGCTGACCACGAGCCCGAGCACGACGAGCCCGCAGAAGCCGAGCGCGATCAACCCGAGGACCGGGGCGAGCACGCCGCGGCGCTGCCGTCCCGGGGTCGGCATCGGGATGACGCGCGTCGCCTGGGTCATGGCCGAGGAGCCTACGGGTGATCAGCCCGTCGGCGAATGACCATTCGGTTCGTCCCCGGGGTCGTCCGGGGTGCGGCAGCAGTGTTCGAGCCACAGCGCCCCACCGACCAGCCCCAGGGAGCACACCACGCCCACGATGCCGGCGAGGGAGTCGCTCCCCGCGGCCGTGACGTCACCGGCGAGCGGCACGACGTGCGCGAGCAGCCCGCCCCAGGCGCCGGTCATGATCGCGCCGGCCAGCGAGGACGCCTTGGCCAGCAGCACGGCGCGGGCGGCGACGAGCGGCTGCACGGGGCGCGTGCCGGGATCGCGGCGGATGCGAGCGCGCAGCATGTTGCCCCCCACCGCCTCGGCGATGCCGAGCACGCCGAGGCTGGCGCCCGCGAACAGCGGCAGCTGGGGGAGCGAGCCGTAGCTCAGCCGGACGAGGATGCCCACGACCACGGCCGTGACGAGGGCGACGGCGAACAGGTCGCGCGGTCGGGTCGGGGTCACCGGGCCTCGTGTCCCCGACCGGGAGTGCGGTGCGTAGATCGGCGGATCCAGGTTTCCGCTGGGTGTGCCGGCGGGCCGGCCTCGTACCGGGTGTACTCGGCCGGGTCGCCGGTGCGCTCAGCGGGAAGCTGGGCCGTCGAGGTACGTGCAGGACTCCCGGTCGGGGGCACGAGGAGGACGAGGTCGTGGCGGCGGTGCATCCCGTCCTCCGCGCGCGGCCCGAGCGCGGCGAGCAGGGCCGCCACCGGTCCGTGGCCCGGCAGCACCGCGTCGGGCTCGACGTCGAGCCACGGGCGCAGCACGGTGGCCCGCTCGGGCGTGCCCGGGTGCGGGAGCAGCAGCTCCGGGTGGTCGCTCAGCACCGGACCGTCCGGCCCGTCGACGGTGACGACGTCCACGTCCAGCGTGCGCGGACCCCAGTGCACGTCCCGCACCCGCTTCGCGGCCCGTTCGAGCTCCTGGCAGCGGCGCAGCCAGCCCCATGCGTCGGTACCGGAGTCCTCGACCACGAGCACGGCGTTGAGGAAGTCGTCCTGCTCGACGCCGCCCCACGCGGCGGTCTCGTAGACCGGCGACGCCGCCCGCACCGCGTCACCGAGGCCCGCGACCGCGGACCGCAGGTGCTCGAAACGGTCGCCGAGGTTCGAGCCGAGGGAGAGCACCGCCTTCGTCACGCCGGGAACACCCGGGCCCGGCCGCCGCTGCGGGAACGCCGCGCGACGACCGCGACGTCTGCGAAGTCGAGGGGGATCGGCGCGTGCGGCTTGTGCAGCACGACCTCGACGGTCTGCACCCGCACATCGGCGAACACGTCGTCCGCAACGCGCCCGGCCACCGTCTCGATGAGATCGCACGGCGGCCCGCCGACGATCGCGGCCACCCGCTGGGCGAGCGCGCCGTAGTCGAGGGTGTCCTCGAGCCGGTCGGACCGGGCCGCGGCCGTGAGATCCATCCACACCGTGACGTCGACGACGAAATCCTGGCCGTCGCGGCGCTCGTGATCGAACACCCCGTGGCGGCCGCGCACGCGCAGACCACGCAGCTCGATGCGATCGGGCATGGGGACCTCCTACCGCTCCACCCGGCCGTGCCAGGCATCCGCCACCCGCACGGCGTCGAGCGAGCCGATCACATCGTGCACGCGCACCCCCCACGCGCCGCAGCGGGCCGCGAACGCGCTCACCGCGGCCGTGGCGACGTCCCGGCCCGAGGTCGGGCGCTGCACGCCCTGCTCGTCGGCCAGCAGGGATCCGAGGAACCGCTTGCGGGAGGCCCCCACCAGCACCGGGAACCCCAGCCCGCGCAGCACGTCCAGCCTGCGCAGCAACGCCCAGTTGTGGTCGGCCGTCTTCGCGAACCCGAGGCCGGGGTCGAGCACCAGCCGCCCCGGCTCCACGCCGGCGGCCACGGCCGAGTCCACGCGCGCCGCCAGCTCGTCGCGCACGTCGGTGACCACGTCGCCGTAGTGGGCGAGTGCGTTCATGCGGTCGCTGTGCCCACGCCAGTGCATGAGGATCCACGGCACCTGCGCCGACGCCACCGCCTTGGCCATCGTGGGATCGGCCAGCCCGCCGGAGACGTCGTTGACGACGCTGGCCCCCGCCTCGACGGCGGCCTCGGCCACCGCGGCCCGCGTCGTGTCGATGCTGACGCACACCCCCGCGGCGACGAGCTCGCGCACCACCGGGAGCACCCTGGCCAGCTCGGCCTCCGGCTCGACCCGGGGTGCACCCGGCCGCGTGGACTCACCGCCGACGTCCACCAGGTCGGCACCCGCGTCGCGCATCTCCACCCCGTGGGCGACGGCGCGGTCGCGGTCGAGCCACTGGCCGCCGTCGGAGAACGAGTCCGGCGTGACGTTGAGGATGCCCATCACAACGCACCGCCCGGGATCCGGCAGCCCGCCAGCCATCGGCTCAACCGTTCCGGATCAGCGCGAGCACCTCCGCGCGGGAGGTCGGCGACGAGCGGAGCATCCCGCGCACGGCGGACGTGGTGGTGCGCGAGCCGGGCTTGCGGATCCCCCGCATGCCCATGCAGAGGTGCTCGGCCTCGATCACCACGATGACGCCCTTCGGTTCGAGCTTGCGCACCAGGGCGTCGGCCACCTGCGCCGTGAGCCGCTCCTGCACCTGCGGCCGTCGCGCGTACAGGTCGACGAGCCGGGCGATCTTCGACAGCCCGGTGACCCGCCCCTCGGGGTTCGGGATGTAGCCGACGTGCGCCACACCGTGGAACGGGACCAGGTGGTGCTCGCACATGGAGAACATCGGGATGTCCTTGACCAGGATCAGCTCCTGGTGGTGCTCGTCGAACGTGCGGTCGAGCACCTCGTCCGGCTCGGCGTAGAGCCCCTGGAAGATCTCCGCGTACGACCGGGCCACGCGGGCAGGCGTGTCGCGCAGGCCTTCGCGGTCGGGATCCTCCCCGATCGCGATGAGCAGTTCCCGCACCGCGGCCTCGGCCCGCGCGTGATCGATCACCGGCTGACCGTTCCTCGACGCCCTCTCGGACGCCGCACCACCAGGTATTGCTGCGCTCAGCGTGAGCCGCCTTCGTCGGACCCGGGGCCGCTCTCCTCGCTCGGCTTGTCGAGGGACGGCTTCTCGGGCTGGAGCTGCTGCGTCGGCTCGCTCGAACCGTTGGCACCCGCCTGTTGCGACGGGGGCACCTGGTTCGGGGCCGGAGCCCACTGCGGGTTCGTCGGCTGCTGCCAGTGGCCGGGCGGCGGCCAGGTCTGCCCGTGCGGGGTGGTGGCGGGCCGCCAGTCCGGCGGTGCTCCGTAGTTGTGGGGCACCGAGTTGGGCTGCTGCGGCTGCCCGCCCCAGCCCTGCTGCGGCACGGGCTGCCCCTGCGGCGGATATCCCCCCGGGAACGGCTGTCCGGGACCGCCCGGGTAACCGCCGGGCGGCACGGGCACCGGACCGCCGTTGGGGCCGGGAGCCGGCACGCCGTTGGCGCCACCGGGGTAGGAACCGACGGGCGCGGGCTCGCGCACCGGCTCGGTGTGCGGCGGCCACGGCTCGCCGCGCTCCTTCGCCCGCTCGGCCGGTGTCTTGATCGGCGGCTTGTCGGACGGCGTGCGCTCGCCGAAGTCGTTGAACGCCGTGATCCGGGGCCGCTTCTCCACCTGGTTGAAGATCCGCTCGAGGTCCCTGCGGGTGAGCGTCTCCTTCTCGAGCAGCTCGAACACCAGGTCGTCGAGGACGTCGCGGTAGGTGTTGAGAATCTCCCACGCCTCGGTGTGCGCCGCCTCGATGAGAGCGCGCACCTCCTCGTCGATCTCGTGGGCGACCTCGAGCGAGTAGTCGGCCTGTGCGCCCATGGAGCGGCCCAGGAACGGGTCGCCCTGATCGCGCCCGTAGCGGACGGCACCGAGCCGCGCGCTCATGCCGTACTCGGTGACCATCGCCTTGGCGATCTTGGTGGCCTGGTCGATGTCGCTGGACGCGCCGGTGGTGGGCTCGTGGAACACGAGCTCCTCCGCGCTGCGCCCGCCCATCGCGAAGACCAGCCGGGCGATCATCTCCGAGCGGGTCATCAGGCCCTTGTCGTCCTCGGGGACGACGAGGGCGTGGCCGCCGGTGCGCCCGCGCGGCAGGATCGTGAGCTTGTAGACCGGCTCCAGGTCGGGCATCGCCCACGCGGCGAGCGCGTGGCCGCCCTCGTGGTAGGCGGTGATCTTCTTCTCCTGCTCGGAGATGATCTTGCCCTTGCGGCGCGGCCCGCCGACCACCCGGTCGACCGACTCCTCGAGAGCCGCTGCGTTGATGAGCGTGCCGTTCTCCCGCGCGGTGAGCAGCGCGGCCTCGTTGATGACGTTGGCGAGGTCGGCACCGGACATCCCGACCGTGCGCTTGGCCAGCGACTCGAAGTCGACGTCGGGCGCGAACGGCTTGCCCTTGGCGTGCACGCCGAGGATCGCCTTGCGGCCGGCGAGGTCGGGAGCACCGACCGGGATCTGCCGGTCGAAGCGGCCGGGGCGCAGCAGCGCCGGGTCGAGGATGTCGGGCCGGTTGGTGGCCGCGATCAGGATGATGCCGCCGCGCGCGTCGAAGCCGTCCATCTCGACGAGCAGCTGGTTGAGCGTCTGCTCGCGCTCGTCGTGGCCACCGCCGAGGCCCGCGCCGCGCTGGCGGCCGACCGCGTCGATCTCGTCGACGAAGATGATGCAGGGGGAGTTCTGCTTGGCCT
The DNA here is from genome assembly GCF_006717045.1 of Pseudonocardia cypriaca. Lineage (NCBI taxonomy): Bacteria > Bacillati > Actinomycetota > Actinomycetes > Pseudonocardiales > Pseudonocardiaceae > Pseudonocardia > Pseudonocardia cypriaca. The sequence continues at coordinate 726,581 of NZ_VFPH01000003.1, forward strand.
GCTCGAACAGGTCGCGCACGCGGGAGGCACCGACACCGACGAACATCTCGACGAAGTCGGAACCGGAGATCGTGTAGAACGGCACGCCCGCCTCGCCCGCGACAGCGCGCGCCAGCAGCGTCTTACCGGTGCCGGGCGGGCCGTAGAGCAGCACGCCCTTCGGGATCTTCGCGCCGAGCGCCTGGTAACGCGCCGGGTTCTGCAGGAAATCCTTGATCTCGTGCAGCTCCTCGACCGCCTCGTCGGCGCCCGCGACATCGCCGAAGGTGGTCTTCGGCATGTCCTTGTTGAGCTGCTTCGCCTTCGACTTGCCGAAGGACATCACCCGGTTTCCGCCGCCCTGGGCGTTGTTCATCATCCAGAACAGGACGAGCAGCACGAGGCCGAGCGGGATCAGGTAGATCAGCATCGTGGTCAGGAACGAGTCCTGCCGCACGGTGGTGTTGAACGCCGGCTTGTTGCTCGCGTTCCCGAGCGTTTCCACGATGGTGGCGGCGGTCTGCGCCGGATACTGCGTGATGATCTGCGTGGTGCCCTCGACGGGCTGCGCGAGCGTGAGCCGAAGCCGCTGCTCCCGGTCCTCGATGAGCGCGTTGGTGACGTTGCCGTCGTTGATCTGGGCCAGCGCTACGGAGGTGTCCACCCGCGTGAAGCCGCGCGTGTCGTCGAAGAGCACGCTGAAGGTGAAGTAGACCAGGATCGCGGCGAGGATCCAGATCAGCGGGTTTCGGAGCAGGCGCTTGCGGTCCATGCAGCTTCGGCCGTGGCGGCCTTCACCCTTCCTGGCGAGATTCTCCGGCGGAGAGACCCGGCGCAGCGGACTGACCGGCCCTGAGTCCGCCAGGATAGCGGGCCGCGAGCACAGCTGCGCCGTCGATGTCCATCGGCGTACTCATCACGAGTACACAGACGCTCAACGGACGGTGGCGAACCGGTGTTCCCGGAGGGCATATCCCCACGCGCACGGCGTCGTTGGGCCATTGGCGGATGGTGATCACGACTTGGCCGGCGACGAAGCCGGTAGGTGGGGGTTGGTGGCATGACGGCGAGGGCCCGTGGCGTCGCGGTGGCGGTCGCGCTCGGTGGGATCGCGCTCGGAGCTGTGCTCGCTCCGGCGGCCACGGCCGCGCCCGCGCGGTCGGGTCAGGCGGACTGGGCCGCCGCCGGCTCGGCTGCGATCCGGCCCGGCGTCGTCACCGACACCGAGGGTGGCGGGTCCTGCACGAGCAACTTCGTGTTCACCAGCGGCAGCCGCACGTTCCTCGGCCAGGCCGCGCACTGCGCCGGCACCGGTGACGCCACCGAGACCGACGGGTGCGACTCCGGGACGATGGACATCGGCACCCCCGTCACCATCAAGGCAGCCGACGGCACCGATCGCACCGGCCGCCTCGCCTACAGCTCCTGGCTGTCGATGCAGGCGAACGGGGAGACCGACCCCGACCTCTGCTCCTTCAACGACTTCGCCCTCGTCGAGATCGCGGGCGAGGACGTGGCCGACGTGAACCCGAGCCTCCCGGTCTTCGGCGGCCCCACCGGCCTCGACACCGACGGCCTCCGCACCGGCGAGCTGGTCTACAGCGTCGGCAACTCCGAGCTGCGGCTCGGGATCAGCGCGCTCGGCCCGAAGGTCGGCATCAACGTCACCGACACCGGCGACGGGCGCAGCCACGACGTCTACACGCTCACCCCGGGCATCCCCGGCGACTCCGGCAGCGCCTTCGTCGACGGCTCGGGCGCCGCGTTCGGCGTGCTGTCCACGCTGAACCTCGCACCGCTGCCCGCCAGCAACGGGGTGATCGACCTGGCCCACGCGCTCGAGTACGCCCGCGCGAACGGCGACGTGGGCAACGTCCAGCTCGCGCTCGGCACCGAGGAGTTCAACTCCGGCCCCGCGGCGGGTCTCCCGGTGCCGGCGCTGCCCACCCTGCCCGCGCTCCCCGTGCTGAACGGCTGAGCAGCCCCGGTGGTCGAGTAGGGCCGGCGCCCAGCGCCGGCCCGTATCGAGACCACCACGCCGTCTCCCACCAGGCCTTCACTGGTGGCACGCACCGTCCAGGCAACCTCTCCCCAGGCCTTCGGTGGCGCCGCGCATCGTGCGGGGCCGCTTCGCGGGCAGGCCACAGGCCAGCCCCTTCGGCGCGCGGCGCCACCGAAGGCGGACTCACGGACATGATCAGTGTTTCGGCGCGTTTCCCGACGGAATTCGTCGGGAAACGCGCCCAACTGCCGATCATCGCTCCCACCCGCCTCCTGGTCGACCCGAGACGCACACCACGGTGGCCAGCCAGGCCCTCGTGTGCTGCTCGCGCTGCTCTTCACCGGTGACCCACCCCTGCTCGGCCCACGCTGCCCGTCGACGGGCAGCGTGACCTCACCCCGGGTGCGCCAGCACGAACCGGGTGCGCGAGGGCAAGAAGATCCCGTGACGGGGCGGCCCCGCACACTGCGCGGCGCCGCCAGGAGGCCGTGAGAAGGCAGACCTTCGAGACAGGAGGCCCTGACCGAGGAGGCAGGCGCAACTGTCTCGATACGCGTCGGCGCTACTCGACCACCGGGTGGGTCAGGCGTAGACGGCGGGGTCGAGCGTGCCGATGAACGGCAGGTCGCGGTAGCGCTCGGCGTAGTCGAGGCCGTAGCCGACGACGAACTCGTTGGGGATGTCGAAGCCGACGTACTTCACGGGCACGTCGACCTTCACCGCGTCCGGCTTGCGCAGCAGCGCGCAGATCGACAGCGACGCCGGCTGGCGGGACTCGAGGTTCCCCCGCAGCCAGGACAACGTGAGCCCCGAGTCGATGATGTCCTCGACGATGAGCACGTCGCGGCCTGCGATGTCGCGGTCGAGGTCCTTGAGGATGCGCACGACCCCCGACGACGAGGTGGACGAGCCGTAGGAGCTCACCGCCATGAACTCGAGCTGCACCGGCACCGGCAGCGCCCGCGCGAGATCGGTCATGAACATCACGGCGCCCTTGAGGACGCCGACGAGCAGCAGATCCGAGTCGGACCCGGCGCGGTCGGCCGCGATCTGGGCCGCCAGCTCGGCGGTCCGCTCCCGGATCGCCTCCTCGGTGATCAACGTCGATGCGATCTCACCGTCGTACACGGGGGGCGGCCTCCTGCGTGGTCGGGGCGATCAGCCGCCGGATGGCCAGCGGACCGGGCGCAGGGAGAGCCTGCCACGCGCACGCACCAGCTCCAAGCCACCCGGTAGGGCGACACCGCCGCGATCCGGCCCCTGAACAGCGAGAACGTCGGCAGCCCTGAGGTGCTCGTCGGTGAGAGCTGTCACGCCGGCCGTGGCCAGCCACGCCCGCAGCACCCGGCGGCGCAGCGCAGCGGGCACACCGTCGAGCGGGGCGAGGAGGAGACCGGCCTCCGGGTCGTGCGCCCGGCCGAGCAGGTCGGCCGCAACGGCGTCGAGCGCGTCGCCGTCCTCGCGCAGCTGCCGCGCCGTGCGGGCGAGCGCCTCCGCGACCCCGCCCGCCAGCACGTCCTCCAGCAACGGCAGCACCTCGTGCCGGAGCCGGACGCGGGTGAACCGGGGGTCGGTGTTGTGCGGGTCGTCCCACACCGGCAGGCCCGCCGCCGCGCACGCCGCCCGCGTCACCGCGCGGCGCACCCCGAGCAACGGCCGGCACCACGGTGCGTCCCACGCCCGCATCCCGGCGAGTGACCGGGCGCCCGATCCCCTGCCCAGCCCGAGGAGCACCGTCTCGGCCTGGTCGTCGAGGGTGTGCCCGAGCAGGACGGGCGCGTCCGGGTGCGGGCGGGCGGCGCGCAGGGCCGCGTAGCGGGCACGGCGGGCCGCGGCCTCGATCCCACCTCTCCCACCGACCTCGACCGTGTGCACGCTCGCCGGGATACCGAGGCCCTCGAGCAGCTCGGCGGTGGCTGCGGCCCGCTTCGCGGACCCGTCCTGCAGGCCGTGGTCCACCACCGCGCCGTGGACGTCGCCCCGGCCCCGAACCGCGACCGCCGCGGCGGCGAGTGCGAGCGAGTCGGCGCCGCCGGAGCAGGCGACCAGCAGCGGGACGTCCCGGTGCGGCGCGGGCAGCGCGGCGAGCGCGGCGCGAACGGCCCGCCGCACGGCGGGCACCGCCGGGTCCTGTGCCACGGGCGCGGACTGTAGCCCGCCGGCCGCCGCGAGCGGCTCAGATGCCGTGGACGCGTTCCAGCCAGCGGCCAGGATGGGCCAGCTCGTCGCGGGTCGGGAGCGTCTCGGGGCTCTCCCACACGCGGTTGAAGCCCTCCATGCCCGCGGCGAGGACCACGTGCTTCGTGAACGCCGAGCCGACCGCGTACTGGCGGACCTTGGCCTCCACGCCGAGCAGGGCGCGCAGCAGGCGGTCGACGAGGCCACCACCGCGACGACGGACGGTGAACCGGTTGCGGATGGTGGTGACCGTGGGGACGACATCGGGGCCGACCGCGTCCATCACGTGGTCGGCGTGGCCCTCCAGGAGGGTCGTGAGGGCGAGCAGCCGGTCGAGCACCGCCCGCTGCTCGGGTCCCTGGAGCAGCTCGACGATCGCGAGCGAGTCGCCTCCGGACTCGCGCAGCGACCGCACCACCTCGGGCAGGCGTTCCAGGACGGCGCCGCGGTCGGTCTGGGCGATCGACAGGAACCGGCCGACCTCCTCCGCGAAGTAGGAGCGCAGCCACGGCACCGCGGTGAACTGGAGCCGGTGGGTGGCCTCGTGCAGGCAGACCCACAGCCCGAAGTCGGTGCTCGGCACGTCGAGCGCCTTCTGGGCGGCGTGCACGTTGGGGGCCACGAGCAGCAGCCGGCCGCCGCCTTCCGGCCCGCCGAACGGGTCGTACTGGCCGAGCACCCGCCCGCCCAGGTACGCGACCACGCTGCCGACCTGCAGCCCCGCCGTACGCGCCGTGACGGTGCGGGTGACCCGGGACACCTCGGGCAGCTGCGCGCCCGACGTGAGAGCGGCCATGCTCGCGACGGCGGCCGTGGCCCACGCCTTGCGGTCGACCACGTCGGCCGGGAGCAGCGGCAGGCCGTGACCGAGCCCCGTGGTCTCCCGGACGTGCCGCTCGGCGACGGCCGCGTCGGCGCGCAGACGCTGCACAAGCTCGGCGGCCTCGGCGAGCGTGGCGTCCGGGCCGGGCTGCATGAGCCGACCTGCGGTGCGACTCGCGAGGTCCCAGTCGACCGGGAGCCCACGCTCGCCCGGTGGACTCGATGCGGACTGTGGGTCGGTCACGTGCTGCACGGGTCCACGCTACGTGCCCGATGCGGGTCGTGAGTGGTTACGAGTGCCAGAGCACTCGTAACCGCTCACGGCTTCTGGCAGCCGCAGCGGCTCAGTGCGGCGGCCATGGCGTCGTGCAACGGGCGGACGGTGGCCGGGCTGGCCCCGTTCGACACCAGTGCGAAGACCAGCAGCCTGCCGTCGACGTCCGTGACGACGCCCGCGAGGCTGCTCACCCCGGTGAGCGAGCCGGTCTTCGCACGAACCACACCGCGCCCGGCCGCGGCCTTCCCGTCACGGGCGTAGCGGTCGTCGAGCGTGCCGACGCCGCCCGCCACGGGGAGGCCGGTGAGGACGGGGCGCAGGAACTGCGTGTCGAGCGGCCCCTTCGCGGGTGAGGCCGCAGCGGCGAGGATCTCCCCGAGCAGGCGGGCGGGCACCTGGTTGCGCGTGGACAGGCCGCTGCCGTCCACCGTCTCGGCGCCGCTGGTGTCGATCCCCGCCTGCCGGAGCGCGGCGAGGACGGCCTGGGCCCCGCCCGCGTACGACGGCTCCGCCTGCCGGGCGATCGCCACCTCGCGCGCGAGCACCTCGGCCAGCACGTTGTCCGACGTGCGCAGCGCGTGCTCCGCGAGCTCGCTCACGGGCGCCGACGCCACCGCGGCGATGGCGGTGGCGTCCGGCGCCGCCGTGCCCCGCTCCACCACGGCCGCGCCGAGCTCGTCACCGAGCGCACGGCCCGCGGTGAGGGCGGGGTCCGAGACGCGCGGGCCGTCCTGCAGCTTCGGGTCGAGCCGGCCCCCGTCGAGCATCACGGGCTGGATGGGGGTGATGAACCCGGCGGCGACGTCGCCCTGGCTCCAGCCGGGGGCGAGCCCGTCGTCGGTGTAGCGGCTCGTGTCGACGAGCACCCGGCGGATCGGACCCGGAGCCTTCTTCCGCACCGCGTCGGCGAGCTCACCGATGCTCGACCCGCCCGGGTAGAGGCTGTCCTTCGGATCGGGGAGCGCGGTGAGCGTCGGGTCCCCACCCCCGACCAGCACGATCGTGTCCGGAGCCGGGCCGGTGACGACGCGGGTGGTCAGCCGGTCGGTCGGGTTGAGCGCGAGCAGCGCCGCCGCCGTGGTGATCACCTTCGCGGTGGAGGCGGGCACGAGCGGCCGCTCGGGCGTGTGGCCCCACAGCTCGCGGCCGGATACGGGGTCGATCACGACGCCCGCGAACTTGCCCGGCATGTCGGCGGCGGCATCGTCGAGCGCCGCGCTCAGTCCCTGGGGCGTGGGGATCGGCGCGTCGGGCGAGAGCGCCCCCAGCTCGGCACGTGGGACGGGCGGCAGCGGCGCCGGTGGGGGCGCCACCAGGCCCAGCCGTTGCACGAGCGTGGGGCCGGTGAGCGCGATCGCGCCGCCGGCACCCCCCGCCACCGCGAGCACGACGAGCACCGCGATCGCGCGCCGCGCTCCGCGACCGGGCAGTCGCAGCGAGTCACCGATTCGTCGCCCGATGCCCACGGGCGCCCTCCCTCGACATCCTTGGAGCGCAGGAGGCGCGCCCCGGCCGTCGGTATCCCCGACGCGGTCCATCACACTAGAGGTAGGCGCCGGGGCCGGTCGCCCGACCGGTACCGGCCATCCATCCGACCCACGGAACAGCAGGAGAGCGCCGATGGACTTCGACGTCACCATCGAGATCCCCAAGGGCGGCCGCAACAAGTACGAGGTGGACCACGAGAGCGGTCGCATCCGGCTCGACCGGACGCTCTTCACCGCCACCCAGTACCCGGCCGACTACGGGTTCATCGAGGACAGCCTGGGCGAGGACGGCGACCCGCTGGACGCACTCGTGCTCGTGCAGGAGCCAACCTTCCCGGGATGCCTGATCCGCTCGCGCGCGATCGGCATGTTCCGGATGAAGGACGAGAAGGGCGGCGACGACAAGGTCCTCTGCGTGCCCTCCGACGACCCGCGCCAGGAGCACCTGCGCGACATCCACCACCTCCCCGAGTTCGACCGCATGGAGATCCAGCACTTCTTCGAGATCTACAAGGCGCTCGAGCCGGGCAAGAGCGTCGAGGGCGCCACCTGGGTCGGGCGGGCGGACGCCGAGCGGGAGATCAAGGCGTCCTGGCAGCGCGCCAAGGTGGCCGGGCACTAGCCGCCGCCGTCACGACGGCCGCTGGTTGCTCTCGAACGCGGTGGCGAAGCGGCCCAGCAGCTCGGCGAACTTGCTCCGGTCCGCCACCGGCCAGTCCGACAACATCTCGGCGAACCGCTCGATCCGCATGCGGCGGTTCTCCTCGAACACCCGCCGCCCCTCGTCGGTCGCGGTGAGCAGCGTTGCTCGCCCGTCCTCCGGGTCCGCCATCCGTTCCACCAGGCCGAGCCGCACGAGGTGCGCCACCTGGCGGCTGATCGTCGACGGGTCCGAGTGCACCGACTCCGCGAGCGCCCCCGCGCGCTGGGGGCCGCCCTTCACGAGGTGGACGAGCAGGTAGTAGGTGGCCCGCTCCACCGCGTCCGGGTGCTCGGCCTGGTACTGCGCCTGCCTGCGGTCCATGAGGCGGAGCAGCCGGATGAGCTGACCACTCACGTCATCGGCCAATGCGAGGTCGTCGTCTGACGGCACGGCGCGAGCATGGACCGCGCGCCGGGTTCGGGCAACAAACCCCGGCGGTGACGCTCAGCTGGCGAGCGCCCGCCACCCCAGCGAGGTGATGCTCGCCTGTGCCAGGGGCCGGTCCGGGTCGGGCGGGTCGATCAGCCCGGCGGCCACCAGCCGGTGTCCGGCCGCGGAGTCGGCGCATGCGAGGCCGTCGACCAGGAGGACGGGCTGCCAGCCGCTGCCGAGCTTGCAACGACCTGCGGCGACCGCGCGCAGCAGGGCACGGTCCCGCCCGCTCAACGTCGCAGTTCCCACGCCCGCCATCGCCCTCGACCCCTCTCGAACCGCCTCTACGAGAGCTTTCGTACCCGGCGACGAAGGTGTTTCACGTCACGATCAGGGGGTCACCCGTTCGACGACCGCCGCGAGCCCCTGACCTCCGCCGATGCACATCGTCTCGAGGCCGTACCGGGCGTCGCGGCGCTGCATCTCGCGGGTGAGGGTGGCGAGGATCCGGCCACCCGTGGCCCCGACGGGGTGGCCGAGCGAGATCCCGGAACCGTTGACGTTGAGCCGCTCGAAGTCGTCCGGCACGAGCTTCCACTCGCGCGTGCAGGCGAGCACCTGCGAGGCGAACGCCTCGTTCAGCTCGATCAGGTCGATGTCGGCGAGCGTCAGCCGGGCCGCGTCGAGGGCCTTCGCGACGGCCGGCACCGGCCCGATGCCCATCGTGGCCGGCGGGACCCCGCCGACACCCCACGACACGAGCTTCACCAGCGGCCGCAGCCCCAGCTCCGCCGCCTTCGCCGGGTGGGTGACCACGCAGATGGCGGCACCGTCGTTCTGGCCGCTCGCGTTGCCGGCGGTGACGGTGGCGTCCGGGTCGTCCCGGCCCAGCACCGGCCGCAGTCCGGCGAGCTTCTCCACCGTCGAGTCGGGCCGGATGTGCTCGTCGGCGTCGACCACCGTGTCGCCCTTCCGGCCCTTCACGGTGACGGGGACGATCTCGTCGGCGAACCGGCCCTCGTCGCGGGCGGCGGCGGCGCGCCGGTGCGAGCGCACGGCGAACTCGTCCTGCTCCTCGCGCGGGATCGAGTACTCCCGGCGCAGGTTCTCCGCCGTCTCCAGCATCCCGCCCGGCACCGGGTAGTTGATCCCACCTGCGGTGACGCGGCCCCTGGCCAGGCCGTCGTGCAGCATGACCCCGGTGCCGCCCTTGACGCCCCAGCGCATGCCGGTGGAGTAGAACGGCGCGTTCGACATCGACTCGGCACCGCCTGCCAGCACCAGGTCCGCCACCCCGGACTGCACCTGCATCGCCGCGTACAGCACCGCCTGCAGGCCCGAGCCGCAACGCCGGTCGATCTGCAGGCCGGGGACGGTCACGGGCAGCCCGGCGTCCAGCGCGGCCACGCGGCCGATCGCAGGCGCGTCCATCGTGGGGTAGCAGTGCCCGAGCACCACGTCGTCCACCGAGTCCGGGGGCAGCTCGGTGCGTTCCACCAGCGCCCGGATCACGGTGGCGGCGAGCTCGTGGGCCGGCACGTCGCGCAGCGCGCCGCCGAACCCGCCGACCGGCGTCCGCAGCGGCTCGCAGATCACCGCGTCACGCATCGAGATCCCTCCTGAAGAATTCGGACGTACTGCGTCTCAGACGTACTGGCGGGTCAGCCACTCGGCGACGAGCGCGGGACGTTCCGACCCCTCGATCTCGACCGTCACCTTCGTGGTCATCTGCACGCCGCCCGCCACGTCCGCGACGTCGACGAGCTCGATGTTGCCCCGCACCTTGCTGCCGACGGGCACGGGTGAGGTGAACCGCACGCGGTTCATCCCGTAGTTCACGCCCATCTTCGTGCCATCGATCCGATAGGTCTGGCCGACGAAGTGCGGCAGCAGCGAGAGCGTGAGGAACCCGTGGGCGATCGTGCCGCCGAACGGGCCCGCCTTCGCGCGCTCCTCGTCGACGTGGATCCACTGGTGGTCGAGCGTCGCATCGGCGAACGTGTCGATCTGGGACTGATCGACCGTGACCCAGTCGCTCACCCCGAGCTGGGACCCCACCGCCGCACGTAGCTCGTCGACACCGTTGAAGACGCGCATGCTCCGCTCCGATCGTCCGCGACCCTGCCGGCCACCCTGCCACAGCACACCGGTGCCTACAGGCTGCGCGTGAGCGTCATCGCGCGGCCGTCCTGCGGCCACCTGTCTCGCCTACGGTGGAGCCGTGGCCTCCTCCCGACGTCTCCGCGCCCTGATCACCAACGACGACGGCATCGACTCGCCCGGCCTGCTGGCACTGGCCACCGGAGCCCGGGACGCCGGCTTCGACGTGGTCGTCGCGGCCCCGCACGTCGACGCGAGCGGCGTGGGCGGCTCGGTGCTGGCGGTGCGGGACGGCAAGCGGGTCCGGGTGCACAGCAGGGAGCTGCCCGACCTGCCGGACGTGCCGGCGTTCGCCGTCGAGGGCCACCCCGCGTTCATCGTCCACTCCGCGGGCCGCGGCTGGCTGGACCCGGAGCCGGACGTGGTGCTCTCCGGCATCAACATCGGCGCCAACCTCGGGCACGCGGTGCTGCACTCCGGCACCATCGGGGCCGCGCTCGCGGCGTCGCTGCACGGGTGGCGGGGCCTCGCGGTGTCCCTCGGCATCCCGCTGGTCGAGCCGGAGCGCCCGCACTGGGAGTCCGCGCTCGCGGTGCTCCCCGACGTGCTCGACGTGCTCCTCGCGGCCCCGGACGGCACCGTGCTCTCGCTCAACGTCCCGGACCTCCCCGTCCGCGAGCTCGGCGAGCTGCGTGAGGCGCGGCTCGCGCACTGGGGCTCGGTCCGGTCGCGCGTCGACCACGTCAGTGGCGACGACGGCGACCTGCTGCACACGCACGAGGCCGAGCTGACGGGCGACCCCGAGCCCGGCACCGACACCGCACTGCTGGCCGCCGGGCACCCCACCCTCACGGAGCTGCAGTCCGTGACCGACCGGCCGGGGCTGCTCGACGGCGGCACCCTGAGCAGGCGCGCCAGCTGAAGCCCCCTCCGGTTCCTGGCTGGCGTCTAGTGCTCGTCGGCGCCGGTGAGCTCGTGCTCCAGCCGGTCGGCGACGTCCACCACGAGCCGGAACGGCCGGTCGAAGCCGTCGAGCGCGGTGTCGCCGAACGGGATGGAGTGGCGGAAGAAGGCCACACCTTCCACGGCGACCACGCCGCCCGCCACGCTCTGGCCCGCGCGCTCGAGCATCCGGGCGAGGTCGAGCTCGGCCACGCGCCCGATCGGCGAGCTGATCTCCGCCCACGGGTGGTCGTCCTCGCCGGTGACCCGCCGAACCACCACGAGCTGCGCGCGGTCGGCCTGCGTGGGCAACCGGAACCACAGCTCGCCCTCGGACTGCCGCATGATCTCGAAGCGCACCCGCACGAACGCCACGAGGTCGTCCCATTCAGCCACCCGCGGACCGTACCGCCCGGTGGCCTCAGCTGATGAGTTGGTCGACCGGTGCCCAGTCGTCGGTGAGCACGGGGGCGTCCCCGGCGAACCGCAGGGCGGCCTCACCGTCGAGCACCGACGCCGGCTCGCCGCGCAACGCGGCCCGCTCGGCCAGGCCTGCGACGTCGATCGGGAGGTCCGAGGCCACGATGACGGCGTTGCCCCCGCCGCCGGGGGCGAGCTGCTCGGGGCGCGCCAGCAGCGCGACGTGCGGGAACTTGTGGGCGATCGTGGCCACCTCGGCGGCGAGCAGGTGCCATGGATCGTGGTCGATCACGTTGAGCACGTAGATGCCGTCCTGGCGCAGCACGCGGTGGACGTCGGCGACGAACTCGGCGGTGGCGAGGTGCCACGGCACCGAGCGGGCACCGAAGGCGTCGCCGACCACGACGTCGGCGGACGCCGCGGGCAGCGCGGCGAGCAGGCTGCGCCCGTCACCGATCCGGACGTCGGTACGGGGGATCTGCCCCACGCCCAGCTCCCTGCGGCCCAGGTCGACGACCGCCTCGTCCACCTCCAGAACGGTGGAGGCCGAGCCGGGACGGGTGGCGGCGAGCCAGCGCGGCATCGTGAACCCGCCGCCGCCGACGTGCACCGCGTCGAGCGGCGCGTGGGACGCGAACGCCGTGTCGATCGCGTCGGCGAAGCGCCGCGTGTAGGCGAACCGCAGGTGCGTGGGATCGGCCAGGTCCACGGCGGAGTGGTCGAGGTCGTCGAGCACGAGCACGCGGACATCCGGGTCGGCCGGGTCCGTGCGCACGCTCGCGCAGTAGTAGGCGGTGTCGACGTCGCACCGGCCCGGCACCGCGACGAGGGCGGTGGCCAGCACCGCGGCGGCGACGGCCGTGCCGGTGACGGCCCTTCGCCCGGGCACCACTGCGGTGAGCACGGCGAGTGCCAGGCAGGTGGCGGCCGTGACCAGCAGGATCATCGCCACCGGCAGCAGGGCGACGAGGACGAACCCGGTCAGGAACACCCCGGCGAGGGACCCGACCGTACCCGCGGCGGACAGCCCGCCGACCACGGCGCCGGAGCCCTCGACGTGCGCGAGGCGCGCTCGGGTGACCGCGGGCGTCACCATCGCGAGCGCGGTGACCGACACCAGCGTCGACGCCGCCACCAGCACGATCGCGGCCAGTGGCCCGGGGCCGAGCGCAGGGCCGAGCACGCGCACCATGGGCCGGACCGCGAGCACCCCCAGCCCGCCCACCGCGAGCGCACCCGCGGCCACCCGCCGCGGCGGAAGCACGTCCGCCCAACGCCCGCCGAGCGACGCCCCCATCGCGATGCCGGCGAGCGCAACACCGATCACGGCCGACGTCGACTCGAGCGTCAACCCCACGTACGGCGCCACGAGACGCGTTGCCAGCGTCTCGACGACCAGGATCGCGGCACCGCTCACGAGTACGACGATCCGGGCGAACAGGGCGTTCACCCCACCATCCTCGCCCCCGGTGCCCGGCCGGCGTACTCCGCCCCAGGTTCAGGAAAGCCACGTTCCGGTCCTGCAACGCCCTGAATGTGGCTTTCCTGAACCTCCGGGACGGGTCCTACAGCCCGAGGTGGCGGGCGATCAGCATGCGCTGGACCTCGCTCGTGCCCTCACCGATCTCCAGGATCTTGGCGTCGCGGTAGAAGCGGCCGACCGCGTACTCGTTCATGAAGCCGTAGCCGCCGAAGACCTGGGTGGCGTCGCGGGCGTTGTCCATCGCCGCGTTCGACGCCACCAGCTTGGCGATCGCCGCCTCCTTCTTGAACGGCTCGCCCCGCAGCATCTTCGCCGCGGCCGCGTAGTAGGCGAGGCGGGCGGTGTGGGCCCGCGCCTCCATGTCGGCGATCTTGAACTGGATGGCCTGGTAGCTGCCGATCGGGTTGCCGAACGCCTCGCGCTCGCGGGCGTAGCGCACCGACTCGTCCACGCAGCCCTGCGCCAGCCCGACCGACAGCGCCGCGATCGCGACCCGGCCCTCGTCGAGGATCGACAGGAACTGCGCGTAGCCGCGGCCGCGCTCGCCGAGCAGGTTCTCCGCGGGCACGCGGCAGTCGTCGAAGAACAGCTCGCGGGTGTCCGAGGAGGACCACCCGACCTTCGAGTACTTCTGCGAGACCCGGAACCCCGGCGTCCCCGCGGGCACGACGATCGCCGAGATCTCCTTGCGCCCGGCGGCGCCGGTGCCGGTGATGGCCGTGACGGTGACGATCGAGGTGATGTCGGTGCCCGCGTTCGTGATGAACGCCTTGGAGCCGTTGATCACCCACTCGTCGCCGTCGAGGCGGGCGGTGGTGCGGGTGGCGCCCGCGTCGGAGCCGCCGCCGGGCTCGGTGAGCCCGAACGCGCCCAGCTTCTCCCCGGTCGCGAGCGCGGGCAGCCACCGTCGCTTCTGCTCTTCGGTGCCGAAGCGGTGCAGCGGCATGGCGCCCAGCGAGACGCCGGCCTCGAGCGTGATCGCCACCGACGAGTCGACGCGCGCGAGCTCCTCGAGGGCGAGGCAGAGCGCGAAGTAGTCGCCGCCCATGCCGCCGTACTCCTCGTCGATCGGCAGCCCGAACAGGCCCATCGCGCCCATCCGGGCCACCAGTTGGTACGGGAACTCGCCGCGCTCGTAGAGCTCGCCGATGACCGGCGCCACCTCCTTGCGCGCGAAGTCCTCGACGGTGGCGCGCAGCGCCTCGTGCTCCTCGCTCAGCTCGAGGTCCATCAGTCCACCTCCGGGTCGACGACCAGCAGAACCGCGTCCTTCGCGACGGTGTCGCCCGCCCGCGCGCGCAGGTCGCGGACCACCCCGGCGACCGGGGCGCTGAGCACGTGCTCCATCTTCATCGCCTCCACGACGATCAGCCGGGTTCCGGCATCGACCTGCTGCCCGTCCACGACCTCGACCGCCGTGACCGTGCCGGGCATCGGCGAGAGGACCGGCCCGCCCGCCCCGGCGTCGGCGGACGCCGCGGCGTCGAGCGGCGCCTGCTCCCGCACCCCCCACGCCCGCCCGTCCCGGCCGAGCCACAGGGTCTCGCCGTCCAGCGCGCACGCGTAGCGGCGCGTGAGCCCGTCGAGGGTCACGACGAGGTCGCCCCCGTCGCGCCACGCGGTGCACGGCACCGGCTCGGCGTCGCCGACCGCGACCTCCGCGGCCGTCGCCCGGCCCCTGATGCGCACGGCGACGGGTTCGTGGCCGCTGACCGACATCCGCCACGTCGCCCACGCCGGTTCCCCGACGCGCCAGCCACCGGGCACGTCGAACGGGTCGACCACCGGCCCCGCAGGCTCCAGCGCGAGCAGGGCGTGCGCGGCGGCCGCGGCGAGCACGCCGGCCGGGAGGTCGGCGGCCGTCCAGTCGGAGAGCCTGCGCCCGACGAGGCCGGTGTCCAGTCGCCCGGCGCGGACGTCCGGGTCGGCGAGCAGGGCGCGCAGGAAGCCGATGTTGGTGTCGAGCCCGAGCAGCACGGTGTCGCGGAGCGCGGCGTCGAGCCGGCGCAGCGCCTCGCCACGGTCCGTGCCGTACGCGATGACCTTGGCGAGCATGGGGTCGTAGTCGCTGCCGACCACGCTGCCCGAAGCGATCCCGGAGTCGACGCGGATCCCCGGGCCGGACGGCTCGTGCAGCGCGAGGACGCGGCCCCCGGTCGGCAGGAAGCCGGCTGCCGGGTCCTCGGCGTAGATCCGCGCCTCCACCGCGTGCCCGACCGGCCGGATGCGCGCCGGCCACGGCCGCGCCTCGCCCGCCGCGATCCGCAGCTGCGCCTCGACGAGGTCGACGTCGTAGACGGCCTCGGTGACCGGGTGCTCCACCTGCAGGCGAGTGTTCATCTCCATGAAGTAGAAGCGGTCCGGGTCGTCCGCCCCGACGATGAACTCGACGGTTCCGGCGCCGGTGTAGCCGACCGCCCGCGCCGCCTCGACCGCCGCGGCGCCCATCGCCTCCCGCTGCTCGTCGGTGAGCAGCGCGGACGGCGCCTCCTCCACGATCTTCTGGTGCCGCCGTTGCAGGCTGCACTCGCGCTCGCCGAGGTGGACCACGTCGCCGTGGGTGTCGGCGAGCACCTGGATCTCGATGTGCCGCGGGGTCGCGACGAGCCGCTCGACGAGCAGGGTGTCGTCGCCGAAGGAGCCGCGCGCTTCTCGTCGCGCCGACACGATCGCGTCACGCAGGTCCTCCGGTCGGTGCACCTCACGCATGCCCTTACCGCCACCGCCCGCGCTCGGCTTGAGCAGCACCGGGTAGCCGATCTCCTCGACGGCTGCCGCGAGCTCGTCGTCGGTGAGGCCCGCCCCGTCGGAACCGGGGACGACCGGCACCCCCGCCTTGGCCACCGTGGCCTTCGCGGCGATCTTGTCGCCCATGGCCTCGATCGCGGCCGCGGGCGGCCCGACGAACACGATCCCGGCATCCGCGCACGCCGCGGCGAACGCGGTGTTCTCGGAGAGGAACCCGTAGCCGGGGTGGATCGCGTCGGCCCCGGTCGCGGCAGCGGCCTCCAGCACGGCGGGGATCGAGAGGTAGCTCTGCGCCGCGGGCGCAGGCCCGATCCGTACCGCGGTGTCGGCCAAGCGGACGTGCGGAGCGCGAGCGTCGGCGTCGGAGTGGACGGCGACGGACCGGATCCCCATGCGCCGCAGCGTGCGCAGCACGCGCACGGCGATCTCACCGCGGTTCGCGACGAGCACGGTGTCGAACACGCGCGCCTCCCTGGTTCCGATTCGGTTCCGACGAGCGGCGCGTTCGTCGGATGGGTACCGACGAACGCGCCGTTCGTCGAAGGGGGTCACATTCGGAAGACTCCGAAGCCGGGTGATTCCAGCGGCGCGTTCGCCGCTGCGCTCAGAGCCAGGCCCAGGACCGTGCGGGTGTCCTTCGGGTCGATCACGCCGTCGTCCCAGAGGCGGGCCGTGGAGTAGTACGGGTTGCCCTGGTGCTCGTACTGGGCGCGGACGGCGTCCGGGTCCACCCCGGAACCGACGGTCGCTAGCACCGTGGCCGCCTGCTCGCCGCCCATCACGGAGATCCGCGCGTTCGGCCACATGAACAGGAACCGGGGTGAGTACGCCCGCCCGCACATCGAGTAGTTCCCGGCGCCGAACGAGCCGCCGATGATCAGGGTGAGCTTCGGGACGCGCGTGGTGGCGACCGCGGTGACCATCTTGGCGCCGTGCTTGGCGATCCCGCCCGCCTCGTACTCGCGCCCGACCATGAAGCCGGAGATGTTCTGCAGGAACACCAGGGGAACACCGCGCTGGTCGCACAGCTCGATGAAGTGCGCACCCTTCTGGGCCGACTCGGAGAAGAGGATCCCGTTGTTCGCGACGATCCCGACCGGGTGCCCGTGGATGCGCGCGAAGCCCGTGACGAGCGTGGTGCCGTACTCGGCCTTGAACTCGTGCAGCCGCGAGCCGTCGACGATCCGGGCGATCACCTCGCGCACGTCGTAGGGCGTGCGGGTGTCGGTGGGCACGACGTCGTACAGCTCGTCCGGGTCGGCGAGCGGCGCTTCGGTCGGAACGACGTCCCAGGGTCGGGGCGCGCGCGGCCCGAGCGTGCCGACGATCCCCCGCACGATCCGCAGTGCGTGCGCGTCGTCCTCGGCGAGGTGGTCGGTGACCCCGGAGACGCGGGAGTGCAGGTCGCCCCCGCCCAGCTCCTCGGCGGTGACGACCTCGCCGGTGGCGGCCTTCACCAGCGGCGGGCCGCCGAGGAAGATCGTGCCCTGGTTGCGGACGATCACGGCCTCGTCGCTCATCGCAGGCACGTACGCACCGCCTGCGGTGCACGAGCCGAGCACAGCGGCGATCTGCGGGATCCCGTGCGCGGACATCTGCGCCTGGTTGTAGAAGATCCGGCCGAAGTGCTCCCGGTCGGGGAACACGGAGTCCTGCTCGGGGAGGTAGGCGCCGCCGGAGTCCACGAGGTAGATGCACGGGAGCCGGTTGTGCAGGGCCACCTCCTGCGCACGCAGGTGCTTCTTGACCGTCATCGGGTAGTAGGTGCCGCCCTTGACGGTGGCGTCGTTCGCGACGACCACGACCTCGCGCCCGGCCACCCGGCCGACTCCGGTGATCACGCCCGCTCCCGGCGCCTCGTCGCCGTACATGCCGTTCGCGGCGAGCGGGGAGAGCTCGAGGAACGGGCTCGACGGGTCCAGGAGGGCGTTCACCCGGTCCCGCGGCAGCAGCTTCCCGCGCTCGACGTGCCGCGCCCGGGCGCGCTCCGACCCGCCGAGTGCGGCCGCAGCGAGCCGGGCCTTCAGGTCGGCGACCAGCTCGTGGTGGGACACGGCACCCCGTGGCGTGGTGCCGGACGTGGCGACGGCCATCGGGACCTCCTGGAGTCGGCGCCATCGCGATGTTAACGTTCATTAACCAACGGCGCCAGCACGCCCACCCGGGCGAGGCGATAGCCTCCCGATCGGTTGATCATCAGCCCGACGCCGACCGGAGGATCCCGCCCGTGACCTCGCCGACCGGATCCGCTCCCGAGCGGTCGAACTCCTCGTCCCGCTGGGCGCAGCCCATCCCGCGCCGCATGGACGAGAACCTCAAGCACGTCCACCGGAAGATCGACCGCAATCTCAAGTCCGGCCCGCTCGTGGAAAACGCCCCGCGCCTCGACCCGGAGTCCCGGCGGATCAGCCTGCCCGGAGCGCCGAGCCTCATGGCCCGCGTCGTCCAGCTGGCGACGGCAGGCCCCGGCGGCGTCGAAGCGCCCGCGCGCTCCGCGGTGGCCGCTCCCGCGGCCGCACCGCCGCCGGAGGAGGAGGACTTCCTGGCCAAGGCGTGGGCGGAGCGCATGGCCAAGCAGTGGGAGGACGTCACCGCGCGGCTGCTGCGCGACTTCGCACCGGACGGCGGCTCCGACGCGGACCGGGTGCTCCAGCTCATCGCCGAGCAGCGCCAGCAGCTCGACTCGGCGACGGTCCGCGACTACCTGCCCGTCCTCGTGGACAAGGCCGTCCGGCGGTTGCTGGACCCGGAGGAGACGGTGCGCCCGAGCTGAGGAGGCGGCCCGGACGTCAGCAAAGTGGCTTTGCTGACGTGTCGTGCCAGCAAAGCCACCTTGCTGACGCCGCGACTAGGGCGTGCTGTCCGCCGGCGCCACCGCCGCCAGCCGCGCGCTCATCTCCTCCAGGAACTTCCCGGTCGCGGTGCCGAGGATGCCGAGGCAGCGCAGGAGGTGGGCGTGGACGTCGGCCGGGCCGGCGACGAGCAGCTCGACCGACGCGCTCACGTTGTCCTGCGCCGGGTTGAGGTACACCTTCGCGACCTTGGTGGCCCGCGACGCCGCGGAGGCCGCGAGCGCCGCCTCCTCGACCTCCGCCTCGTTCGACAGCGGGAAGAAGTTCGGGAACAGCAGGTGGAAGTAGTGCTCGTCCTGCGTCTCCATGATGAAGTGGTGCCGGCCCTCGTAGCGGAAGTGGATGTCGCCCTCGTCGTCGACCTTCGGCCGGAAGCCCTGCTCAGCGAGGAATTCGACGTGCAGATCCCGGATCTCGTCCCAGCCCACGTTAACCTCTCGTTCACCCGATCGGGTTAGTCGCGGATGATCATAGGGCGTGGTACGCCTGGCGGATGACCGCCACCGATGGCCGCTGGTACCGGTCGATGTCACCGCGCGAGCGACGGACGTTCTGGGCCTGCTTCGGGGGCTGGGCGACCGACGCGATGGACGTCCAGATCTACAGCCTCCTGATCCCGGTGCTGCTCTCCATCGGGTTGCTGGCGTCGAACGCGCAGGCGGGCCTGATCGGCACCGTCACCCTGCTGTGCTCCGCGGTGGGCGGATGGGCGGCGGGCGTGCTGGCCGACCGCTACGGCCGGGCGCTGATGCTGCAGATCGCGGTGGCGTGGTTCTCGGTGTTCACGTTGCTGTGCGCGTTCGCCCAGGACGCCACCCAGCTGCTGATCTTCCGCGGGCTCATGGGGTTCGGGTTCGGCGGCGAGTGGGCGGTCGGGGCGATCCTCATCGGCGAGACGGTCCGGGCGCAGTACCGCGGGCGGGCGGTTGGCACCGTGCAGAGCGGCTGGGCCGTCGGCTGGGGTGTCGCGGTCGGGCTGTTCGTGCTGACGCAGTCGCTGTTCCCGCCCGAGACGGGCTGGCGGGTGCTGTTCGCGCTGGGCGTCCTGCCCGCGCTGGGCGTGTTCTGGGTCCGCAGGCACGTGCCCGAGCCCGACGTGTTCGTCCGGCACACCGACCGGCCCGACGGCCGCCCTTCCTTCTTGGGGATCTTCCGCCCCGGCCTGCTGCGCACCACGGTGGTGTGCGCGCTGCTGTGCACCGGCGCTCAGGGCGGCTACTACTCGCTCACCACGTTCCTGCCGCAGTTCCTGCGCAGCGCACGCGGCCTCGACGTCCTCGGCATCGGCGGCACGCTGCTCCTGGTGATCGTCGGGGCACTCGCCGGCTACCTCTTCGGCGCCTGGCTCACCGACCGGCTCGGTCGCAGGCCCGCGCTCGTCGTGTGCGCGGTGGCGGCGTTCGTGATCGTCCTGCCGATGACGCTGCTGAACCTGCCCACCGCGGTGTTCACCGCGCTCGCGCTGCCGCTCGGCTTCGTGTCGTCTGCGTACTTCAGCGGTCTCGGCGCGCTGCTCACCGAGCAGTACCCCACCGAGCTGCGCGGTTCCGGCCAGGGCTTCTGCTACAACTTCGGCCGCGGGATCGGCGCGATCTTCCCGCTGCTCGTCGGCCTGCTGGCCGACGCGATCTCGATCGGGGTCGCCATCGCCGTGTTCGCCGGGATCGCCTACCTCGTGATGGCGCTCTGCTCGCTCCTGCTGCCGGAGACCCGCGGGGCCGAGCTCACCGGCGCGGCCCCGTGAGCAGCCGGGCCGATACCGTCTAGGCGTGCGGGTACTGCTGGTCGAGGACGAGGTGCCGCTCGCGGAGATGGTGCGGCGCGGGCTCGCCGCCGAGGGGCACTCGGTGGAGGTCGTGCACGACGGGATGTCGGGGCTCGCTGCGGCGAGCACCGGCCAGCACGACGTCGTGGTCCTCGACATCATGCTCCCCGGCCTGTCCGGGTACCGGATCCTGCAGCACCTGCGCGCGGCCGAGGTGTGGACGCCGGTGCTCATGCTCACCGCCAAGGACGGCGAGTACGACGAGGCCGACGCGTTCGACCTCGGCGCAGACGACTACCTGGTCAAGCCCTTCTCGTTCGTCGTGCTCCTCGCCCGGCTGCGCGCCCTGCTGCGCCGGGCGGGCGAGGCCCGGCCGACGGTGCTGACCGTCGGCGACCTGAAGCTCGACCCCGCGCGGCACCGCGTGCACCGCGGCGAGGTCGAGATCACGCTCACGCCGCGCGAGTTCGGCGTGCTCGAGCACCTGATGCGACACGCGGGCGAGGTCGTCACCAAGACCGACATCCTGCGCGCCGTATGGGACGCCCACTACGAGGGCGAGGTCAACGTCGTCGAGGTGTACGTCGGCTACCTGCGTCGCAAGATCGACGCGCCGTTCGGCACCAGGAGCATCGAGACGCTGCGCGGGGTCGGTTACCGCATGGCCGAGCCGGGCTGAGGCCGCGGCGACGGGAACCGGTGCGGGCGGCGCGCCGGTTTCGGCTCGGCGGGCTCGGCCGGCTCGACGACCGGGATGCCGGTCGGCGAGGTGGCCGGGTCGCGCCGGGCCTCCTCGTCCCGCACCGGCTGCCGCTGGGCGTCCGGCGGGAGGGCAGCCCGCGGAGCCCGGGACCGGCCCTCCGGTGATCCGCCGGACCACACGGCCTCGCCGGTCCAGGCCGCATCGCCCGCCCCGGCGTCACCCGGGGGCGCAGGGGCGCTGAACCAGTCGTGCGAAGCGGTGCGCTTCGCGAGGGGTGCGGCTGCCTGCTCCGGCGTGCCGGGCGACGCGACCTCGGCGGACGGGGCCTCGTCCGGTTGCGCTTCGGGGGCGGGAGCAGCAGGAATCCGCACCCGGAACAGTGCGCCGCCGTCGGGGCCGTCGGCGACCTCGACGGTGCCCCCGTGGGCGGCCACGACCTCGGCGACGATCGCCAGCCCGAGCCCGGAGCCGCCGTCGGCGCGGGCGCGGGCGTCGTCGAGGCGGACGAACCGCTCGAAGACGCGGGCGCGGTCGGCCTGGGGTACGCCCGGACCGTCGTCGGAGACCTCGAGGACCGCCGTGTCGCCGTCGCGCCCGACCGTGACGAGCACCCGGGAGCGGGCGTGCCGGCGGGCGTTGTCCACCAGGTTGCGCACCACCCGCGCCAGCTGCCCGCGGTCGCCGATGACTCGCACGGGAACGGCCCGCACCTCGGCGACCACCGCCCCTTCGGCTGGCCGGCCGCGTTCCAGCTCGGCGACCTCGTCGAGGTCGACCTCCTCGCGCCGGGGCTGCAGCCCGCGCTCGTCGGCGCGGGCGAGCAGGATCAGCCCGTCGACGAGGTTGTTCAACCGCGCGGCCTCGCCGCGCAGCGCGGTGATCGTGCTGCCGTCGACGGTGCCGTTCTGCATGAGCTCGAGGCCGGTGGCGATCGTGGCGAGCGGGCTGCGCAGCTCGTGGCTCGCGTCGGCGACGAACCTGCGCTGCACGCCCTGGGCGTCCTGCAACCGGGCCAGCATGTCGTTCATGGTCTCGGCGAGCCGGCCCACCTCGTCGCGGGCGGGCGGCACCGGCACTCGCTGCCCGAGCTCCTTCTCGGTCATCGCCGACACCTGCTTGCGCATCGCCTCCACCGGGCGCAGCGCACGGCCGGAGAACAGGTAGGTGGTGACCCCGGCGACCAGGATGAGCAGGGGCACGCCCCAGATCAGGTAGAACAGCAGCGTGTGGGTCGTGGCGTCGACCGCCGTGAGCGGCGCGGCGTACAGGAGGATCACGTCGCGGCTGGCCGAGCCGGTGCCGCTCGCCACGAGCACCGTGTCCACGACGGTGCCGTCGACCTTGCGCACGGGCACGTTCGACTGGACGACGGTCTCGTCGTCGGCCGGCCGGACGTCCGACATCAGGACGTTCCGGCCCACCGCGTCGGTGCCGGCCTCGATGGTCCACGTGGGGGTGTCGCCGTCATCGCCGTCGCCGTACTTGACCCGCACCTGCGCGAGGTCGGACTGCCTGATCAGCGCGTCGAGCGCCTCGCGGGCGTTCTCGTTGGCCGCGCCCCGCCAGTTGCCCTCGAGCCGAGCGACGATCACCTGGGCCTGGGCCTTCGCGTCGGCCTTCACCTGCTGGTACAGCGACTGCCGGACGAGCAGCACGAGCGCGGCGCCCGCCACCAGCAGCGCCAGCGCAACCACGATGGCCGCGGACAGCGCCGACACCGCGCGCACGCCCATGCGCGCACGCAGCCATCCCAGCGGCCGGGGCATCGATACAGGGTATCGACCGCGACTGTGGCCGGGCTGAGATCGCAAAGCCTGTTAGCGCGCGTTAACCCGCGGTTAGGCTACGGCGCATGGCCACGCCCGCCGCGACCCCTGCCGGCAGCAGGCGGGAGCAGATCCTCACGGTGGCCGCGCAGCTCTTCGCTCGCCACGGGTTCCACGGGGTGAGCATCGCCGACCTCGGAGCAGCCGTCGGCATCAGCGGTCCGGCGCTCTACCGCCACTTCCCCGGCAAGGAAGCGCTGCTCGCCGAGCTGCTCGTCGGGATAAGCGAGCACCTGCTGGCCGGCGGGCAGGTCCGGGCGGACCGGACCGCCGACCCGGACGAGCTGCTCGCCGCTCTCGTGGAGTTCCACGCCGACTTCGCCCAGCGCGAGCCCGAGCTGATCGTCGTGCAGGACCGCGACCTCGCCAACCTGCCAACCCCCGACCGCAGGAGGGTGCGCCGGCTGCAGCGCACCTACGTCGAGATCTGGGTCGACGCGCTCCGACGCGCGCACCCCGGCCTGCCGGTGGACGCCGCCCGCACCGCGGCACACGCGACGTTCGGGCTGCTCAACTCCACACCGCACGCCGGGCGCACCCCGGAGGCCGCGGCGCTGCTGCGCAAGATGGCCCTGGCCGCGCTGCACGCCCTGTCCTGACCCACTTCTCCGCGCTGCTCGGTGGCGAGCTCACCAGCGCAGCGGCACTGACCGCCATGCGCGACACGGTCGAGACCGGCCAGGTGTTCCGCTACGAGCTCGGTCTGCAGCGGCTTCTGCGCACGCGCACGCTGAGGCGGACGGGCCGTCGACCGAGGAGGGGGGATCGGTCGACGGCCCTTGACCGCGCATCGGGTCGGGCGGGCACACCCGTACCGCGTGTCAAGCGCGGTCGCGCACAGTGTCCGCCCGGTGCCGGTGCGATGTACAGGGGCCGTTTGCCGAGATGGGCCGGCCCCGCCCTTCGTAACAAGAAGTTCTTCTTGAGGTATTGCTCCATCGTTGAACAATCCTTACGCTCCCATCCAAGCCAGCGGCGGTGTGCCGCGGGTCACCCATCCTGGAAGGAGCCAGTGATGAGCGATACGAAGGCGGTGACCGCGGTGGGCTCGGCAACGAGTCGCAGTGCGGTGCTCGGCGCGATGTTCCTGATGGCCACGAGCGCGATCGGCCCGGGCTTCATCACCCAGACCGCGACCTTCACCGCGCAGCTCGGGGCGGCGTTCGCGTTCGCGATCCTCGCGTCGATCCTGGTGGACATCGCGGTCCAGCTGAACGTCTGGCGGGTGATCGGCGTGTCCGGTCAGCGCGGGCACGAGCTGGGCAACAAGATCCTCCCCGGAGTCGGCTGGGTGCTGGCGGCACTCGTCGTCATCGGCGGGCTGGTGTTCAACATCGGCAACGTCGGCGGCACCGGGCTCGGCGTCAACGCGATGCTGGGGGTCGACGCCCGGATCGGCGGGGTGATCTCCGCGGTGATCGCGATCGCGATCTTCCTCAGCAAGAAGGCCGGCGTCGCGCTGGACCGGATCGTCGTGGTGCTGGGCGCCCTGATGATCCTCATGACGACCTACGTCGCGATCGTCTCGCAACCGCCGGTCGGCGACGCGCTGCGCAACTTCGTGCTGCCGGAGCAGGTGGACTTCCTGGTCATCACGACCCTCATCGGCGGAACCGTCGGTGGGTACATCACCTACGCGGGAGCGCACCGGCTGCTCGACTCCGGCATGACCGGGCCCGAGCACGCGGACAGCATCGCCAAGAGCTCGGTCATCGGCATCATCGTCACCGGGATCATGCGCGTGGTGCTGTTCCTCGCGGTGCTCGGCGTGGTGGCAGGCGGAGTGGCGCTGGCGAAGGACAACCCGGCGGGCAGCGCCTTCCAGGCCGCCGCGGGCGAGGTCGGACTCCGGCTGTTCGGCATCATCCTGTGGGCGGCGGCGATCACCTCCGTGATCGGGGCGGCATACACCTCGGTCTCGTTCCTGACCCGCTCCACGACGAGCGACCGCACGCGCAACCTGCTCACGATCGGCTTCATCGCCCTCTCGGCCGTGATCTACCTGCTGCTCGGCGCCGCACCGGCCGCGCTGCTGGTGTTCGCGGGCGCGTTCAACGGGCTGATCCTGCCGATCGGCTTCACCGTGGTGCTCTGGGTGGCGTGGCGCAGGCGGGACCTGCTCGGCGGCTACAAGTACCCGGCGTGGCTGCTCGGCATCGGCGTGGCCGCTTGGTTGCTCACCCTCTACATGGGCTACTCGTCCCTGTCGGGACTGGGCAAGCTGTTCGCATGAGCGTGGTGGATCTGAACTCGGACGTCGGAGAGTCGTTCGGCCGGTGGGAGCTGGGGGACGACGCGGCGATGCTCGCGCTCGTCACCTCGGCGAACGTCGCGTGTGGTTTCCACGCGGGCGACCCGACGACTCTCCGACGGACCTGTGCCCTGGCCGCGGAGCGAGGGGTCGCGGTCGGGGCACAGGTCGGGTACCGCGACCTCGCGGGGTTCGGCAGGCGCTTCATCGACGTGACGCCGACCGAGCTGACCGACGACGTCGTCTACCAGATCGGGGCGCTCGACGGGATCTGCCGGGCGGCCGGCACCCGCGTGAGGTACGTGAAGCCGCACGGAGCGCTGTACAACGCGATCGTGCACCACGAGGCGCAGGCGGCCGCGGTGGTGGCCGCCGTCCGCGCCTACGACCCGGACCTCCCCGTGCTCGGGCTCCCCGGCTCGGTGTTCCTCGCCGCCGCCGAGGCGGTCGGGCTGCGCACGGTGCGCGAGTTCTTCGTCGACCGGGGCTACACCCCGGAGGCCACGCTCGTGCCCCGATCGCAGCCGGGCGCCCTGCTGCACGACCCGCAGGAGGTGACCGCCCGCGTGCTGCGGATGGTCGCCGACGGGAAGGTCACCGCGGTCGACGGCACGGATGTGCACGTGAACGCCGACTCGGCGTGCGTGCACGGGGACTCGCCGGGTGCGGTCGCGATGGCCGAGGCGGTGCGCGCCGGGCTGGAGGCCGCGGGCGTGCAGCTGCGCCCGTTCGTGGAGGAGTCGGGGTGAAGGTACTGCCGTGTGGGGACAGCGGGCTGCTCGTCGAGGTCGACGGGTTGCCCGAGGTGCTCGCGCTCGCCGACGCGGTGCGGGCGGCGCCGCCGGCCGGCGTCCTCGACGTCGTCTCGGCCGCGCGCACGGTGCTGCTCTGCGTCGAGCCGGGCACCGACCTCACCGAGGTCCGGCGTGCCGTGCTGGACCTCGACGTCGGAGCGGGCGCGGGGCTGTCCGATGGGGAGCGGGTGGAGATCGAGGTCGTCTACGACGGCCCCGACCTCGAAGAGGTCGGTGAGCTCACCGGGCTCGGTGCGGACGGTGTGGTCGCCGCCCACACCGGCACCCCGTGGCGGGCCGCGTTCGGCGGGTTCGCTCCCGGGTTCGCGTACCTGGTCGGCGGCGACCCGCGGCTCGAGGTTCCCCGGCGGCAGGTGTCGCGCACGTCGGTGCCCCCCGGATCGGTCGGGCTGGCAGGCGAGTTCAGCGGCGTGTACCCGCGTTCGTCGCCCGGCGGCTGGCAGCTGATCGGCCGCACCCACGCGGAGCTTTGGAACATCGACCGCGGTGCGCTACTACAGCCAGGGTGCACGGTCGAGTTCAAGGCGGTCCGATGACCCGCAAGCTCGAGGTGGTCGCCACCGGCGCGCTGGCGCTGGTGGAGGACCTGGGACGGCCAGGCCTCGCCGCCACGGGGGTGGGTCGTTCGGGTGCCGCCGACCGCGGGGCGCTGCGCCTGGCCAACCGGCTCGTCGCGAACCCCGAGGGCGCCGCGGGCATCGAGGTCGTGTTCGGCGGGCTCGCCGTGCGGGCCCACGGCCTGCTCACGGTGGCGCTGTCCGGTGCGCCCGCCCCCGCCGACGTCGACGGCACACCGGTCGGGCACCACGCACTGGTCACGCTGCATCCGGGCCAGGTGCTGAGGCTGGGGGTGCCCCCCACCGGCCTCCGGACCTACCTCGCGGTCCGCGGCGGCATCGCGGTGGATCCGGTGCTCGGGTCGCGCAGCACCGACATCCTGTCCGGCCTCGGGCCCGAGAAGCTGACGCCGGGGACGATGCTCCCGATCGGGACGGAGCCCGACGCGCTGCCCCTGATCGACGTCGCGCCGGTGGCGCTGCCCACGGGTGACGAGGTCGTGCTCAGGGCCGTCGCCGGCCCGCGCGCCGAGTTCTTCACCGATGTCGGGGCGCTCGCCCGCACCAGCTGGACGGCCTCCAGCCGCAGCGACCGGGTGGGCATGCGGCTCGAGGGCGACCCCCTCGAACGCGCCGACTCGGGGGAGCTGCCGAGCGAGGGCATCATCCGCGGCTCGGTTCAGGTGCCGCCCGGCGGCGAGCCGGTGCTGTTCCTCGCCGACCACCCCGTCACCGGCGGCTACCCGGTGGCCGCTGTCGTCCTCGACGCCGACGTCGACCGGGCCGCGCAGGTGCGCCCCGGCCAGCACGTGCGGTTCGTCCTCGTTCCGCCGCCGTGGCAGGAGAACCCGTGAGCCGCTCCGACACCCCCACCGCCGCGCGGGAGAAGTTCCGCGCCGGGCTCGTCACGCCGACCGCAGGCTGGTGCGACGGCTACACGCAGGCCAACCTGATCGCGGTGCCGCAGGACATCGCGTGGGACTTCCTGCTGTTCGCCCAGCGCAACCCGCAGCCGTGCCCGGTGCTGGACGTGCTGGAGGCGGGCTCCGTGTCCGGCCCGCTGCTCGACGGCGACATCCGCACCGACATCCCGCGGTACCGGGTCTACGTCGACGGCGAGCTGAGCGACGAGCCGACGGACGTCCGCGAGTGGTGGCGGGACGACCTCGTCGGCTTCCTCATCGGCTGCAGCTTCACCTTCGAGCGCGCGCTCGGCGCAGCGGGCGTGCCGGTGCGGCACGTCGAGCAGGGCGTCAACGTGCCGATGTACCGCACATCGGTGCGCTGCCGGCCGGCCGGTGCGATCAGCGGGCCGATGGTGGTGTCGATGCGGCCGGTTCCGCAGGCGCTCGTCGAGACGGCCGTGCGCGTCACGGCTGCGTACCCGGCGGTGCACGGCGCTCCCGTGCATGTCGGCGATCCGCGCGAGCTCGGCATCCGCGACCTCGACGCCCCCGACTACGGCGACCCGGTGCGGTTCGAGCCGGGGGACGTGCCCGTCTTCTGGGGTTGCGGCGTCACGCCGCAGGCCGCGGTCGTCGAGTCGAAGCCTGCGCTCGCGATCTCGCACGCGCCCGGGCACATGCTGATCACGGACGCCGAGGACGAGCACTACCGCATCCGGCATGTGTGACGGGACCTGACCTACATCGCTCATACCGTCACCGTCATGAGCGACGAGATCAGCCCCTTCCGCATCGACGTCCCGCAGGCCGACCTGGACGACCTCGCCGACCGGCTCGCCCGCACCCGCTGGCCGCGCCAGCTCCCCGGCGGCTGGGGTCGCGGCGTGCCGGTGGCGCAGCTGCGGGAGCTCGCCGAGTACTGGCGCACCGGCTTCGACTGGCGCGCGCAGGAGGCGCGGCTGAACGAGTTCCCGCAGTTCCTGACCGAGATCGACGGCCAGCAGGTCCACTTCCTGCACATCCGCTCCCCCGAGCCGAACGCGCTCCCGCTGGTGATCACCCACAGCTGGCCCAACTCGATCGCCGAGTTCACGGCGCTCGTCGGGCCGCTCACCGAGAGCGGATTCGACGTGGTGGCACCGTCGCTGCCGGGCTTCGCCTACTCAACGTTCCCCGAGCCGGCCGACGAGCGGCCGTGGACCGCGGAGCGCGTGGCGCGGACCTGGGCGGAGCTGATGGCGCGCCTCGGCTACGAGCGGTACGGGGCGCACGGTAACGACGCGGGTGCGGTCGTGTCTCCGCAGCTGGCGCTCGTCGACGCCGAGCACCTCGTCGGGGTGCACATGACGGCCGGTGTCGGCATCCCGACCGGTGACCCCGCCGAGCTGGAGGGCCTGACCGACGCGGACCGCGCCGGCCTGGAGCGGATGGCCGCCCTGTTCGCAGGTGGCAGCGGGTACGGCACGTACCTGGCCAACCGCCCTCAGACGCTCGCGTACGGCTGGCTCGACTCGCCGGTCGTGCAGCTTGCCTACCTGGTGGAGCGGCTCGCCGAGTTCGACGGCTGGCCGGCAGGCACCGACCCCCTGCTTCCCCACCTCGACCGCGACCAGCTGCTCACCACCGCGTCGCTGTACTGGTTCACCGGCACCGGTGGCTCGTCGTCGTGGACCTACTACGACGGTGCCGCCGGTATGCCGATCGACCAGGCCGTCGTGCCGACCGGCGTGTCCCACGGCGGACCGGACGCCTTCCGGCGGATCGCGGAGCGGAACAACGACATCGTGCAGTGGTCGGGCCGCGACGCCGCGAGCCACATGGTGGCGATGGTGGACGCCGCGGGGCTCGCGGCCGACATCGAGGAGTTCTTCGGGAAGCTCCGCTAGCGCCTGCGGGACAGCCCGACGCCGACGAGGCAGATCGCGCCCCCGACCAGCGCGAGCAGCGGCGGCACCTCGCCGAGCAGCACAGCGGACAGCAGGATCGCGACCGGCGGCACGAGGTAGGTGCTCACGCCGAGCCGGCCCGCGTCCATCCGAGCGAGCGCGTAGGCCCAGGTGCTGAACGCGAGCGCGGTGGGCACCGCGCCGAGGAAGACGAGCCCGGCCGTGGCCCCGGCCGGTGCGGCGGCCAGCTCGCTGACGAGGCCAGGCGCGAACGGCAGGCAGGCGACCGCACCGATCGTGCAGGCGAGCCAGGTGACCTGCAGCCCGGGCAGCCTGCGCAGCACCGGCTTCTGCGCGAGCACCCCGACCGCGTACGTGACGGCGGCGACGAGGCAGAACACGACGCCGAGCACGTCGGACTCCGCCGCGCCCGCGGTGGCCGCGCCGACGAGCAGTGCACCGCAGAACGCGACGATCGCGCCGATCACCAACCAGCGCGGGAAGCCCTCGCCGAGCCACAGCCCGGCGAACAGCGCGATGAGGACCGGCCCGACACCGACGAGCATCGCGGACGTGCCGGCGTCGACGCGCTGCTCGCCCGCGTTGAGGGCGACGTTGTAGACGGCGAACCACGCCAGCGCGCACAGCACGACGAGGGCCCACTCCCGCCGGGTCGGCCACACCCAGCGGCGGGTCACCAGCAGCCCGGCGCCGAGCGCGAGCGACCCGACGAGCAGCCTGCCGAGCGTCAGCGGGCCCGGTTCGTAGGACGCTCCGACCGCCCGGATCGCCACGAAAGCCGCCGCCCACGAGAGCACCGTGACCGCGACGGCCACCAGTGCGCTCCACCGGTAGCGGGAAGCGGGCACGGCTGGTCGCGTGGGCAGAGTGGTCATGGTCGGAACGCTAACTCCACGCACCGACCGAACCACGCGGTTTTCGGACATCGCACTGCCGGTTCCGCGGCGGACGATGATCGTTGCGAGAAGCTCGACTGCGCTGGACGAACCGCTGTGACGTGCGGCTCGTCGTGAACATCCGCGGCCGAGCGGCCCGAGGAGTACTTCCGTGCGGTCGGCAGCGCCGTGGTGTGCGTCTCGCGCCGATCAGCCGGGTCCGGGTGCCGGATGTGGGCAACCCACCTCCGCTCGCCCGCCTGGCACACTGCGGCGATCACCAAGCGTCGTGGAGTGGAGACGGAACGACGTGGCCGGACCGAACGGGGCAGTTGTACGGCGGCTGCATCTCGGCCGCATCCTGCGGGAGCTGCGGGAGCAGGCGGGGTTGTCGCTGGAGATCGCGGCGCCCGCCTTCGACTGGTCGAGCAGCAAGCTCAGCCGGATCGAGAACGGGCGCCAGGGCGTCGACGTGCACGGCGTGCGCACGATGATGGACGTCTACGGAGTGGTCGGACCCCAGTGGGAAGAGCTGCTAGACCTCACCCGAGCGGCCTCCGAGAAGGGCTGGTGGCGGGCCTACGGCCTGGACGACAAGGGCTATGTCCCGCTCGAAGCGGAGGCGACCCTCATCCGCGAGGCAACGGCTGCCTTCGTTCCCGGACTGCTGCAGACGGATGCGTACGCCAAGGCCGTCTTCGCGGCCACGCTGCACCGCAGGAGCGAGACCGAGCTGGCCAACCTGACCGCCATCCGCGGGAGGCGTCAGGAACGGCTGACCTCCGACGAGGACCCGCTCGAGCTGATCGCGGTGGTCGACGAGGCGGTCCTGCGTCGCCCCGTCGGCGGGCGGGCGGTGATGCGGGTGCAGCTCGCGCACCTCGCCGAGGCAGCGGCTCTTGACCGGGTGACGCTGCAGGTCCTGCCGTTGAGCCTCGGCGCGCACCCCGGGCTCTCCGCCCCGTTCACCCTGCTCACCTTCGGCGACATCGACTTCGGAGACATGGTCTACGTCGAGCATCCGGTCGGCGCCGTCCACATCAACAAGGAGAGCGAGGTCGCCGTAGCTACACTCACGTTCGACCGGCTGCGGTCACTCGCGCTCGACGTCGAAGAGTCCGTGGCGCTGATCGAGCGGGTGGCCGCGGAGACGTAGCGGACGGAAACGAGGTGCGCCGTGGACCGCACCGGCATCCGGTGGCGCACCAGCAGCTTCAGCAACAGCGACGGCGGCAACAACTGCGTCGAGGTCGCCTTCCTCCCCGAAGGCCGGGTCGCGGTGCGCGACACGAAGGCCCGCCGCCGCCCGCCCCACGTGCACACCGCCGCGGCCTGGGCCGCCTTCCTGTCAGGCGTGCGCTGCGGCGAGTTCACGTCACGCTGACCTCGCGGGCAGGCGGTCCCAGGTTCTCGTCGGCACGACCGGCGAGTACGTGCGCGCTCAGGCTTCCACGCTGCTCAGCGCCCCGTGCGCGACGAGGGCCCATGCGAGGAGGCCGAAGGCGACGGTGTGGGCGATGGTGCGCAGGTTGTTCCACCGGACCCAGCTGTCCTCGAAGCGGGCGCGGACCGCGGCGAGGTCGCTGATGCCGTCGGGGTCCCCGGCCACGTCGAGCGCGTTGTTCAGCGGCACGTTGACGACCATCGTCATGAGGAACGCCACCACGTAGACCAGGAGCGCGGCGATGATCCAGGGCAGTGCCGGGCTCCCCGGCATGCCCCATGCCAGCACCACCGCCAGTCCGACCAGGGGGATCGAGCCGACGAACGGCACCAGGAACACCGGGTTGAGGATCGCCCGGTTGATGTTCTGCATCGTTTCCACGAAGGTGTGGTCGGACGATCGGGCCAGTCCCGGCATCACCGAGCAGGCGTAGGCGTAGAACAACCCCGCGATGGCGCCCGTGCTGATCGTGGCCGTCAGGAGCACGACGGTCTGGAGCACTCTCATGTCGGCCTCAGTTCCAGACGCCGGTCGCGGCCGTGGCGCGGGCCCAGTCCGCGAAGTCCCGGGCGGGCCGGCCCAGCACCTGCTGGACGCCGTCGCACAGGCTCTCGTTGCGGCCGTCCAGCACGGACGTGAACAGGTACTTCAGCAGCTCGACGACGTCAGCGGGCACGCCGTCGGCGATCATGGACGCCGCGAAGTCCTCCACCGGGATCCGGGTGTAGCCGATCGTGCGGCCGGTGGCCGCGGAGATCGCGGCGACGGCGTCGGGGAAGGTGAGCAGCCGGGGTCCGGTCAGCTCGTAGATCCGGCCGACGTGACCGTCCTGGGTGAGCACCGCGGCCGCGACGTCGGCGATGTCGTCGGCGTCCACGAAGGGCTCTCCGACGTCGCCCGCCGGCAGGTACACGTGTCCGGCGACGACGGGGTCGAGCAGGTAGCTCTCGTCGAAGTTCTGGTTGAACCAGCTGCAGCGCAGGACCGTCCAGTCCGCGCCCGATGCCGCCAGCTCCTGTTCGCTGGCCTGGGCCTCCTCCTCGCCGCGGCCCGACAGCAGCACCAGCCGCCGGGTGCCGGACTTCAGCGCGGTCTCGGCGAACGCACCGATCGCCGCGGGCGCCCCGGGTGCGGCCAGGTCGGGGTAGTAGGACACGTAGGCGGCGTCCACGTTCTCCAGCGCGGGCGCCCAGGTGGCCGGGTCCTCCCAGTCGAAGGGGACGCCGCCGGACCGGGAGCCGATGCGTACCGGCCGGTCCTGGGCGGTCAGCCGCTGCACGACGCGCCTGCCGGTCTTGCCGTTGCCGCCGATGACGAGGGTGAAGTTCTCGGTCATGTCGTCGCTCCTTGGTTGTTCGCCGTTCCTGTACGACTCGACGATCGGCCGGAACGGGATTGGCAACAACGACCATGTGTGGAACGGTCGTTAACCCACGGGTTCACGATTCGGGGTTCACGGTGGAACGGCGCGACATCGAGATCTTCCTGACGCTGGCCGATGAGCTGCACTTCGGCCGCACCGCCGAGCGCCTGCACGTCTCCACCGCCCGGGTCAGCCAGACGATCAGCAAGCTGGAGCGGCGGATCGGCGCCGCGCTGTTCGAGCGGACCAGCCGCCGGGTCACCCTGACCCCGATCGGCAGCCGTCTGGAGGCGGACCTGCGGCCCGCCCACCTGCAGATCCTGGAGGGCATCGACCGGGCGATCGCCGCGGGTCGCGGCATCGACGGCGAGCTGCGCGTGGGTTTCATCGGCACCGCCGTCGGCCAGTTCCTGCACCAGGTGGCCGCCGCGTTCCACGCGGTGCACACCGCCTGCCGGGTGCAGGTGCAGGAAGCCCGCTACAGCGACTTCCTCGACCTGCTCCGCGGCGACGAGGTCGACCTCGTCCTCGTTCCCGTGAAGGTCGCCGAACCCGACATCGCCGTGAGCCCGGTCCTGTTCTCCGAACCCACGGTGCTCGCCGTCTCGGCCCGCCACCCCTTCGCGCGGCACGCGTCGGTGTCGCTCGAGGACCTGGCCCGCGACAAGGTGCTGCGGCCCCGCTCGTTCCCCGGCTACCTGGACGAGAGCCTGGTGCCGCCGAAGACCCCTGGCGGCAGGCCGATCGAGCGCGGCCACGAGTTCAGCACGGTGCAGGAGATGCTGTCCCTCATCGGCGCCGGCCAGGGGATGTTCCCGGTCCCAGAGCACGCGGCCCGCTTCGACACGAGGCCGGACATCGCATACGTCCCGATCCGCGACGGGCTGCCGAGGGAGCGCCGGTTCATCTGGCGCACCACGGCCGAGACCCACCGGATCCGGGCGTTCACGCAGGTGGCACGGGACGTGGTCGCGCGATCCCCGAACCCGCTCCAGGGGTGACGGGTCAGCGAGCGCCTGCGGTCGCGGTGTCGTCGTGCTGCAGCGAGCCGTGGTCCCGCGGGGTGGCGAGGCGCGTGGGGGCGGTGCGGCCCCTGAGCACGGTGGCATCGCCGAGCTCCCACCGGGAGGCCTCCTCGTCGGCGGCCATCTCCACGGCCCGCGCCGAGGCCAGCACCCGGCCGGGCACCGCCTTGGCCAGTTCCGTGAGCCGGGCAGCCTCGTTGACCGGGTCGCCGATCACGGTGTACTCGTAGCGGCGCACGTCGCCGACGTTGCCCGCCACCGCGTCGCCCGCCGAGATCCCGATGCCCGCGGTGACGTCGGGCACCTCCGCGGCGAGGCGGGCCGCCAGCACCCGCCCGGCGGCGAGCGCGCAGCCCGCCGGGTCGGTCCCGTCCGCCGGCGCCCCGAAGACGGCGAGCGCGGCGTCACCCTCGAACTTGTTGATCCAGCCGTCGTGCTCCTCGACCACCTCGACGACGACCGCGAAGAACCGGTTGAGCAGGCCGACGACCTCCTCGGCCGGCCGCTCGGCGGCGAGCGCCGTGGACCCCACCAGGTCCACGAACAGGACGCCGACGCAACGGACCTCCCCGCCGAGGCGCACCTCGCCCGCCGCGGCTGCCGCCCGCGCCACGTCACGGCCGACGTGGCGACCGAACAGGTCGTGGATGCGCTCCCGCTCGCGCAGGCCCGCCACCATCGTGTTGAAGCCGGACTGCAGCTGCCCGAGCTCCGTGCCGTCGTAGACCGTGACGGTCGCGTCGAGCTCGCCGTGCTGCACCTTGACCATCCCGCGACGCACCGCGTTCACCGGGTCCGCCACCGCGCGAGCGGCTCCCACCGTCACGAGCAGGCCCGCGCCCAGCGCGGTACCGCCGAGCGCGAGCATGATCACTGCGAGCCGGGAGGCCGGCACGTCGCCGTGGGCGAGCGCCGACACGGCCATCACCATCAACCCGACCACCGGCACACCGGTACCGAGCGCCCAGAACAGCAGCGACCGCACGACGATCCCGGGCAGCCCGCGCCGCGGCTGCGGCGGGTGCGCGGTGAGCACCTTCGCCGCCGTGCGCCGCAGGATCCGCTCGCTGAGCAGGTACGCCAGCGCGCACGTCGTGACGCCGCCGAGCACGATCGTCTCGCCGACGGACGCCGCGAGTCGCAGCGAGTACGGCAGGTTGAGCAGCAGGAACACGATGGCGGCCAGCGCCCACAGCGCACCCTGCACGGTGACGAGCCGCAGCGGCCCGTACAGCACCATCCGCCGTGCCCGGCGCTGCTCGGCGTCGGCCTCACCGGGACGCAGCCGGAACCGCCGCCTGCCCCAAAGCAGGCCGATGGGAACCGCCACGGCCATGTACAGACCGAACGCGACGACGTTGAGCGTGCGCACCCGCCCCGGGTCGACGAGCGGCCCTTCCGGCAGCACCCAGGCCGCGAGAGCGAACACCACCACCGCGCCGCCGAGGTTCGCGAACACCACGACGACGGCGAGCGCGATCCGGGCGGGCCAGTCGATGACCCATCGCCGGACCCGCCTCGTGCGCGCCATGAGCGCCGAGCCTAGCCCGTTCGGACGAACCCCTCGCAGGCAAAGCCGCGCCCACGTTCCGACGAGCGGCGCGTTCGTCGGTACCTATCCGACGAACGCGCCGTTCGTCGGGACGTCGGGTGCGATGCGCGCCGTGAGGTGGGGGCCCTTGCGGCCTCGGACCTCCAGCGCCCACCCGTCCTCGGTCGGGCTCGTGTGCAGCTGCACCGTCGACGGGAGCAGCAGCGGCTTGCCGAACACCACGTCGTAGGTGAGCGCGCCCGGGAGCCGGCCCTGCAGTGCGGCGAGCGCGTGCGCGGCCGTCCACATGCCGTGCGCGATAGCCCGGGGGAAGCCGAACGCCTTCGCCGTCCACGGGTGCAGGTGGATCGGGTTGACGTCACCGCTCGCGTGGGCGTAGCGGCGACCGGTACCCGAGTCGACGCGCCAGGTCGCCACCGGCGGGCCGTCCGGAACCCCGGGGAGCTCCGGCGGTTCGGGCGCGCCCTCCGGTGCGGTGGCGCCGCGGGCGAGGTAGGTACTGCGGCCCTCCCACACCTCCTCGCCCGCGGCATCGATCGTGGCCACGAGGTCGACCTGCGCGCCCTTCGGGTGCGCCCGCAGCCCCTCGGCGTGCACGCGCACGGCGAGGGACTCGGCGGCGTCGATCCCGCGGTGGACGGTGATGTGGTTGCGCAGGTGCACGAGACCGGGCAGCGGCAGCGGGAACGACCGCTGCGCCATGAGCGCGACCTGCAGCGGGAACGCCAGCACGTGCGGGTAGGTCACCGGGAGCGCGTCCGCCACCGGGAACCCGCACACCCGGGCGTACTCGGCGAGGTGATCGCGGTCGACGGTGACGTTCTCGCGCAGCAGCTCCGTGCTCGGCAGCTCGCGGCCTCGGCGCCCGACGGCGCCGAGCGCGGCCTTCGCGTAGAGGCCGCCGAGGCGCGGCGGCCGCTCGACGACGGTCGGCATCAGGCCCCCAGCATGTTCTGGCCGTCCACGCGCACCGCCTGGCCGGTGACGCCCGCCGTCGCCGCCTGGGCGAGCCAGCCGACGGCCTCTGCGACGTCGACGGGCAGCCCGCCCTGCCGGAGGCTGTTGACCCGCCGGCCCGCCTCCCGGGTGGCGAGCGGCATCTTCGCCGTCATCGCGGTCTCGATGAAGCCCGGCGCGACGGCGTTGATCGTGGCGCCCCGCCCGGCGAGCTGCGGCGCGAGCGCGCGGACCATCCCGATCACGCCCGCCTTGCTGGCCGCGTAGT
This sequence comes from Pseudonocardia cypriaca, assembly GCF_006717045.1. Lineage (NCBI taxonomy): Bacteria > Bacillati > Actinomycetota > Actinomycetes > Pseudonocardiales > Pseudonocardiaceae > Pseudonocardia > Pseudonocardia cypriaca. The sequence goes on from NZ_VFPH01000003.1 coordinate 763,159, forward strand.
TCGTCTGCCCGCGGTTGCCGGCGATCCCGCTCATCGACGAGATGCAGACGATGCGGGCGCTGTCGCCGAGCAGGTCGGCGTCCGCGAGCAGCGCCTGGTTGATCGCGAGCTGGGAGCGCAGGTTGACCGCGAGGACGGCGTTCCAGCGGTCGGCGTCCATGTTGGCGAGCAGCTTGTCGCGGGTGATGCCGGCGTTGTGCACCACGACGTCGACGCGGCCGTGCCGCTCGCGCAGGTGCGCGAGCAGCCTGGCGGGTGCGTCGGGGGCGGTGATGTCGAGCTGCAGCGCGGTGCCGCCGGTGCGGTTGGCGACGCGGGCCAGCGCGTCGCCAGCCGCCGGCACGTCGACGGCGACGATCGTGGCCCCGTCGCGGTGCAGGGTGTCGGCGATGGCCTCGCCGATCCCGCGCGCGGCCCCCGTGACCACGACGATCCGCCCGGCGAGCGGCTGTGCCGGATCGCCCGGCTCCACCGGCCCGACCGGTGCCCCGACCCGCACGACCTGCCCGGACACGAACGCCGAGCGCCCGGACAGGAAGAACCGCAGCGTCGAGGCCAGCGCGTCCGCGCCTGCGTCGGGCGCGACGACGAGCAGGTTGGCCGTGGCCCCGGCCCGCACCTCCTTGCCGGCGGACCGCACCAGCCCCTCGAACGCCTGCGCCACGGCCGCGGCCTCCACGTCATCGGCGGAGCCGACCGGGCCGAGCAGCACGAGCCGCCCGGACGGGGCGAGCCGGCGCACGGCGGGCGTCAGGAACTCCCTCGCGGCAGCGAGGTCGTCGAGGGTTCGCGCCGCGGTGGCGTCCAGCACGGCCGCCGCCACCTTGCCCTCCTCGCCCGCCTCGGCGACGCCTGCCTCCGCGAGCAGGGCGCGGACGTCGTCGACGAGCCCACCCTTGCCGACCGCTCCGACGAGCGCCGGGCCGTCCAGCAGCGGCTGACCGGGTGCGTAGCGGCGCAGCACCGGGATGCGCGGCACCCCGAGCCGCTGGACGAGCCGGTACTGCGACAGGTCGCGGAGCGTGTCCTTCATCGGGCCGCCTCCAGGATCGCGACGACGCCCTGACCACCGGCGGCGCAGATGCTGATCAGACCGCGGGCCGGGGCGCCCTTCTCGTGCAGCAGCTTCGCGAGCGTGGCGACGATCCGGCCGCCGGTGGCCGCGAACGGGTGGCCGGTGGCGAGCGAAGAGCCCGCGACGTTCAGTTTCGACCGGTCGATCGACCCGAGCGGGGCGTCGAGGCCGAGGCGCTCCTTCGCGAACGCGGGGTCCTCCCACGCCTTGAGGGTGGCGAGCACGGTGGACGCGAACGCCTCGTGGATCTCGTAGAAGTCGAAGTCCTGCAAGGTGAGGCCGTTGCGTTCGAGCAGCCGCGGCACGGCGTACACGGGCGCGGTGAGCAGCCCGTCATGTCCATGGACGAAGTCGACGGCAGCGGTCTCGGCGTCCACGACGTGCGCGAGCACCGGCAGCCGGTGCTCGGAGGCCCACTCGTCGGAGCCGAGCAGCACGGCCGAGGCGCCGTCGGTGAGCGGGGTGGAGTTGCCCGCCGTCATGGTGGCGCCCTCGCCCTTGCCGAAGACGGGCTTCAGCTTGGCGAGCTTCTCCACCGATGTGTCCGGGCGCAGGTTCTGGTCCCGGGTGAGGCCCAGGAACGGCGTCACCAGGTCGTCGAAGAAGCCGCGGTCGTAGGCGGCGGCGAGGTTGCGGTGGCTCGCGACCGTGAGCCCGTCCTGCTCCTCCCGCCCGACCTGCCAGTCGAGGGCGGTGATCGCGGCGTGCTCGCCCATCGACAGCCCGGTGCGCGGCTCGGCGTTGCGCGGGATCTCCGGCACGATCTGGCCCGGTCGCAGCCCGCGCAGCGCTGCGAGGCGCGCCCCGACCGTCTTCGCGGCGTTGAGGGCCATGAGCACGCGGCGCAGGTCGTCGTTCAGCGCCACCGGCGCGTCGCTCGCGGTGTCGACGCCCGCGGCGATCCCGCTGTCCACCTGCCCGAGCGCGATCTTGTTGGCCACCAGGACGACGGTCTCAAAACCGGTGCCACAGGCCTGCTGGACGTCGTAGGCGGGCGTGTACGGCGAGAGCGTGCTGCCGAGCACGGCCTCGCGCGTGAGGTCCCGATCGCGGCTGTGCTTGAGCACCGCGCCCCCGGCCACTTCGCCGAGCCGCTGTCCGGCGAGGCCGAAGCGGGCCGCGAGTCCGTCGAGCGTGGCGGTGAGCATGTCGAGGTTGGACGCGCGGGCGTACGCGCCGTTCGCACGGGCGAAGGGGATGCGGTTGCCGCCGATCACGGCGGCCTTCCTCCGGGTCTCCGGCATGTCGGTCTCCTACCCACGAGTAGCCGGTACCCAAAGTACCCGGTACCGTCAGTGTCGTGAAGTCGGTACGGGATCGGCGCGCCAGCCGGTGGGACGCCCACCGGCGCACCAGGCGTACCGAGCTCACCGACGCCGCCATCGCCGCCATCCGCGCCCACGGCGCGGGCGCGGGCATGGATGACGTGGCCGCGGCGGCAAGCACGAGCAAGACCGCGGTCTACCGGCACTTCGCCGATCGCACCCAGCTCTACGTCGCGGTCTGCGAACGGGTGGCGGAGGTGCTGCTCGGGCAGGTCCGCGCGGCGATGGACGGTGCCCCCGGCGCGCGTGCGAAGACCGCTGCCGCCATCGCGGCGTACCTGCGGCTCATCGAGCACGACCCGGAGGTGTACCGGTTCGTGGTGCACCGGCCGCTGGCCGACGCCGACCTGGTCGCCGACCTCGTCTCCCTGATCGGCGACCACGTCGCGGACGTGATCGCAGAGCAGCTGGCCGCCGCGGGCGCCGATCCCGCGCCGGCGGTGCCGTGGGGACACGGAGTGGTCGGCATGGTCCGGTCGGCGGCCGACAACTGGATCGCCCGTCCGGCGGGTATGACAAGGGACCAGTTGGCGGATCACCTGACCGCTCTCGCCTGGGCGGGGCTGTCCGGGGTGGCCGCCGGCACCGAGGAGGAGACGTCATGACGGTCGACCCGCTCGCGCTGCAGCGCGTCCTCGACGGGAGGTGGGCGCAGGTCCGCGACGAGATCCGCGCCCAGATGGACCAGCTCGCGTTCAACCCCGACCCCAACCTCTCCACCGAGGAGTACCGCGCCCTCACCACCGAGAACCTGCGCCTGCTCGCGGACACCGGGCGGCCACGGCAAGGCTTCGACCCGGCGTACGGGGGCGGGGGCGACGTCGGGGGTGTCGTCACCGCGTTCGCGATGCTCGGGTACGGCGACCTGTCACTGCTGGTCAAGGCCGGTGTCCAGTGGGGCCTCTTCGGCGGGGCGGTGCAGGTGCTCGGCACGCCACGCCACCACGACCGCTACCTGAAGCCGATCATGGAGGGCGAGCTGCTCGGCTGCTTCGCGATGACCGAGACCGGCCACGGCTCGGACGTGCAGCACCTGCGCACCACCGCCACGTACGACCCGGCCACGCGGGAGTTCGAGATCCACACCCCGGATCCGGGCGCCCGCAAGGACTACATCGGCAACGCCGCCCGGGACGGCCGGATGGCCGTGGTCTTCGCGCAGCTCGTCACGCAGGGGCAGTCGCACGGCGTGCACGCGCTTCTGGTGCCGATCCGCGACGAGAGCGGAGCGGCGCTGCCAGGGGTCACGATCGGCGACTGCGGCCGGAAAGCGGGCCTGAACGGCGTCGACAACGGCCGGCTGACGTTCGACCACGTGCGCGTGCCGCGCGATGCGCTGCTCAACCGGTTCGGCGACGTCGCCGAGGACGGCACCTACAGCAGCTCCATCGCCAACGAGACCCGCCGGTTCTTCACGATGCTCGGCACGCTCGTCCGCGGGCGGATCAGCGTGGCGGGGGGCGCAGGCACCGCCACGCAGAAGGCGCTCGCGCTGGCCATCCGCTACGGCGCCGTGCGGCGGCAGTTCGCTGATCCCGCCACCGGCGAGGAGGTCGTGGTGCTCGACTACCTCGTGCACCAGCGCAAGCTCCTGCCCGCGCTCGCCACCACCTACGCGCTGCACTTCGCGCAGAGCGACCTCGTCTCCGACATGCACGACCTGCAGACCCCCGGGGCCGAGGGCGACGAGTGGCGCCAGCGCGACCTGGAGACCCGCGCCGCCGGCATCAAGGCCGTGGCCACCTGGCACGCCACCGCCACGATCCAGACCTGCCGGGAGGCGTGCGGCGGCGCCGGCTACCTCGCCGAGAACCTGCTGCCGACGCTCAAGGCCGACACCGACGTGTTCACCACGTTCGAGGGCGACAACACCGTGCTGCTGCAGCTCGTCGCGAAGACGCTGCTGTCGGATTACGGCCGCCGCATCCGCCGGCTGGACCTGGCCGGCAAGGCCCGCTTCGCCGCCGGCCTGGTGGCCGGCGCCGTGGCCGAGCGCACCGGCCTGCGCGCCGTCGTCCGCCGCGGCGACATCCGCGACCGCGGCTACCAGCGGTGGCTGCTCGTCGAACGCGAGCAGCACCTGCTCGCGAACGCGGCGCAGCGGATGCGCAAGGCGCTCGCGCCCGGCGCCGACCAGTTCGGGATCTTCAACGGCGCCCAGGACCACCTGCTCGTCGCCGCCCGCGCCCACGTCGACCGGATCGTGTTCGACTCCTTCGCCGCCGCCGTCGACCGCACCACCGACCCGGCCGTGCGCGGCCTGCTCGCGGACGTGCTCCGGCTCTACGCGCTGTCGGTGATCGAGAACGACCGCGCGTTCTTCATCGAGCACGCATACCTGACGCCTGGGCGGACCAAGGCCGTCACGCAGGCGGTCAACGCCCTCTGCGGGCGCCTGCGCCCGCACGCCCGCACCCTCGTCGACGGCTTCGGCATCCCGGAGACGTGGCTGGACTGCCCGCTGCTGAACGGCGAGCGCGAGCCGGGCAGCCCGATGCCGGCCCCGTCCCGCGACGAGCCGAGCGACCTCGCCTCAGTGGGCTGAGACATCCCCTGCGGCCCGGTCGGCGCGCGCCTGCTGCACGTCGGGGATGTGGGTGTCGATCCACTCCAGCAGCCCGGCGAGGTGGACGGTGACCTCCTGCCCGAGGCCGGTGAGGCCGTAGGTCACCTGCGGTGGCGTGGTGGGCGCGACCTCGCGGTGCACGAAGCCGTCGGTCTCGAGCGTGCGCAGCGTCTGGGCGAGCATCTTCTCGCTCACCCCTCCGATGGCCCGGCGCAGCGCGCTGTAGCGCAGCGGGCCGGCCCGGAGGCCGACCAGCACGAGCACCGCCCACTTGCTCGTGACGTGGTCGAGCACGCCGCGCGCCGGGCACCGGCTGTCGAACACGTCACCCCGGCCCATGCTCATGGCCTCGATGACCTGCATGCTCACGTCGACCTCCGGTGCTCACCTCGAGGTACGTACTTACCAAGAGAGAGTACCGAGCATACGGTCAGTACCGTTCCAGACACCAGCGAACGGGGAGTTGCATGTACGTCATCACCGGGGTGACCGGGAAGCTCGGCCGCGTGGCCGTCGAGGACCTGCTGACGCGGGTGCCGGCCGCCGAGGTCGTCGCGGTGGCCCGCGACCCGCGCAAGGCCGCCGACCTCGCCGAGCGCGGGGTGGACGTCCGCCGCGGCGACTACGAGGACCCCACCTCCCTGCGCACGGCGTTCAGCGGCGCCGACGTCCTGCTCCTCGTCTCCTCGCCGGACATCACCCCCGGCGCACGCGCCCGCCAGCACGGCAACGCGATCGACGCCGCCGTCGCCGCCGGGGTCGGGCGGATCGTCTACACCAGCGCGATCGGCGCCGAGGACGGTCAGGGGTTCCTCGCCGACCACACCGCCACCGAGCGGCTGCTCGCCGAGTCGGGCCTCCCGCACACCCTGCTGCGCAACACCTTCTACATGGAGGTGCTGGTCAACCCCGGTCTTCGCGCGGCCGCCGACTCGGGCGAGCTGCTCGGCGCCGACAACGGCGTGCCGGTCAACCTCGCGACCATCGCCGACCTCGGCGTCGCCGCCTCCGTCACGGTGGACGGCGAGGGTCACGAGGGCGCGGTCTACGAGCTGCGCGGCCCGGTCTGGACGCTGGCCGACCTCGCCCGCACCGTCTCCGAGGTCTCCGGGAAGGACGTCGCCTACCGGCCGGTCCCGGTCGAGGAGCTCGGCCAAGCGGGTTTCGTCCACCAGCTGATCGCCTCGGGGCTCTTCTCCGAACCGTCCGCGGACCTGGAGAAGCTGCTCGGCCGCCCAGCAGTGGGACTGCGCGCGGCCGTCGAGGCCGCGCTGGGTTCCTGACGGGTTCAGGACTCCCCGGGGCGGTGGGTGCCGAAGGTCCACTCCACCCCCTCGGGGTCGACCACCCGGCAGCGGTAGCTGCCCCACTCGTTCCCATCGGGCGTCCACACGGTCGTCGCGCCCGCTGCGGCCGCGGTCGCGTGGACGGCGTCGACGTCGGCCGGTTCCGCGACGGTGACGTAGAGGCCGATGCCGCAGGTGTCGCCCTTGCGCGGCGGCCGCTCGTAGCCGTCGCGGTCGCTGAACACCACGATCGCGGCGTCGCCCCGGCGCAGCTCCGCGTGGGCGATGCCGCCCTCGTCGTCCGGGAACGACATGGTGGTGGTGAAGCCGAAGGCCCGTTCCAGCCAGGCGACCGCGGCGGGCGCGTCGCGGTAGCCGAGGTAGGCGTGCAGGTCGGCGGGGCGGGTGGTCGTCTCGGTCATGCACCGACGATCTCGTCCGCAACGGTCACTTCCCGTCCTGAATCCGAACCGCCGCCTGCGCGACCGCGCCGCCCAGTGCGCGCACCAGCTGCTCCGTGGCGCGCGCCGTCAGCGCCATCAGCGTCAGGTGCGGGTTCACGCCGACGCAGGTCGGGAACACGGCGCCGCTGAAGACGTGGAGCCCCGGCGTGTCGTGCACCTGCAGGTCCGGGCCGACCACGGAGGTGCGCGGGTCCTCGCCCATCCGCGCGCCGCCGAGGTCGTGGCTGCTCGCCACGCCGCGGTAGCGGGGGCCGTTCCAGGTGAGCGTGGCGCCCATCCGCCGCAGGATCCGGTCGCACTGCTGCTGCATGAAGTCCTGCAGGCGGTGCTCGTTCTCGCGCATGTCGGTGGTGACCCGCAGCACCGGCAGGCCCAGGCCGCTGCGGTCGCGGTGGCGGGGGTCGAGGTCGAGGAAGTCGGTCGTGTACGACAGCGAGTCGGGCTGGATGCGCACGGCGGCGACGTGCTGCCAGCCGCGCAGGTGTTCCTGGTAGCGCGGCCCCCAGCTCGGGACGCCGGGCGGCAGCGGGTCGCGGGCGATCTGCAGCGGCAGCTGCTGGTTCTCGACGTTCAGGCTGGCCCCGCCGACGAACCCGTGCGCCACGCCGTCGAAGCCCACCGCGTCGAAGTCGTCGAGCGTGACCATCTGCGCGGCCGGGCCGGTGTGGGCGTTGAACACCGTGTCCGGGAACCAGCCGTACACGTCGCCCCACTGCTTGACCATGAAGTGCGCGCCGAGCTGTCCGGTGGAACCCCCCAGTCCACCGGACAGCATCAGCAGCCGCACCGTCTCGAACGTGTACGCCGCGACGATCACGGTCCGGGCGCGGAACGTGCGCACCACGCCGAGCGGGTCGACGTACTCCACGCCGTCCGCGTGGCCGTCCGCGTCGGTGAGCAGCCGCAGCACGCGGCAGTGCGTGCGCAGGTCCAGCCGGCCGGTCGCCAGCGCCTGCGGCACCGAGGTCAGCCCCGGGTTCCAGCGGTCGTCGTGGAACGACCCGAACCCCGCGCTCCACGGGTGGTAGCGGGTGGCCGGCAGGCCGTTGTAGGGCACGCTGTTGACGCACACCGGCGTCGGGTGCGGGTGCAGTCCCAGCGCACGGCCGGCCTCGGTGAACAGCAGGCCCTTGGTCGTCGGGCGCAGCGGCGGTATCGGGTAGTCGGTGGACCGCGGGACGAACGGGTTGCCGTGCCGGTCGCCCGCCACACCCGCGATCCGCTCGCAGAGGTCGTAGTACGGCTCGAGGTCGGCGTAGGTCACCGGCCAGTCGACGAGCGTCGAGTGCTCGGGCAGCACGTCCGCGCCCCAGCGCTCCAGGACGTGCGTGCGGAACGCGAAGTGGTGCGGGTGCATCCGGCGCAGCGCCCCGCCCCAGTGCACGATCGAGCCGCCGACGCCGTTCATCATCCGGCCGAGGCTGAACGGGATCGGCCGGGTCGGCCCTCCCTCGTCGCGCCGCCAGGTCGGGGCCTCGGCGAGGTACTTCGGGCCCATGTCGCCGCGGCAGTAGTAGGCCGCCGACAGCTCGTCGGGGTGGTAGTCGCCGCGGTGGCGCCAGCCGCCCGCCTCGAACCCCACGACCCGCAGCCCGGCGTCCACCAGCAGCGCCGACACGAACGCGCCCACCGCGCCCATCCCGACGACCACCACGTCCGCGGGCCCAGGCGGTTCGACGGCCGCGCGCTGCGGGTCGTAGCCGGGGATCTCCGGCGGCGGTTCCTCGGCCGCCCCGCCGAGCCGGTAGCCGGCGTCGGCGAGCGCCCTGACCTCGCCGCCCCTCGTCACGGGCTCGGGGCTCAGGTGGTCATCGGCCGCGTGCTCCAGCCAGACCCCGGGGTGGCCGAGGAACCGCCAGCCGCCGCGGTCGCGGTTGCCGCCGTGCGCCGGGTCGGCGAAGAGGCCCTCCTGCAGGTGCGCTCGCAGCCGGCAGAAGAAGCCGTGCTGCTCGGGCACGTGGAAGCCGGGCAGGCGCGCGGCCTCCAGCCCGGCGACGAGCTCGTCCTGCTCCTCGGGCGCGCAGTCGGCGAAGCCGCGGCCGTGGGCGCCGCGGGCCGCGCGGTCGAGCGCCGCCAGCCCCAGGTGGTAGGCATCGCGCAGGTGCTGATCCGGCCCGGCGAGGGCCCGGTCCAGGTACGTGACGGCGCCCAGCGCCACCGCGCCGGGCCAGTCCTCGCCCGGCGGGAACATCCGCTCGAACACCGCGGCGACCGTGCGGGCCTCGTACGGGTTGAGGCTGACCAGCCCGTCACGGTCCGGGTCGACCGTCATGCCGCGGTGCCGCCGATCCGGTGCGGGCGCAGGGCGTCGAAGTCGAACTCCAGGCCGTGGCCCGGCCGTTCGGGCGCGACCGCGACGCCGTCCTCGACCCGCATCGGTTCGGCGAGGTAGGCCTCGAGCCCGAACCCGTGCGCCTCCATGTACGTGCGGTTCGGAGCGGCGGCCATCAGGTGCACCGTGAGGTCGTGCGCGCCGTGCGAGGTGACGGGGAGGTTGTGCGCCTCGGCGAGCGCGGCGACCTTGCGGAACACGGTCATCCCGCCGACGTTGCACACGTCCGGCTCCGGGAAGGTCACCGCACCGGCCTCCATGACGTGGCGGAACTCGTAGAGCGTGTGCAGGTTCTCGCCCGCCGCAACCGGCAGCCCGCCGTCGCGCAGCACGCGAACGTGCCCGGCGACGTCGTCGGGGATGACCGGCTCCTCCAGCCACACCAGGTCGAACCCGGCGAGCGCCCTGGCCACCTTCACGGCCTGGTCGGCCGACCACTTCATGTTCGCGTCGACCATCAGCGGGAAGCCGTCGCCGAGGTGCTCGCGCATCCGCCGCACCCGTTCGACGTCCTCGCGCCAGTCGGCGCGCCCGACCTTCATCTTGATCGCCCGGAAGCCGTGCTCGCGGAACCGGTCGGCCTGCTCCAGCAGCTGCTCCACCGGGAAGTCCAGGTCGATCCCGCCCGCGTACACCGGCACGCGCGGGTCGTAGCCGCCGAAGAAGCGCCACAGCGGCTGCCCGGCGCGGCGGGCCCGCAGGTCCCACAGCGCGATGTCGACGGCCGAGATCGCCGAGGTGGCGTGCCCACCGCGGCCCGCGTAGTGCAGCGCCCACCACATCCGCTGCCAGACGTGCTCGGTGCGGTCGACGTCCTCGCCGGTGACGACCGGCGCGAGGTAGCGGTCGACCAGCACGGCGAACGCCTCGGCCCCGGAGTTGACCGCGTAGGTGTAGCCGAGCCCGGTGGCGCCGTCGGAGTCCTCGACGCGCACGGTGACCAGCTCGAAGTGGGGGATCACCCCGTGCGTCGAGTCGGTGAGCACCACCGGGAGCGGCACCTGGTAGAAGTCGGTCGAGACGGTGGCCACGACGGGCAACTGGGCTCCTCGCTAGGTCAGGCGGGCGCGGACGTGCGGCCGCGGCGGGTGAGTCGCACCTGCAGGAGCACCACCGCGAGCAGGAAGGCGCCGCGGATCACCGACTCCCAGTACGAGCTGATCTGGATCCCGCCCCTGCTGTTCTCGAACACGATGAGGTTGAAGATCAGCTGCAGCAGCAGGACACCGACGAGCGTGCCGAACACCGACCCGACGCCGCCGGTCAGCAGCGTGCCCCCGACCACGACGGCGGCGATCGCCGTGAGCTCCCAGCCCTGCCCGGCCGCGGCGTCCACGGAGGCGCTCTGCGCGGCGAGGAAGGCGCCCGCGATGCCGGCGAGCGCGCCGGACAGGACGTAGACGGCGAACTTGGTGCGGTCGACCGGCAGGCCCATCAGCCGGGCGGCCTCCTCGTTGCCACCGGTGGCGAGCACGTTGCGGCCGAAGTCGGTGCTGTGCAGCGCGAGCGCACCGAGGGCGAACAGCGCCGCGACGAGCCAGAACGCGACCGGCACCCCGAACAGGCGCCACGCCCCGAAGTCGGTGAACCCCGCGGACGGGTCGGCGACCGCTGAGCGCGCGTCGGCGAGGTAGAGCGCCAACCCGCGCGCGACGAGCAGGGTCGCGAGCGTCACCAGGAACGGGGCGAGCCGGTAGCGGGCCACGAGCACGCCGTTGACCGCCCCCACCGCGGCCCCGACGGCCAGTGCCGCCAGCATCGCGGGCAGCAGGCCCGCCCCGCTGAGCTGCGCGGCCACGACCCCGCCGAGGGCGACCACCGACCCGACCGACAGATCGATCCCGCCGGTCATGATCACGAAGCACATCCCGAGCGCGACGAGGGCGTACTTGGCGTCGTCGGCGAGAACGCTCTGCACGTTGAAGCCGGTGGCGAAGTTCTCGCCGTAGCGCAGCGCACCGAACACGACGAGGGCGACCAGTGCGATCAGCGCGCCCTGTTGCTGCAGCAGCCGGGCGAGCGAACGGGTGGACATCGATCCTCCTACCGGCTGCGCAGCTGCACGAACAGGGCGATCACGATGACCACCCCGGTGACGATCTGCGCGATCTCCCGCGGCGCGCCCTGTGCGACCAGCGTGTTCTGCAGCAGCCGCAGCATCACGGCACCGACGAGCGTGCCGATCACCGAGATCCGGCCGCCGGTGAGCGGCGTGCCGGACACGGCGACCGCCGCGATCGCGTCCAGCTCCACGCCGAGCCCGACGTTGTTGGCGTCGGACGCGCTCGTGATGCCGATGACGACGAGGCCGACCAGCCCGGCGAGCGTGCTGCAGGTGACGTACGCGGCCATCCGCACCCGGCCGGTGCGGACTCCCGCCAGCCGGGCCGCCGCCGGGTTGCCACCGGTGGCGAGCAGCGTGCGGCCGTACGCGGTGTAGCGCACCACGAACCACAGCGCTGCCGCGACGACGGCCATCAGCACCACCGGCATCGGGATGCCCGCGATCCGGCCCAGCCCGAGGAACTGGAAGGACGGGTCGCGGAAGCCGATGAGCTGCCCGCCGGACAGCAGCTGCGCGATGCCCCGCCCGGCGATGAACAGGATCAGCGTCGCGATGATCGGCTGCACCGCGAACCGGACGACGAGCGTGCCGTTGGCCAGCCCGCACACCGCGGCCGCGAGCACCGCCAGCAGCACCGCCACCGCAGGCCCGGCGCCCGCGAGCAGCATGAGCGCCCCGACCTGACCGGCGATCGCCATCACCGACCCGACCGACAGGTCGATCCCGGCCACCGCGATCACCAGCGCCATCCCCAGCGCGACGATCGCGACCGGCGCCGCCTGCCGCAGCTGGACGTCGACCAGCGACTGCACCGTCAGGAAGTTCGGCGTGAATGCCACGTTGAACGCGAACAGCAGCACCAGCAGGATCCCCGCGCCGTACTCGCGCGCAACGCCTGCCCACGACCGCCCGCGGGACGGCCGGGTGGGCGGGACGGCCGGCTCGGGCGGGCGGGAGGTCGTGACCTCAGCCATCGGCGCGCTCCTCGCGGGCGTCGCCCGCCGCCGAGCCCTCGGCCATCGCGTGCAGGATCGCCTCCTGGCCGATCGCGGAACCGTCCAGCTCGGCCACGGTCGTGCCGTCGCGCAGCACCAGTACCCGGTCGCACGCGTCGATCAGCTCCTCCAGCTCGGCGGAGACCAGCAGCACCGCCACCCCGCCGTCGGCGAGCTCACCCACGAGCTCCTGGATCTCCTGCTTCGCGCCCACGTCGATGCCGCGGGTCGGCTCGTCGAGCAGCAGGACCTCGGGCTGCGTGCAGAGCCAGCGGGCCAGCAGCACCTTCTGCTGGTTGCCGCCGGAGAGCTCGCTCACCTTCTGGTCCGGGTTCGCTAGCCGGATCCCGAGCCGCTGCACGAACCGGTCGACGATCTCCTGCTGCCGGGCCCGATCGACGATCCCCCGCCGGGTCAGGCGCGGGAGCAGGGCGAGCGTGAGGTTCTCCCGCACCGACAGGTCCGGGATGATCCCCTCTGCCTTGCGGTCCTCCGAGCAGAAACCGATGCCCGCCTCGATCGCGTCCCGCGGCGAGCCGAAGGCCACCGGCCGCCCGGAGCGGACGATCTCGCCATCGGCCACCGGATCGGCCCCGAACAGCGCCCGCACGGTCTCCGAGCGGCCCGATCCGAGCAGCCCGGCGAGCCCGACCACCTCGCCTGCCCGCAGCGCGACCGACGAGCCGTTCAGGACGGGCGGTCGCCGCAGGTCACGGGCCTCCAGCACGGTCGGGGCGTCCGTGCCGCGCATGGCCCCGACGTGCTGGCCGCGCCGCTCCGACTCGGTCAGCGCGCGCCCCAGCATCCTCGACACCACCTCGTAGCGGGACAGCTCCCGGATCGGGGCGTCGGCGACGACCCGCCCGTCGCGCAGCACGGTGATCGTGTCCGCAACGGCGTACAGCTCCTCGAGGCGGTGGGAGACGAACAGGACGGCCACCCCGTCGGCGCGCAGCCTGCGGACGACGTCGAGCAGGATCGCCACCTCGTGCTCGGCGAGCGACGAGGTGGGCTCGTCCATCACGACGAGCCGGGCGTCGAACGACAGCGCCCGCGCGATCGCCGTCATCTGCTGCGTCGCTATCGGGAACTCGTAGAGCGGCCGCGTGACGTCGACGTGCACGTCGAGCGCGGCGAGCCGCTGTGTCGCCTCGGCGTTCACCGCCCGCCAGTCGATCAGGCCGAACCGCCGTGGTGCCCGCCCGATGCACACGTTCTCCGCCACCGAGCGGTACGGGATGAGGTTGACCTCCTGGTAGATCGTCGCGACGCCCGCGCGCTGGGCGTCCTGCGGGGAGGCGAAGTCGACCACCTGTCCGGCGAACTCGATCTCCCCGGCGTCCCGGTGGTGGACGCCGGTGAGCACCTTGATCAGCGTCGACTTCCCGGCGCCGTTCTGGCCGATCAGGGCGCGGACCTCGCCCGGCTCGACGGCCAGGTACGCGTCCACCAGCGCGGGGACGCCCGCGAAGGCCTTGGAGATCCCCCGCATCTCCAGGAGAGGCACGTCCACCTAGTAGGCCTCGGGGATGAACTCGGCGGCGTTGGAGGAGTCGAACAGCCGGTCCTCGAGGATCTGCTGCACGGGCACCTGACCCTCCTGGGCGTATCGCTGCAGGGCCTGGAACGCCCGCGGGCCGAACCGCGGGTTCGACTCGACCGTGGCGAAGAGCTCCCCTGAGTCGACCGCGGTGAGCGCGTCCCGCGAGCCGTCGATGGAAACGACCTTGATGTCCTGGCCGGGCACCTTGCCGGCGGCGCGGATCGCGGAGATCGCGCCGAGCGCCATCTCGTCGTTGTGCGCGTACACCGCGGTGGCGTCCGCGTGCGACTGCAGCAGGGTCTCGGCGACGCTCTGCCCCTCGGCGCGGGTGAAGTCCGCGGACTGCGAGACCACCACCCGCATACCGGGGCACTGCCCGATCGCCTCGTGGAAGCCGGTCTTCCGGTCGATCGCGGGCGACGAGCCCGTGGTGCCCTCCAGCTCGATGATCGTGGCGTTGCCGCCCGTGGCCTTGGCCATCGCCCAGGCCGCGCGCCTGCCCTGCTGCACGAAGTCGGAGACGATCACGGTGACGTAGTCCTCGCCGCGCTTCGCGACGCTCGTGTCCACGTCGCGGTCGAGCAGGAAGACCGGGATGCCGGCGTCCGCGGCCTCGGCGACCACGTTGCCGAGCTGCTCGGTGATCGGGGCCATGAACAGCGCGTCCGGGCGCTGGGCGATCAGGCCCCTGATGTCCTGGATCTGCTTGGTCTGCTCGTTGTTGGCGTCGGTGACGGTGAGCTGGTAGCCGAGCCGCTCCGCCTCCGCCTGCATGCTCGCGGTCTCCGCGAGCCGCCACGGGTTGTTGCTGGCGTTCTGGCTGAAGGCCACGCGGTAGGTGTCCTTCACCTGCACCTTCGGGGCGGCGGTGGCCATGGGGACGTTCTGCGGGGGAGCCGAGTTGCCCGGATCGGGGGCGCTCGCGAGCGGGCAGTCGGCCGCAGCCGGGGCCGCCGCGGGCCCGCCTCCCCCTGAGCCCGGCGCCGCGGCGTCGTTCGAGCACGCCACGCTCAGGGCCATCGTCAGCAGTCCGGCAAGCACCGCGGTCGACCTGGCTCGCATGCCGTCTCCATCCCGTCGTTGGGATCCGGGAAACCGGTTTTCCGACCTGCCCACGGTGCCCTTCCGACCCTCCGGCGTCAACCCGTACCTTCCTGGTGGAAACCGGTTTTCCAGCAGGGCGACCTCTCGGGGAGGGCAGGGTGGACGACCCGTCGGCCGGCGACCGCGTCCGGCTCATCGACGTGGCGCGCCGCTGCGGGGTCACCAAGTCGGTCGTATCCCGGGTCCTGAACGACGACCCGTCGCTGAACGTCCGCCCGGAGACGCGGCAGCGCATCCGCGCGGCCGCGCTGGAGCTGGGCTACCGGGCACACGCCGGTGCTCGCGCCCTGGCGGGCGCCGAGACGCGGGCACTCGCGTTGCTGATCCCCGACCTCGCCAACCCCGTGTACTCGCGGATCATCCGCGGCGCCTACCGCCGGGCCCGCGAGCACGGGTACGTCGTGCTGCTGGCCGAGGACACCGCCGACGACGGCGCCGACGAGGCGTTCGCCGACCTCGTCGAGGCCGGGCGGGTGGACGGGCTCCTCATCGCGTCGGCCCGGCCCGGCCACCGGCTGCTCTCCTCGGCCCGGTTGGCGCGGATCCCGCACGTCTTCGTCAACCGGGAGGTCCCCGGGTCCGGGCGCAACGTGGCGATGGAGCTGGCGGCGGCGAGCGCCACCGCCGTCCGGTACCTGCACGGGATGGGCCACCGCCGGATCGCCATGGTGTCCGGGCCGGCGGACCTGCAACCCGCCCGGCTGCGCGAGCGCGGGTTCGTCGACGCGGTCCGCGCGCTCGGGCTGCCGTCCGAACTGGTGGCTCGCGGCGAGTTCAGCGAGCAGGGCGGCGCATCGGCGGCGGGCCGGCTGCTCGACCGGGAGCCCGGGCCGACCGCCGTCTACTGCAGCACCCTGGGACAGGCCGTCGGCGCGCTGCACGCGATCCGCACCCGGGGGCTGCACGTGCCCGCGGACGTCTCCGTGGTCACCTACGACGACCTCCCGCTCGCCGGCTACCTCGACCCGCCGCTCACCAGCGTGGCGATGCCGTTGCTGGAGCTGGGGGCCGCGGCGGTCGACGCCGTGCTGCAGCAGCTCGCGGGCGGGCCCGCGGCCGACGTCGCCATCCGCGTGCCACCGGCGATCGTCGAGCGGGGGTCGGTCCGGCGCCTGCCGTGAACCCGGGGCGTCGCCGGCTCAGCCGGCGCCCCCCGGGACCGCGGACACAGCGGGCTGGTCGGCGCGGGCCCGCCACGAGATCGCGTCGATGAACTCCCGCATCGCCGGGGTCTCGGCAGCGGGGCGCCAGAGCGGCAGCAGCGCGAACGGCGCGGCGTCGCGCACCGGCACGGCCACCACGCCCGGTGGCATCGCCATCCGCTCCGGTGTCCTGGCGGCCGTGAACCAGCCCAGGTCACCGGGTTCGAGGTGCCAGGCGAGCTCCTGGAAGGTCCCGACGCTCCAGGAACCCTCGACGGTGGCGATCGGACGCCCGTTCGGCGCCGTCCGCGGCACCCACCACTTCCGGAACAGGGCCGGTTGCGTGGACGGCATGGCCAGCACGGGGTGGACCGCCAGGTCGTCGAGCGCGACCGAGGTCCGCGTGGCCAGCGGGTGCCGCCGGCCGACGAGCAGCACGGGGTCGCGGAGCGCGATCGGCGGTCCGCCGCGCAGCCCCTCCTCCTCCGGGGGGAACGCGCCGGGCCACCAGGTGATCCACAGGTCGAGCTCGCCGCGGACCATCGACTGGAAGTAGGTGAAGTTGTCGAACCGCAGGCGCAGCACGCGCCGGTTCGCGCAGCGGGACTCGAAGGCGCTGATGAGGGCGTCGAGCTCGGGGACGTCGTTGACGGTCACCGAGTGCCCGATGCTCACGGCGGTGCGGGTGGTGCGCGACCGGTCCTTCGCGGTGCCGATGGCCCGGTCGAGCGCGGCGACGACCGGGCGCAGCTCGGCGACCAGCGACTTCCCGAGCGGCGTGAGGCCGACGCGGCGGCTCGTGCGCTCGAACAGCGGGGCGCCGATCCGGCGCTCGACCGCCTGGACCACCTGGCTCACCCGAGCGGTCGACACCTTCAGCCGCTCGGCCGTCCGGCCGAAGTGGAGCTCCTCGGCGAGCACGAGCACCGTCTCGATGTCCCTCATCTCCACGCCCGCCGCCAGCACCGCTGCAGTCTCGCCGACTCCCGCGGCTCCCGGCTACCGCTCGGGTGCCCGTTCGACGTCAGGACCCCCGGCAGCTCGGTGGCAGCGTCGCCAGGTCCTCCGCGGCGATCTCCGCGGCCACGGCCCGCACGTTCTCGTCCATGAGCGTGGGCAGCGACGCCACCGACGGGAAGCCCGGGTAGGAGCGCTCGGTCCCGGCGATGATGCTCGACCGCTCCGCCTCGTCGACGGCCGCGCCGCCCGGCGAGCCCGCAGCGGTCGCGGTGCGGACCAGCTCCCGGAACTCCCGGAGGTAGTCGCGCTGGGCCGCGACGAGCTCGTCGGCCGGACCCGGGTCGCCGTGCCCCGGGTGGATCGTCCTGGCGTCGGGGAAGCGTGCCTCCAGCCGGTCGAGGTCGGTCAGCCAGCCGCAGCTGTGCCCCTCCAGCAGGGCCGGCGTCATCTCGGCTGCGACCAGGTCGCCGGCGAAGAGCGCTCCGGACGCCGGCTCGTAGAACGCGGTGGCCGACTCGCTCTCACCGGGCCCGAACTCGGCGGTCTCGACCCGCAGTCCGCCGACCTCCAGCACCTCGCCCGGCGCGATCAGCCGGTCCGGGACCGTCATCTCCGCCGCGTAGTCCGCCCCCGGCAGCCCGCGCGTCAGCTCGTAGAAGCCCTGGCCGTCGGTCGCGATCGTCGTCGCCGTCGCTCCGGAGGCGTACACGGGCACCTCCGGGAACGCCTCGCTGAACACTCCGATACCGCCGACGTGGTCCGGGTGCGCGTGCGTGATCAGGATCGCGGCGACGGGCCGCCCGGTGCGCCGCACCTCGGCGACCGCGCGCCGGCCGTCGGTCATCGACCGCTGCGCGTCCACGACGACGAGGCCTTGCGGCCCCTCCATCCACAGCGTGTTGACCGATCCGGGATTCGCCGATGCGTACCTGCCGACGGGCCGTTCGACCGGTTCGTCCACCGCGGTGGCCGCCGCACCGGTGCACCCGGTGAGCACGGCCGCCGCGAGCACCGCGACCAGGGGACGGGGGTTGATCGGTCGACGACGGCTGGGCACGCGCACCACCTGCATTCCTCGGAACGGGAGCGGGACGGCCGAACCGCCGCCCCCGACCAGCATTCGAGGCGCGCGGAAGGCGAACAACGGCGGATGCGGCAACGACCGTCAAGCACCGCTTCACGGTGCGGGCGGAGCAACGACGAGCGGGAACGTCAGGACGTGGTCGCGCCGTCCCGGGTGGCGAGATCCCCGTGCCGGGCGCGCAGGTCCCGCTTGAGGATCTTCCCGCTGGGGTTCTTGGGCAGCGCTTCGGCGAACACCACGTACTTCGGGCACTTGTAGCCGGCGAGGTGCTGCCGAGCGTGGGCGAGCACGGCGTCGGTCGTGAGCGCCGCGTCCGGCTTCGGGACGACGACCGCGGTGACCGCCTCGATCCAGTGCGGGTGGCTGATCCCGAACACGGCGACCTCGGCCACCCCGTCGAGGAGGTAGATCGCCTCCTCGACCTCCCGGCTCGCCACGTTCTCGCCGCCCGTCTTGATCATGTCCTTCTTGCGGTCGACGACGGACAGGTAGCC
This sequence comes from Pseudonocardia cypriaca, assembly GCF_006717045.1. Lineage (NCBI taxonomy): Bacteria > Bacillati > Actinomycetota > Actinomycetes > Pseudonocardiales > Pseudonocardiaceae > Pseudonocardia > Pseudonocardia cypriaca. Next base: position 781,594 of record NZ_VFPH01000003.1, read on the forward strand.
GTCGGCGTCCATCACGCCCAGGTCGCCGGAGTGGAACCAGCCGCCGCGGAACGAATCGGCGGTCTTCTCCTCGTCGGCGTAGTAGCCAAGCGCGGCGTGCGGGCTGCGGTGCGCGATCTCGCCGATCTCGCCCGGCGGTACCGGTTCGCCCGCCTCGTCGACCAGCACCGTCTCCACGTTGATCGCCGCGCGGCCCGCACTACCGGCCTTCGACAGCTGCTCGTGGGGCCGCAGGATGGTTGCGAGCGGGGCCATCTCGGTCTGGCCGTAGAAGTTCCAGAGCTCGACGTCGGGCAGCCGCCGCTGCAGCTCCTTCAACACCTCGACCGGCATCGCGGACGCGCCGTAGTAGCCCTTGCGCAGGCTGGACAGGTCGCGGGTGTCGAAGTCCGGATGACGCAGTAGCGAGATCCACACCGTCGGCGGGCAGAACAGCTTGGTGGCCCGCTCGGACTCGATCGTGGCCAGCAGCGCCGCCGGGTCCGGCCCGGGCAGGATGACGCTCGTCGCGCCCAGGTAGACGTCGACGGAGAAGAAGCAGTCCAGCTGGGCGCAGTGGTACATCGGCAGCGAGTGCACCTCGATGTCGTCGGCGCTCATCCCGCCGTCGATCACGCAGGAGACGTACTGGGCGATCAGCGACCGGCTCGAGAGCATCACGCCCTTGGGCCGCGACTCGGTGCCGGAGGTGTACATGAGCCGCAGCGGGTCGTCGTCGGCGACGGCCACCTCGGGGTCGTCCGCCGGGCCCACCGTCCACCAGTCCGCGACGTCCTCCCAGCCCTCTGCCACCCCGCCGATGCGACCGCGCACGCCCCCGGTCAGCCCGGCCTCGGCCAGCGCCTGCTCCGCGGTGGCGGTGAACGCGTCCTGCGCGACCATCCCGGTGGCCCCGGAGTGGCCGAGGATGAAAGCGATCTCCGAGGGACCGAGCATGAAGTTGACCGGCACGAGGACCACGCCCAGCTTCGCCGTGGCGAACGCGAGCACCCCGAACTCCCAGCAGTTGCGCGACAGCAACGCCAGCCGGTCGCCCTTCGCCACGCCGCGGGCGGCGAGCGCGTTGGCCGTGCGGTTCACCGCGGCGTCGAACTCCGCGTACGTGAACCGGCGTTCGCCGGCCACCACCGCGAGCTTGTCCGGGTACCGCGAGGCGGTGCGCCGCAGCAGGTCGCCGACACCGTGCTGGCGGGCGCGGGCGATCGCGGCGGCGGTGTCAGGGGTGAACGACATGTCCGGATGATGCCGGACCGTCCGCGGGCGGCGCACCTGTCGGATCGTCGCCACGCGCTCTACGGTCAGGCCATGCCCACGATCGTTGACCGGATAGCGCACGCCGACACCGAGCTGCGCGCCTTCGTCGACGAGCCGGGCCGCGCCGAGCGGGTCGCCGCCGAGGTCGACGAGATCGCACGGCGCTGGCCCGACCCCGAGCGCCGCCCGCCGCTCCACGGCGTCCCGCTGGGCGTGAAGGACATCTTCCGGGTCGACGGACTGCCCACCCGCGCCGGTTCCGAGCTCCCCGCCGAGGAGTTCGCCGGGCCCGAGGCCGCCGCGGTGACGCGACTGCGCGACGCCGGCGCGGTCGTGGCAGGCAAGACGGTCACCACCGAGTTCGCCTACTTCGCGCCCGGCCCGACCCGCAACCCGCACCACCCCGAGCACACGCCTGGTGGGTCGAGCAGCGGGTCGGCGGCCGCGGTGGCCGCCGGGCTCGTACCGCTCGCGCTGGGCACGCAGACCGTCGGCTCCGTCATCCGGCCGGCCGCCTACTGCGGGTGCATCGGGTTCAAGCCGACCTACGGCCGCGTGCCCTGTGACGGCGTGATCCCGAACGCGCCGACGTTCGACACGGTCGGGCTGTTCGCCGCCCACCTGCCGCTCGTGACGGCCGCCACCGCGGCCCTCGTCCACGGCCGGGTGGACGTGCCCGCCGACCGGCCGGTGCTCGGCGTCCCCGCAGGCCCCTACCTCGACCAGGCCGAAACCCGTGCACGTGACGGGTTCGCGACGCAGGTCGCGGCCCTGCGCGCGGCCGGGTACGAGGTGCGCGATGTCGCGGCGCTCGACGACATCGCGCAGGTCAACCGGCAGCACATGGTGGTCAACCTCGTCGAGCTGGCTCGCACGCACGAGCCGTGGTTCGACCGGTACGCCGAGCGCTACCGCCCGCAGACCGCCGCGGGCATCCGGGAGGGCCGCTCGACCGACGCCGCCACCTACACCACGGCGCTCGACGGGGTGCACACCTTCCGGCGCACGATGCCCCAGCTCATGGCCGACGCGGGCATCGACGTCTGGATCTGCCCGTCCGCCACCGGCCCCGCCCGGCGCGGCCTGGACACCACCGGCAGCCCCGCGATGAGCGTGCCGTGGACCCAGGCGGGCCTCCCGGCGCTGTCGCTACCGGCGGGCACGGTGGCGCGGGAGCCGGGCGGCCCTGCGCTTCCGGTGGGGCTGCAGTGCGTGGGCCGCCCAGGGGCCGACGAGCGGCTGCTCGCGTGGGCACCGGGCATCGCGGAAGCCCTGAACGATCCGACGAGCGGCGCGTTTGTCGGATAGGTTCCGACGAACGCCCCCTTCGTCGATCACCGGATCTCGTACTCCTCGCCCACCGCGAGCTCGCCCGAGCCCGTTACGTCTGCGTACACGCCTGCGCATGCCCAGGTGCCCAGGCCGGGGATCTCCACGCGGTTGTGCTTGGCGATGGCGCGGAGCGTGTCGGGGTCGCGGGGCAGGTCACCCTGCGGGAGCGTGGTCATCACGCAGCGCATGGTCGGGATGGTGGCGGCGACCGTGGCGCCGCCCGCGAACGCGATCACCCGGCCCGCCCAGTCGTTCTCCACGAAACCGTCGCCCGCCCCGTCGAGCACGATGTTGGGGCGGTAGCGGCGCTCGTCGAACGTGGCGCCGGGCGCGAGCTCGCGGAGCCGCTGCAGCGTGGCCGAGGTGAGCACGTGCAGCACGGCGAGGTCGAAGAACGCCGGGTGCGGCGCCATCGCGGCGAGGTCGAACCGGCTCACGCGCTCCCCGGTGCCCTCGTTCCGCACGTGGGTACCGGCGATGACCGCCTCCGGCGCGAGCCCGTCGATCTCCGGCCACACCTCCTCGAACCCGGCGCCGTCCGGCGGGGTGGCGATCAGCCGGACGTCACGGCCGATGGCGGCGCTCAGCGCGGCGTCGATGCCGGCGTCGCCGCTGTGGTGCACCGAACCGTCGGGGAAGGTGATCTCGACGGACGGCGCAGCGTCGCGCTCCGGCTCCTCGACGCAGCGCGCGGAGAACCCGAGCAGCCCACCCCAGAGACGTGGCACCTTCGCGCTGGCCACGGTGCCGGTCTCGACGTCCAGCAGGGCGTACGAACGGTCGCCGAGCACCCCGCGCTCGTCGATCCGGCAGCGCTCCACCGCCTCGCCGAGCATCGACTTGACCGGGTAGCGGAACAGGGCGCTGACAGCCATCGCAGCGTTCTAGCAGCACCGGCGTGCGCGCGCACCTGTTCAGGCGGTCGGACGCCCCGCCGTCAGGACGCGGGGGCGGTCCTCGGTGATCGCGATCGTGTGCTCGGCGTGGACGGCGCGGCTGCCGTCGGCGGTGCGGATCGTCCAGCCGTCGCGGTCGTGGCGGTACGCGTCGCGGCCACCTGCCAGGAGCATGGGCTCGAGGGCGATCACCAGCCCGGGCCGCAGCGGCAGCCCGCGTCCCGGCCGTCCCTCGTTGGCCACGCTAGGCGCCTCGTGCATGGAGCGGCCCACCCCGTGCCCGCCGTGGTCGGCCAGCAGCCCGTAGCCGCCTGCGCGGGCGACCGTGCCGATGGCGTGCGCGATGTCGCCCAGCCGGGCACCGGGCACCGCCGCCGCGATGCCCGCGGCGAGCGCGCGCTCGGCGGTCTCGACCAGCGCGGCGTCGCGGGGGTCGCCGTCGCCCACGATCGTGGTGAAGGCGGCGTCGGCGCACCAGCCGTCGAGGTGCACGGCGAGGTCGACGCTCAGGACGTCGCCGCGGCGCAGCCGCTCCCGCCCGGGGATGCCGTGCACGACGGCGTCGTTGACGCTCGCGCAGATCACCCCGGGGTACGGGGTGGGCGCCCACGACGGGTGGTAGCCGAGGAAGCTCGGGACGGCCCCCGCGTCGGCGATCAGGTCGGCCGCGAGTCGGTCCAGCTCACCCGTGGTGACGCCGGGTGCGACGTGGGCGCGCACCGCCGTCAGCACGTCGGCCACGATCTTGCCCGCGGCCTCGCACGCGTCCACCTCGGAGGCGGTCTTCAGCTCGATCACATCGATAACTATACCGGTATTAGTATTGGCCGCATGGTGCGCGTCCCGCTGACCCCAGCCGACCGCGAGCGCGGCGAACGGCTCGGCCGACTCCTGCGCGACGCGCGCGGCGACCGCAGCCTGGTCGAGGTGGCCGCTGCCGCCGGGATCTCGGCGGAGACCCTGCGCAAGATCGAGACCGGACGGATCCCCACGCCGGCCTTCTTCACGGTCTCGGCGCTCGCGGCGGCGCTCGACCTCTCCCTCGACACCCTGGCGAGCGCCGCCCGTCCGGAAGCCGCCACGGTGGCGAGCACCGCAGCCACCTGACGCGGCCCGTCCCCTCGTTAACAACTGGTTCGCAACCGCCCGCCTACGTTCCGCGCCATGAGGAAGATCGGGATGGCGGCCCTTGCGGTGGTCGCGCTCGCCGCCTGCAGCGTGGACGGACCCGCGCGGGCACCGAGCCGGTGCGACAGCACCACCGAGACGACCCTGCGGGCGTGGGCGGCGGCGGGTTTCAGCGGCTCGGTCGCCATCGCCGTACGGGGCGCGCCGACCTGTCTCGCCGCCTACGGCCGTGCGGACGACGCGACCGGCGCACCCAACTCCGTGGACACGGTCTTCAGCATCGGGTCGGTGACGAAGGCGTTCACCGCCGCCGCGGCGCTGCGCCTCGTCGACCGGGGCGCTCTGTCCCTCGACACGCGCGTGCGCTCGGTCGTCCCGGAGATCACCAGCACGGTCGGCGACGCGACGGTCCGCCAGCTCATGCAGCACACGAGCGGGTTGAACGGCTCGCACGGCGCCGACCGCGAGCCGCTCGGCCGGGAGGAGGCGATCGCGGCGATCGCGGCCATGGAACCGGCGTTCGCCCCGGGCACGGGCTACGTGTACACGAACGCGGGCTACACGCTCCTCGCGCTGATCGTCGAGGCGGTGTCGGGCACCGGCTTCCGCGACTTCCTCGTGTCGAACGTGCTGCGGCTGCCGGACGGGGACGTCGCCGGAGGTTTCTGGGACGGCGAGCCGAGCGCTCCCGGCCCCCGCGCCACGGGCTACCTGGACGACGGCAGGCCGGGGCACCGCGGCGGCTTCCCCGGTCCGCACTGGGCGGTGGAGGGCAACGGCGGGCTCGCGATGACCACCGGGGAGCTCGCGAGCTGGACGCACGCCCTCTTCACCGGCCGGATCGTGGCGCCCGCCTCGGTGGACCTGATCAGGGGCCCCGGCCACGACCTCGGCGGGGGCCGCTCCGAGACGCCGGGATGGGTGCGTCTCGAGGAGAACGGCGCGGTCGTGCTCGCCACCGCGGGGGGTGGTGGCGACGTGGGCCACAACGCGGTCGTGGCCTGGCTGCCCGGGCGGGAGGAGGTGGTCGCGATGGCGTCGAACCGCCCGGAGCTCGCCGCCGAGGAGCTGCTGCGGCGGCTCCTCCCGGCGCTGGCCGCCGGTGACCCGCTGCCGGCACCGGATCCGCGGCCCGTCGGCGGTGGTCCCGTCGACCCCGCGGCCATGGGCAGGTACCGCCTCGACGGCGGAGGCACCGTGGAGGTCAGGACCGACGGGGACGGGCTCGTGATCTCGGCGGGTGGCGCCGACGCGGTCGCCGCGCTGCTCCCCCCGCGTCCCACCACGCCGGACCGCGAGCTGCGCGCCCACGAGGAGCGCGTGCTCGCGCTGCTGGCCGGCCGGAGCCAGGAGGGCCGGGAGGAACGAGCCGCGATCGAGTCGGACCTCGGGCGGGTCACCGGCGTCTCGCCGGCCGGCACCGTGGTGGACGACGGCGAGCTGCGCAGCTACGTCACGGTCGAGGCGGGCGGGCGCTCGGTGCTCGCCTGGTACGCGGTGAACGCAGAGGGCGGCATCGAGGGAGCCCAGCTGCCCGCCGACCCGCCGTCGCTGCGGTTCGTGGCGGCAGCCGGCGGTGGATATCGTCCGGACGACCCCACCGGCACCGGGCCGGACGTGACGGTCCGGTTCGAGGGCAGCCGGCTCGTCCTGCTCGGGCCGGCCGGTACGGCCACCGCCACCCGGGCGGCGGGCTGACGGCCGTCGCGGGAGGCAGCATGCGGATCCTGGTCGTCGAGGACGATCCCGAGCTGGCCGAGCTCGTCGCCCTCGGCCTGCGCAACGAGGCGTACGCCGTCGACGTGGCTGCCGGCTGCTCCGAGGCCGAGGAGCTGCTCCGCCTGACCGCGTACGACGCGGCCTGCTTCGATCTCAACCTGCCCGACGGGGACGGGCTCGACCTGATCCGGCGCCTCTCGGGGGACCCCGACCTGCAGCGACCGCGGCGCCTGCTCGCGCTGACCGGGCGCGACGCCGTCACCGACCGCGTCGCGGGCCTCGACGCGGGCGCCGACGACTACCTCGTCAAGCCGTTCCACTTCGCCGAGCTGGTGGCGCGGCTGCGGGCCCTCGCGCGCCGCGGCGACGAGACGGGTGCCGTCGTGCGCGTCGGTGAGCTCACGCTCGACCTCGCGACGCACCGGGCCTGGCGTGCGGACACCGAACTGCTGCTCACGGCGCGCGAGTACGCGCTGCTGCGCTACTTCATGCACCACCCCGGCAAGGTGCTCTCCGCGGAGGAGGTGCTCGAACACGTCTGGGACGCGCACGCGAACCCGTTCACCGCCTCGGTCCGGGTGATCCTCAGCCGCCTGCGCAGGAAGCTCGGCGAACCCGGCTTGATCGAGACCCTGCCGTCGGTCGGGTACCGGCTCCGGGTGCCGTCGTGAGCTCCCTGCGCGTGCGGCTCGCCGTGCCGGGCTTCCTCGCGATCTACCTCCCCGCGCTCCTGCTGTTCGGGGTGAGCCGGGCCACTGACGTCGAGGTCGTCGAGGAGGGCGGCACCGAAGCGGCGCACGAGCTCTCGAGCAGCGCGCTGACCTGGACCGGGTGGACCGTGATCGCGCTGGCACCCGCGGCCGCCGCCCTCGCGTGGTGGTGGGCCGGACGGGCCGTCCGCCCCATCGACCTCGTGCGGGCCGTCGCCGACGACATCGAGGGCACCGACCTGGGCCGTCGGATCAACCTCACCCGGGGCCCTGCGGAGGTCGTGGCGCTCGCCGCGAGCTTCGACGCGATGTTCCAGCGCGTCGAACGCGGGGCCGACGAGCAGCGCAGGCTGATCGAGGAGATCAGCCACGAGCTGCGCCGCCCCCTCGCCGTCCTGATGACGAACGCGGACGTGCTCCTCGCCCACCCCGACCCGACCATTGCCGCCTACCGGCAGGGCCTCGAGAGGTCGCGAGCCGCGGCGACGCGCCTGAAAGCGACGATCAACGAGCTGCTGATCGACGCACGCGGCCGCGCCCGCACCATCGACCGCCGGCCGACGGATCTCATGGCGATCGTCCGCAGCGTGCGCGACGAGGCGGCGGCCGGGGGGATCCTGCTGTCCGTCACCGGGCCGGCCAGCGCTCCGTGCGCCGTCGACGGGACGAGCATCCGCCGCGCGGTCTCGAACCTCGTCGAGAACGCGATCCGCCACGCACCCGACGGTTCCGCCGTCGAGGTCGAGGTCGACGTCACCGGCCACGAGGCCGTGGTGACCGTGACCGACCACGGCGACGGGATCCGCGGCGACGACCTCGGGCACGTCTTCGAGCGGTTCTGGCGCGGCCGCCCGGACCGGCCCGGCACCGGGCTCGGCCTCCCGATCGCCCGCCACATCGCGCTGGCCCACGGCGGCGACCTCACCGTGACCTCGCCGGGCCCGGCCGGTGACGGGTGCGTCTTCCGCCTCACGCTGCGGACCGGCCCTCCGGAGCCGGAGCCGGTCAGCCCGCGGTCGACCGGAGCGCGACCAGCCGGGACGCCGCCTCCGTGAGCACCTCGTCGCGCTTGCAGAACGCGAACCTGACGAGCGAGCGGCCCAGCTCCGGGTCGGCGCAGAAGACCGACACCGGCACCGCGGCCACACCCACCCGCTCGGGGAGGCTCCAGCAGAACTCGGCGCCGTCGGTGAAGCCGAGCGGCGTGACGTCGGTGACCACGAAGTAGGTGCCGGCGGTCTCGAACACGGTGAACCCGGCATCGCGCAGCCCACCGGACAGCAGGTCGCGCTTGCGCTGCAGGTCCCCGGCCAGCTGCGAGTAGAAGGAGTCGGGCAGGCCGAGCGCGGCGGCGATCGCCGGCTGGAACGGCGCGCCGCTGACGTAGGTGAGGAACTGCTTCGCCGCGCGGACGGCCGCGACGAGCGGACCCGGCCCGTGCACCCAGCCGACCTTCCACCCGGTGACGGAGAAGGTCTTGCCCGCCGAGGAGATCGTGAGCGTGCGCTCAGCCATCCCGGGCAGGGTCGCCATCGGCACGTGCGGGCGGCCGTCGTAGATCATGTGCTCGTAGACCTCGTCGGTGACGACCACGGCGTCGTGCTCGGCGGCCAGCTCGCCGATCAGCGTGAGCTGCTCGCGGTCGAACACCGTGCCCGTCGGGTTGTGCGGGGTGTTGACCAGCACGAGCCGGGTGCGGGCCGAGAACGCGGCGCGCAGCTCGTCGGGGTCGAAGGCGAAGCCGAGCCCGGACGGCCGCAGCGGCACCGGCCGGATCACGGCGTTGGCCAGCGCGATCGTGGCGGCGTACGAGTCGTAGTACGGCTGGAACGTCACGACCTCGTCGCCCGGCTCGCAGAGCGCGAGCACGGCCGAGGCGATCGCCTCCGTGGCGCCGGTGGTGACGAGGACGCAGTCCGGGTCGACGTCGAGCCCGTAGAAGCGGCGCTGGTGCTCGGCGACGGCGGCGCGCAGCTCGGGCACCCCGATCCCCGGCGGGTACTGGTTGATCCCGGCCTGGATGTTCGCCGCTGCGTCGCTGAGCAGCGACGCGGGGCCGTCGGTGTCGGGGAAGCCCTGGCCCAGGTTGATCGCGCCGGTCCGCAGTGCGAGCGCCGACATCTCGGCGAAGATGGTGGAGGTGTGGGACCGCATGCGTTCGACCAGCATGGGGTGCACGTTACGGCGAGCTGTCGGGGTGCGCTCATACCCTCCGGACATGCCGCTGTCCGAACATGAGCGTCAGGAGTTCCTCGCCGAGCCGCACGTGGCGGCGTTGTCCGTGGCCGCGGGCCCGCAGCGCGCCCCGCTGGTCGTGCCGATCTGGTACCAGTACGAGCCCGGCGGCGACATCTGGTTCCACACGGCGGTCGGCTCGCGCAAGGCGAAGCTGATCGACGCCGCGGGCCGCGTCTCGCTCATGGTCGACGAGGCGGGGGCCCGGGTCCGGTACGTGTCGGTGGAAGGCCCGGTCGTGCGCACCGAGCCGGGCACCTACGAGGACGTGCGCGCGATGACGGCGCGGTACCTGCCCGCGGAACGGGTGGAGCCCTACCTCGAGTTCGCGATGGCCGAGCACGGCGAGCAGGTCGTCTACCACGTCCGGCCGGAACGGTGGCTCTCCGCCGACCTCACCGGCTAGGGCTCACCAGCCGCGCATGTCCACCGCCCACGTCTCCAGCACCGTCTCGCCGCCCACGAGGTGCATCCGCTCGTGCAGGGCGACGGTCGGGTCGACGTGGGCGGGGAGCACGCGCAGCCGGTCGCCGACGCGCACCGGCTCCTCGGGCGCGAACGTCGTGTGCTCGTCGGAGCAGAACCACACCTGGGCGCCCTCGATCGTCGGGAGGCCGTGGTCCATGCCGAGCGACTTGAGGCCGACGTCCACCACCGCGTGGCCCGGCGACACCGAGATCACGGTGCCCAGCACCGAGAGCGCCTGGCCGAACGGGTGGCCGATCCTGCCGTACGCGGTGTCCATCAGCGCGTACGAGCCGGCCTGGATCTCGGTGGCCCAGGTGTTGTCGAGGTAGGTGCCGGTGCCGCCGGCGCTGATGATCTCCCCGCCCACCTCCTCGGCGGCCCGCACCAGTACCGCCATGGCGTCGCCGGTCATCCGGGCGCGGTCGGCCGGGTCGGGCACGAGCATGAGGTGCCCCTCGTAGCCCATCACGCCGCGGACCTGCAGTCCGGCGTCCCGCGCGGCAGCGGCCAGGTCACCGGCCTTCTCGGGTGGGCAGCCGCACCGGGGCAGCCCCACGTTCACGTCCACGAGCACCTCGCGGACGCCACCGGCGGCGGCCGCGGCGATCGTCTCGGGTGAGTCGACGGCCACCGTCACCCGCGCCCCGTCGGCCACCAGCGCGCCGAGGCGGCGGGTGTCGAGCACCTCGTTGGCGAGCAGCAGGTCCGCGCCGAGCCCGGCGGCCGCCATCACCTCGCACTCCCGGACGGTCGCGCACGTGAACCCCTCGTGCCCGTGCGCCGCCTGCCGCCGCGCGAGCGCCGCGGTCTTATGAGCCTTGACGTGCGGGCGCAGCCGCGGGCCGGGCAGGGCGGCGCTCATCGTGGCGAGGTTGGCGTCGAGGACGTCGCGCTCGACGAGCAGGGCGGGCGTGGTGAGATCGGTGATCAGCACGGTCTAGTGTCCCCCGCCGGAAGTCCGCTGCGGACTTCCGGCGGGGGGCACTTGGTGTCCTGTCCCACAGAAGTCGCCGACCCGGAATGCCGCGACGACCTTTCTTCTTGATCGATCAGTGACGCTTGCTCCCGACCGTGTCCAAACCGCCGTTCCGGACACCCGGGTGGATCGCCTCCGGCTCGTCCTTGTGCTCGGCGCGTTCATCGCACTCGGCCCGCTGACCATCGACCTGTACCTCCCCGCGCTCCCTACGATCACCGGGGAACTGCTCACCACCTCGGCGAACGTCCAGCTGACGCTCACCGGCACGCTGCTCGGGCTCGGGCTCGGCCAGCTGGTGATCGGCCCGCTCTCCGACCGGTTCGGCCGCAGACGGCCGCTGATCGCCGGTGCCGCTGTGCACGTGCTCGCATCGCTGCTGTGCATCGTCGCGCCGAACGTCGCAGTGCTCGGCGGGCTCCGCCTGCTCCAGGGCCTGGGCGCCGCCGCGGGCTCCGTGATCGCGATGGCGATCGTGCGCGACCTCTACACGGGCCGCGCCGCAGCCACCCTGCTCTCCCGGCTCATCCTGGTGATGGGAACCGCTCCGGTGCTCGCACCGACGTTCGGGGCCTGGCTGCTCGCGTTCACCTCGTGGCGCGGAGTGTTCGCCGTCCTCGCGCTCTACAGCCTCATCCTCATGCCGATCGCGGCCCGCGCGCTGCCCGAGACGCTGCCCCCGGAACGCCGCGTCACCTCGGGCGTCGTGGGCACCCTGCGCACCTACCGCGGGCTGCTGCGCGACCGCACCTTCGTCGGGCTGGTGCTCGTCGCGGGTCTCGCGATGTCAGCCGTGATGAGCTACGTCTCGGGCGCGTCGTTCGTGTTCCAGGAGCAGTTCGGGTTGAACCAGCAGCAGTTCGGCCTCGCGTTCTCCAGCGGAGCCATCTGGCTGATCCTCGCCAGCCAGCTCAACCCGGTGCTCCTGCGCCGCTTCGAGCCGCGCCAGCTGCTGCTCGGCGCGATCGCCATGGCCGCGACGGCGAGCCTGTTGCTGGTCGCGGTCGCCGTCTCGGGCGTGGGCGGCCTGCTCGGGGTGCTGCTCCCGCTCTGGCTGGTGCTGCTGTCCGTCGGCTTCGGGTTGCCGAACGCTCCCGCGGTCGCGCTCTCGCGGCACGGTGAGACGGCGGGCACCGCGGCCGCACTCCTCGGTGCGACGCAGTTCGGCGTCGGCGCCCTGATCTCACCGATGGTCGGTGTGCTGGGCAACGACGCGGTGGCCATGGGCACGTCGATCGCGGGCGGGCTGGTGCTGTCGCTGATCGTGCTCGTCACCGTGGTCCGCCCGTGGCGGCTCCCGGACCTGGACACCGCGCCCGATGAGGTGGCGGCGACGGCGTCCTGAACCGCCGGAGCACGGCGGCGGTCACCAGGCACCCGGCGGCGGACGCGGAGATCGCGGCCGCCGCGACGAAGCCCAGCTCGTAGCCCGCGACCTGCACCGCCGCGTCGCCGCCCGCGGCCGTCGCGAGCGGGACGAGCACCGCGATCCCCAGCACGTTGCCGACCTGCTCGCACGTGACCAGCAGGCCGGACGCGACGCCCCGCCGGCCCGGGTCGGACGCGGCGGTGCCCTGCGTCGTCGCGGCCACCGACGCCACGCCGAGGCCGGCGCCGAGCAGCACGAACCCGCCGAGCATCGACGGCAGGGCCGGGGCGTCGGGGCCGATCGCCCGCAGCGCGAGCGCCCCGCAGGCGATGACGAGCAGCCCGCCCGCCATCGCCCGCCGCGTGCCCAGCGCCGCCACGACGCGCGGACCGGACAGCGAGCCGGCGACGACCGCCAGGTTGAACGGCGGGAAGAGCAGACCGGCGACCGCCGGGCCGAGGCCGAGCACCCCCTGGGCGTGCAGCGTGCAGAACAGCATCGGTGGCGTGGTTGCCGCCGTGAGCACGAGCGCCACGCCACCTGCGCTCAGCAGGCCGGGCCTGCGCAGCAGCGCCGCACCGAGCAACGGGTCCGCGGCGCGGCGCTCGACGAGCGCGAACGCCGCGAGGAGCCCGGTCGCGACGGCGGCCACCGCGACCGTCGCGGCCGAGAGCCCCACCGTCTCGGCCCAGGTCAGCGCGAGGACGAGGGCGGCAAGGCCCGCGGTGGCCAGCACCGCACCCATGACCTCCGCCGACCCCGACGCGGGTGAGCGACCCTCGGGCAGCAGCCGCCGTGCGAGGAGCGCCGCCGCGGCGCACACCGGCACGTTGACGAGGAAGACCCACCGCCAGTCGAGCCAGCCGCTCACCAGCCCGCCGAGCACCCAGCCGCTGGCCCCGCCGCCGGCGGCCGTCGCGGCCCAGCAGCCGAGCGCCCGCGCCCGCGCGACGCCGTCCGGACGGACGGTGAGCAGCAGCGCGAGCGCGGGCGGGGCGACGAGCGCGGCCCCGAGACCTTGCACGGCGCGGGCGGCCAGCAGGGCGCCCGCCGTCGGGGCCAGCCCGCAGGCCAGCGACGCCAGACCGAACAGGACCATTCCCGTGGTGAACGCCCGGCGCCGCCCCGCCCGGTCCGCCCAGCGGCCGGCGGCGAGCAGGAACCCGCTGAACGTCAGCGTGTAGGCGGTGACGACCCAGCTGAGCGTGGTGGTCGTGATGCCGAGATCGGCCTGCATCGCCGGCAGTGCGATCGCCACGATCGTCACGTCGAGGACGACCACGAACTGGGCGATGCAGAGCAGCGCGACCACCATGCCCGGGCCTTCCCCGGTGTCTGTTACCGCCAAACTTGCTTATGCCGGAAACAAGGTCAGGATCGCGTGCGCACCGCGAACAGCGGGAGGAAGGCCTGCGTGAGCGGGCCGATCGCCAGCGCGTAGAGCACCGTGCCGACCCCGACCGTGCCCCCGAGCAGCCACCCGCACGCCAGCACGGCCACCTCGATGCAGGTCCGCACCAGGCGGACGGACCACCCGGTGCGCGCGGACAGCCCGGTCATCAACCCGTCCCGCGGGCCGGGTCCGAGCCGGGCCCCCACGTAGGCGGCGGTCGCCACACCGTTCAGTACGATGCCCCCCACGAGCAGCGCGATCCGCGCCACGAGCGCGTCCGGGGTGGGCAGCACCGCGAGCGCGACGTCGACGACCGCGGCGATCACGACGACGTTGGCCACCGTGCCGATGCCGGGGCGCTGCCGCAGCGGGATCCACAGCAGCAGCACGACCGCGCCGGTGATCGCGGTGATCGCGCCGAAGCTGAGCGGGGTCTGCCGGGTGAGCCCCTCGTGCAGCACGTCCCACGGGTTCAGCCCGAGGCCGCTGCGGATCTGCATCGCCATGCTCACGGCGTACAGCGCGAGCCCGCCGATCAGCTGCGGCAGCCGGCGGCCGGGGTTGCGGGTGACGGGAATGGGACGGAGGTCGACGACAGCCACCATCCCATCGTGGGTGATGGGCGCGCCGCTGCCGATGGCCAATCCCGCGCAGGTGGACCGGCGCGCGATGATGGCCCTCCTGTCGATGGAGGTCACCGTGCGCAGGTTGTTCGTGCTGATCGGGGTACTGATCGGGATTCCGGCCGGGCTCGTGCTGGGTGTCGGCAGCGCCGGGGCGGAACCTCCGCTGCGCCTGGCCGACCGCGTCACCGACCGGGCGGGCGTGCTCTCGCCGGAGAAGGTCGCGCGGGTCCAGGACGCGGTCGAGCAGCTGCGGGCCGAGAACGGCGTGGACCTCTTCGTCGTCTTCGTCAGGTCGTTCGACGGCGCAGACGGGCAGGAGTGGGCCGACGAGACCGCGCGGCGCTCCCAGCTGGGCACGGAGGACGCGCTGCTCGCCGTGGCCGTCGGCGATCGGGCCTACGGAATCTCGGTGGCGGACGGCTTCCCGATCGACGAGTCCCGGGTGGACGAGATCCGCACCGAGGCCGTCGAACCGCGGCTCTCCGCCGAGGCGTGGGACGGCGCGGCGATCGCCATGGCCGACGGGCTGCGCTCCAGCGGCGGTGGCGGGTTCGGCCTCGGGCTGGCCGTGGTCGGCGGCGCCGCCGTCGTCGGGGCCGGTGCCTATGCACTGCACCGCAGGCGGCGCCGTGCCGCAGAGGCGCCGCCGGCCCCGGACCTCCCGCCCGACGAGTTCGCCGACGTGTCCACCGCCGACCTCGCGTACCGGGCCAGCGCCGCCCTGATCGAGGTCGACGACGCCGTGCGCACCTCCGAGCAGGAGCTCGCGGCGGCGCGCACCCACTTCGGCGCGGACGCCGTGGCGGCGTTCGCCGCCGCGCTGGACCAGTCGCGCGCCGACATGATGCGCGCCTTCACGCTTCGCCAGCAGCTCGACGACGACCAGCCGGAGGACGAGCGCGCGACCCGCGCCATGAACGCCGAGATCATCCGGATCGCCGCCGCCGCGGACGACCGGCTGGACGAGCAGGTGGAGGCGTTCGACGCCCTGCGCGGCCTGGAGGCGCGCGCTCCCGAGTACGTCGGCGAGCTGCGCACCCGGCTCGACGGCGTCCGCGCCCGGCTGCCGCAGGTCGATGCGGCTTGGGAGGCGCTGCAGTTGCGCTACGCGGCCACCGCCCTCGAGCCGGTGGCAGGCGACGTCGACCGGGCGCGGGAGCTGCTCACGGCCGCGGAGGCCGAGCTCGTCGAGGCGCAGGAGAGCGTGGCAGGCAGCGGCCCGGCCGCCGCCGTCGTCGCCGGCCGGGCCGCCGAGGACGCGATCACGCAGGCCGAGACCCTGCTCGACGGCATCGGGCGCCGCGAGTCCGAGCTGGCGGACGCCGCGGAGAAGGTGCCGGCCGCCCGAGCAGAGGTCCAGATGGACCTCGCCGAGGCACGGGCGCTGTCCCGAGAGGCGATCGCCCCGGTCGTCGCCAGGGCGGAGGCCGCGGTGACCGCGGCCGACCAGGCGGCCGCCGGACCGCAGCCGGACCCCATAGCGGCGCTGCGACTGCTGGTCGAGGCCGGGACCGCCCTCGACCAGGGGATCGCCGACGCCCGCGAGGACGCCGAACGCGACCGGAAGGCCGCCGCCGCGCTCGAGCAGGCCGTGCTCACCGCGCGGTCGAGCGTCAGCGCGGCGGAGGACTTCGTCGCCACCCGGCGCGGAGCGATCCGCACGCGGGCCCGCACCCGGCTCGCCGAGGCCCGCCGGCACCTCGAGCAGGCCGGCGGGGCCGACCCGGTGGCCGCGCTCCGGGAGGCCCAGCACGCCGATGCGCTCGCCCGGGAGGCACTGGCGCTGGCCCAGGCGGACGTGTCGCAGTGGTCCCCACCCGGCGCCACCAGCAGCGCGGGCGTCGACCTAGCAGGCCTCGTCCTCGGGGGGATCCTCTCCGGCGCGACCAGCAGCTACCGGGGGCACCGGCGCGGCGGGGGCGGGTTCTCGCCGGGCAGCTTCGGCGGCTCGGCCAGCCGTGGGCGGCGGGGAGGCGGCGGGCGCTTCTAGGGCCTGCCGACGAAGGCCGATCGCCGCCCGCGCGCTTGCGAAGCTCAGCTTCCCGCTCTCGTCGGATCCGCTCCCCCGGCCTGGCGAGCCGCTTCCCGGCGCAGTGTGCGGACGATGTTCGCGACGGCGGGTGGCTGTGGCCCCGGGAAACGGGCCAGGACGACCCGTCGGTGCTCGACCGGGCCCTGCACTTCGACCAGTCGCACGCTCGCCGGGACTGCCTCGGCCATTCCCGCGGGTACGGTGGTGATCCCACAGCCCGCGGCCACCAGTTGGAGCTTGGTGAGCCAGTCCCGAGCGGTGTGAGCGATGCGCGGCCGCCCCGGGAAGCTCGGCCACACCCCCATCCCCGGCTCGCCGGCGCTCGACGGGCTCGCGATCCAGTCCTGGTCGGCCAGGGCCTGGATGTCCGCGACGCCTGCGGCCGCCAAGGCGCTGCCAGCCGGAACAGCGAGCAGCAGCTCCGTGTCGAGGAGGGTCAGGCACTCCAGGGGCGGGGTCTGTTCGTCGAGCGGGCGATGCGGTGGCCGAGACCCCAGGATCGCCAGATCGATCGTGCGCGCCCGCAGGGCGCGCACCAATGCCGGGGTCGACGCCTCGCGTGTCGTGACCCTGATAGCGGGGTGTGTGCGGCGCAGGGCGGCCAACGCACGGGGCAGGATCAGCACGCCGGCGCTGGGGAACGTGCCGAGCCGGACGACGCCGCGGTCGGATGGTAGGCCGCTGAGCTCGCGCTCGGCTGCAGCGACCGCGTCCAGCGCCACCGCTGCGTGCCGCAGCAGGGTCAGGCCGGCCGCCGTCAGGGCGACACCTCCGGGCCGGCGGTCGAACAGCTTCAGCCCAGCGGCACGTTCCAGTGCAGCGACCTGCCGCGAGACCGCGGACTGGGTGTAGCCGAGCTCTGCGGCGGCGGCTGTGAAGCTGCCGCGTTCGGCCACCTCGCGCAGCACCCGCAGACCCATCAGCGACGGCTCCATGACGTTCATGCATACCCCGTGTTCCAGACTCTCGCTAGCCGCATGGGGTGTCGGGACCTAGCGTGAATGGCATCAGGCGCGCATCGATGAGCGCGCGATCATAATTCCCCATTCACCAGGAGCTCCTCATGCCGTTCGTCGAGATCTACCTTCGCAAGGGAAAGACGCCGGAATACCGCAAAGCCGTCTCCGAGGCGGTACACGATTCGATGCGGCAGGTGTTCCAGATCCCCGAGGACGACTTCTTCCACGTCGTCCACGACCTGGAGCCTGGCGACATGCTGCATCCGCCCACGTTCTTCGGCATCGAGCGCAGTGCGAACACCGTGATCATCCGCATGACGTTCAACCGGCGGCCCCCGGCGCAGAAGGCGGCATTGTTCGAAACCGTCGCCGACCGCCTCGTGGCCGCCGTGGGGATGCGCCGCGAGGACATCCTGATGACGGTCCTGGAGACCGCCGCGGAGAACTGGTGGGTGCACGGTCGGATCGTCGATCCCGACACCGGCTTCGACATCCGGATGAGCCCCGAGGCAATGGCAGCCGGCCAGACCGGTTGAACACGCTGGTCCGGGTCGCGGTCCCCGCCCCGGCCCCGGTGGCCGGCCGTTCGGCGATCACACCGGGGTGACCCGCACCCCCACGACCCGCCGGTCCGCGGGCGAGACCTCGTGCACCGGGCCCGTGAGCTCCACCTCGCCCGTGAGCACCGGGTCCGCGCAGCTGCGCCCGACGAACAGGCGGACGGTGCCCGGTTCGACCACCCGCACCATGCTCCGGTCGGTGAAGGCCAGCCGCTGGGTGGGCACGTCGAGCTCGACGTCGGCACTCTGCCCCGGCTCCAGGTGCACGCGGGCGTAGCCGAGCAGCTGCGCCACCGGACGGGTCACGGAGGCGACGACGTCGGTGGCGTAGAGCTGCACGACGTCGGCACCGGCGCGGTCGCCGGTGTTGGTGACGCGGCAGCTCGCCACGATCGCCCCGTCGGTGGGCACCTGCGACGCCGCGACCCGCAGGTCGGTGTGGGTGAACGTCGTGTAGGACAGCCCGTGCCCGAAGGGCCGGACCGGGGCGGTGGCGAGGTTGCTCACCGAGCTCGCCCCGCCCAGCGGCGGGTGCAGGTAGCTGTAGGGCTGGGCGCCGACCGAGCGCGGCATGCTGACCGGCAACCGGCCCGACGGGTTGATCCGCCCCGAGAGCACGCCGGCCACGGCGGCGGCGCCTTCCTGGCCGGGGAAGAACGCCTGCACGACCGCGGCGCACCGCTCCAGCGCCCAGTCGACTGCGTACGGGCGGCCGGTGAGGAGGACCAGCACCACGGGGGTGCCGGTCTCCAGCAGCGCCTCGACGAGCCCGCGCTGGACGCCGGACAGGTCGAGCGAGTCGGCGTCGCACCCCTCGCCGGAGGTGCCGCGACCGAAGAGGCCCGCGCGGTCGCCGACGACTGCCACGCACAGCTCGGCGTCCCGCGCGGCGGCGACGGCCTCGGCGAAACCGCTGGTATCCGCGGTGTCGACGTCCGCGCCGCGCGCGTGCATGATCGCGGCGGCCGGCAGCTCGGCGCGCAGCGCGTCCAGCACGCTCGCGATCTCCAGGCCCGGCTCGACACCCTCGTGCAGCGAGAGCACGTGGTTGAGGAAGCTGTAGCAGCCGAAGAGCGCCGCCGTGTCGTGGGCGTTCGGTCCGACGACGGCCACCCAGGCGGGCGCCGCGAGCGGCAGCGTGCCGTCGTTGGAGAGCAGCACCACCGACTCCTCGGCCAGGCGGGCCGCTAATGCACGGTGCTCGGGTGGGTCGAGGTCGATGGCGCCAACCTCGGCGTAGTCCTCCGGGCGGCGGTCGAGCAGGCCCAGGAGCGCCTTCTGGCGGAGCACCCGTTCCAGCGCCCGGTCGACGAGCGACTCCGGCAGCGCCCCGGACCGCACCCGTTCGGCGAGGGGCTCGAGGAAGGCGTTGCCGGTGGGCAGCTCCACGTCGATGCCGGCGGCGAGGGCCTGCGCGGCGGCGTCGCCGAGGTCGGCCGCGACCTCGTGCAGGGTGTGCAGGAACGCGACGGAGAAGTAGTCGGCCACCACCGTGCCGGTGAACCCCCACCGGTCCCGCAGCACGCCCGTGAGCAGGTTGGCGTCGGCGGCCACCGGCAGCCCGTCGATCTCGGCGTAGGAGTTCATGACCGAGCCGACGCCGCCGTCGAGGACCGCCATCTCGAACGGCGGCAGCAGCACGTCGGCCACCTCGCGCGGCCCGGCGTGCACCGGGGCGAGGTTGCGGCCGGCCCGCGAGGCCGAGTAGCCGACGAAGTGCTTGAGCGTGGCGACGATGCCGGTGGACTGCAGACCGCGCACGTACGCGGTGCCGATCGTGCCGACGACGTACGGGTCCTCGGAGATGCACTCCTCGACGCGGCCCCACCGCGCGTCGCGCACCACGTCCAGCACCGGGGCGAGCCCCTGGTGCACGCCGAGGCTGCGCATGGACGCGCCGATCGCGGCGCCCATCTGCTCGACGAGCGCAGGATCGAAGGCGGCGCCCCAGGACAGCGGCGCCGGGAAGGTGGTCGCCTTCCACGCGGCGAGCCCGGTGAGGCACTCCTCGTGCACGAGTGCCGGGATCCCGAGGCGGGTGTGCTCGACCAGCCAGCGCTGCTTCGCCGCCAGGGCCCGCGCCCCGTCCACCGGGTCGACGGGGGCCGTGCCGAACGGTCGGGTGAGCTGGCCGAGGCCGTGGGCCGCGAACGCTTCGAGCCCGACCTCGTCGGTCTGCATCGCGTCCTGCATCGGGGCGACGTCGCCGCCGTCGCCGGACCCGCCGCGGCCCTCCCAGAGCGCGACCAGCTGGGCGAGCTTCTCCTCGAGCGTCATCTCCGCGATGAGCTCGGCGACCCGGGAGGCACGGGGGGACGCCTCGGTGCTCATTGACACCCTTCCTCGGATCCGAAAGTTTCCGACACTTGCGATTCGCGGCGCCGACGGTAGGTTCGGGCCGGCCGCGCGTCAAGCCACTTGTTCGTCCGGGGAGGACAGCGATGCCCAGCCGTCGCGTGACGATCGCCGAGATCGCGGCTTCCGCGGGCGTGTCGGTACCCACCGTCTCGAAGGTCCTCAACGGCAGGGCGGACGTGTCGGAGACCACACGCAGGCGCGTGCAGCAGGTCATGATCGACCGCGGGTACCAGCGCCGGACGTCCGGCGGGCAGCGTCCGGTCGGCCTGATCGACATGGCCGTGCCCGGCCTGGACTCGCCATGGGTCGTCGACGTGCTGCGCGGCGCGGAGGCCGAGGCCCGCAAGGCCGGCAGCCAGATCGTCGTCACGTCGACGGAAAGGGCGCCCGCAGGCGACCGGTGGTGGCTCGACCGGCTGGCCACGCGCCGCTCCGACGGGCTCGTACTGGTGGTCAGCGAGGCGGCCCCGGAAACGGTCGAGCAGCTCGCCGCGCTGCGCACGCCAGTGGTGCTCCTCGATCCCGTGGGCGGCAGCGACCCCTCCTACGCCACGGTCGGGGCCACGAACTGGGCTGGCGGCCTCTCGGCCGTCGAGCACCTCGTCTCGCTCGGCCACCGCCGGATCGCCGCGCTTTCCGGACACCCCCGGCTGGCGTGCAGCCAGGAACGGGTGGAGGGCTACCGCGCCGGGCTCGGCCGGGCCGGCATCCCCGTTGACGAACGCCTCGTGCACTTCAGCGACTTCCGCACCGGTGCCGGGCAGGCAGGCGCCCGCGCGGTTCTCGACCAGCCCGACCCGCCGACCGCGATCTTCGCCGGCTCCGACATGCAGGCCTTCGGCGTCTACAAGGAGGCGGCGGCGCGCGGGCTGCGCATCCCGGAGGACCTCAGCGTCGTGGGCTTCGACGACATCGCGTTCAGCGAGCTGACGACCCCACCGCTCACGACGGTCCGCCAGCCGCTGGCCCGGATGGCCGCGGAAGCGGTCCGCCTGCTCCTCGACGCGGGCGACGGCATGCCCGGCCCGCCGCGGCGCGTGGAGCTGGCGACGCACCTCGTCGTGCGCGGGAGCACGGGGCCGGTCGCGCGCTGAGGCGCTACTCGACCACCGGACGTCGGCGGGTGGCTACCGGACCCCGCCGCGGGGGCTGGGCAGCCGGGTCTCGAAGTCGATCAGGCCGGCCCAGCTCGGGCGGACCCCGATCCGGGCCGTCCGGGTGCCGGGCTGCTGGGCCGACGCGACGAACGACGCTGCCGCCTCCTCACCGAGGTACCGCCGGGCCGCCTCGACGTGCTCGGCGGCGAGACCGTCGACCTCCGTCACGACCGCTCGTCCCCTGATCAGCAGCACGTCCGGTACGGCGTCGTCGGTGTCGATCGTGATTGCCACGTCCGGGTTCCGCCGCAGCACGTCGACCCGCCGAGTCGGATGGCGCACCCCGGGACCGGCCAGGAACGTGCACATCACGATCTCGGTACCGGTCCAGGTGAACCAGGTCGGGAGCACCCGCGGCGTGCCGTCGGTCCAGACGAGGGCGAGGCGGGCCGGTATGGACGACGCCAGCAGCCGGCGAGCGGGCGCGGAGTCGAGCAGGCGCAGGTCTCCCTGGGGAAGGCTCATGCCCTGACGACGAACGGCTCGCGATCACATCGACAGGGCACGAGGATGGAAGAAGGAGTATAGTTGCCTACTGGCAAGCAACTATACGGAGACCACATGGCAGTGATCGGCGAGCGAGCGCTCGCCCCCCTCGACGCACTGCGCCGCCAGACCTTCGCCTCCCTCTCCACCCCGAACTACCGCCGCTTCATGACCGGCCAGGCCGTCTCGATGGCCGGCACCTGGATGCAGACGATCGCCCAGTCCTGGCTGGTCCTGCAGCTCACCGGCTCGGCCACCGCCGTGGGGCTGGTCGTCGCGCTGCAGACGCTGCCGATCCTGCTCTTCGGGCCCTACGGCGGCGTGGTCGTCGACCGCCTCGACAAACGCAGGCTGATGATCGGCCTGCAGTCCGCCATGGGCGCGCAGGCCCTCGTGCTGGGCGCGCTGGTCGCCACCGGTTCGGTCCAGCTGTGGCACGTCTACGCGCTCGCCTTCGGGCTGGGCGCCGTCAGCAGCCTGGAGAACCCGGCACGACAGACGTTCGTGCTCGAACTGGTTGGGCCGGTCAACCTGCGCAACGCGGTCAGCCTCAACTCGGTGCTCGTGAACGTCGCCCGCGCGGTCGGGCCCGCCTTCGCGGGGATCGTGATCGCCACCGGGGGCATCGCCCTCTGCTTCCTGCTCAACGCGGTCAGCTTCGCCGCGGTCATCGCCTCCCTGCTGCGGCTCGACCTCGCCGCCCTCACCCCGACGACGCCCGCTCCCCGCGCGCCCGGCCAGCTGCGGGAGGGCTTCGACTACGTCCGCCGCACACCGGGGCTCGCGGTGCCCCTGCTGGTGATGGCCTTGGTCGGGTGCCTCGCATTCGAGTTCCAGGTGGTGCTCCCGATCGTCGCCAGCGAGACGTTCGCCGGCGACGCCAGCACCTACGGCTTCCTGACGGCCGCCATGGGCGTCGGCGCCGTGATCGGCGGACTGTGCATGGCCGCGTGGGGCCGCACCGGGCTGTGGGCCCTGGCCGCCTCCGCGGCGGCGTTCGGCCTGGCGATGCTCGCCACCGCGCTCGCCCCGACCCTCGGCTTCGCGCTGCTCGGCATGGGGCTCGTCGGAGCGGCGAGCGTGGCGTTCCAGTCCGCGGGCAACAGCACCCTCCAGCTGACCGCGGACCCGCGCATGCGGGGCCGCGTCATGGCGCTGTGGGCCGTGGCGTTCCTGGGCTCGACGCCGATCGGCGGCCCGATCGCGGGCTTCGTCAGCCAGCAGTTCGGCGGACGGGCCGGCCTCGCGCTCGGAGCGGTGGCCTGCCTCGCGGCCGCTGCGCTGACGGCGCTCGTCGCGCGGCGGGGGCAGGAGCAGCCGACGGACGAGCGGACGGCCGAGTGAGGGATCGCCGAATGGACACAGCTCAGCCTCAGTGTGGGCAGTCCGGACGCGGGCGCCGATAATCGCGGCATGACCGCGGTGCGGGTTGTCGTTGCCGATGACGACGTCCTGCTCCGGGAGGGGCTGGCCAGCCTGCTCGATCGGAGCGGGTTCGAGGTCGTCGGCCAGGCCGGGGACGCTGCGCGACTCCTGGAGCTGGTGCGGGACACCGATCCCGAGCTGGTGATCGTCGACATCCGGATGCCGCCGGCACACAGCACCGAGGGGCTGGACGCGGCCAAGGAGATCCGCCGGGACTGGCCGCAGGTCGGCATCCTGGTCCTGTCCGCGCACGCCGAGGTCGACCACGCCATGGAGCTGCTGGCCAGCGGCCGGGGGATCGGCTACCTGCTCAAGAGCCGGGTCAGCGACGTGGCCGAGTTCATCGAGACCCTCGAGCGGATCGCAAGGGGCGGTTCGGTCGTCGACCCGGCGCTCGTGCAGGAGCTGGTCACCGCCCGCAAACGCAACGACCCACTGGCGGTGGTCAGCGAGCGGGAGCGCGACGTGCTCTCGCTGATGGCCGAGGGCCGGTCCAACGCCGGGATCGCCCGCCGGCTGTGGATCACCGAGGGCACCGTCGAGAAGCACGTGCGCAGCATCCTCACGAAGCTGGGCCTGTCCGACACCGACGACGACCACCGCAGGGTGCTCGCAGTGCTCACCTACCTCGAGAAGCGGTGAGCGAGCCGCGCCCGTCGATGGGGAAGGTGACCGCAACCGTCGTCCCCGTGCCCCTCGGGCTCTCGACCTCGATGGCCCCGCCGAGCGCCTCCACGCGGTCCCGCAGGCCGACCAGGCCGGAGCCACCGTGTGGATCGGCCCCGCCTGCCCCGTCATCGCGCACCGAGAGCCGCAGGGTGCCCTCCCGCTCGGCGAGCGAGACGGCGACGTGCGAGGCCGCCGCGTGCTTCGCCGCGTTGGTCAACGCCTCCGACAGCACGTAGTACGCCGCCACCTCGACCGGCGCCGGGTACCGGGCGTCCGTCGCGACGTCGAGCTCGACCGGCACGGGGGAGCGGCGCGCCAGCGTGCGCAGGGCGGGCTGCAACCCGCCCTCGGCCAGCATCGCCGGGTGGATGCCCCGTGCGGTCTCGCGCAGCTCGTCGAGCAGCTGGCCGAGCTCCTCGATGATCCGTCCGAGCCCGTCCCGCACCTCGGGCAGCTCGTCGGGCACACCCGACTGGACGACGCGCAGCTCCAGGCCGAGCGAGACGATCCGCTGCTGGGCACCGTCGTGCAGGTCCCGTTCGATGCGCCTGCGCGCGTCGTCGGACGCGGCGACGACCCGGGCCCGGGACGCGGCCAGCTGGGCCTGGTTGTCGGCGTTGCCGATGGCCATCGCGACGAGATCGGTGAAGCGGGCCATCCGCTGCTCCGCGTCGGCCGGTAGCGAGGTTCCCGTCGACCACGCCGTCACGGCGCCCCAGCGCCGCCCGTCCACCGTGACGGGGCAGGCGACCACCGAGTGCACGCCCATCCGGCGCAGCCGCGCCGCGACGTGGTCGCCGACGAGCCGGGCGGGCCGCCCGGTGCGCCACACCTCGGAGCTGCTGTCGACGTCGTCGAGCGGCCATCGGGTGCCCATGGGCCACTGCCCGAGGTGCTCCCCGGCCCCGGCGAGCAGGACGGAGGCGCCGTCGGGGTCGAAGCGGCACACGCCCGCGTCGCTCGCTCCGAGGAGCTCGCGGACCACCTCGGCGACCACCCGGGACACCTCGGCCGGGGTCGGCCCGGTGGCGACGAGCGTGGCCACCTGCTCCAGCGCACCCTGCTCCGCCAGCAGGCGAACGATCTCGCGCCGGTCCTCGGTGTTCGCGATCGCTGTGCCGATGAGCTCGGCGAAGCCGGCGAGCCGCTGCTCGGACCCGGCCGGAAGCGCGCCGTCGCGGGAGCCTGCGACCACCACACCCCACACCCGGTCCCCGAGGACGACCGGGGCGACGACGCACGCAGCGACGCCGGATCCGTCGAGCGCGTCGATCGCCTCCGGCATCGCGGCGATGTCGTCGAGGCGGAGCGGCTCGCCCGACCGGAAGACCTTGATCGCCTCCCGGTTGGTCGGCATGGTGCGGCCGACCTGTCCGTCCGCCCATCCGCTGAGTCCCATGAGCGTCGCCGCCTCGCCGGCCTCCCCGTCGAACCGGAACAGCAGCACCACGTCGGTGCCGAGCAAGGCAGCGATCTCGTCGGCACCCGTCGTGAACACCTCCTGCGCCGATCGGCCCTGCGCAACGACCGTCGCCACCCGCCGCAGGGCCGCCTGCTCCTCGAGCAGGCGGCGGGTCTGGGCGCGGTTCTCGCTGTTGCGCAGCGCCGTGGAGAGCAGTTCGGCGAAGCCCGGGACGCGCTCCGCGACGTCCGGGGGGAACCGCTCGTCCCGGGTGCGTGCCACGCCCATAGCGCCCCAGACGTTCCCGTCGACCACGATCGGGAACGCGATCGCGTGGCTGACACCCATGGCGCGGATGATCTCGGCGTCCCCCTCGGCGAGCGGCTGGCTCGAGTAGCCGTCGCGCACGGCCGGCCGCCCCGTCCGCAGGGCCTCGGCCATCGCCAGGCCCGCGTCGGGCGTCCAACGCCGGCCCACGTGCAGCTCGGGCGGGTGGGAGCCGTGCTGGGCGACGATCGTGCACTGCCCGTCCGGATCCAGCCGGGCCACGAGTGCGGCATCGGCGTCGAGGGTTCGCCGAACCTCCTCCGTGACGGCCGGCACCACCTCGTCGGGCGTGGCCTCGCGTGCCACCAGCGTGGCCACCCGGTGCAGCGCCGCCTGCACCTCCAGCAGACGAGCGACCTGGGCCCGGCGCTCCGCGTTCGCGACCGCGGTGCCCACGAGGTCGGTGAACCCGGCGACGCGGCCCTCGGTGTCGGCCGGGAAGCGCTCCCCCTTGCTGCCCACGCCGAGCACACCCCAGAGCCGCCCCTCGACGACGATCGGGATCGCGACCGACGAACTCGTCCCGATCCGCTCGACCATGTCGCCGAACGCACCCTCGACGTCCCGGAAGTCGTCGCGACGGGCCGGTCTTCCGGTCCGCAGCACCTCCGCTGCGGCCAGGTGGGGATCGAGCTCCCACCGACTCCCCACCGGCATCTCGTCCAGACGGCCCGTTCTAGCCACGACGGTCGTCACACCGTCGGGCTCGAGGCGCATCAGGACCGCGACGTCGGCGCCGAGCAACCGGCCGATCTCGTCGGTCACCGTGCCGAAGACCCGCTCGGATGCGACCCCGCGCGCCACCAGCGTGGCCACCCGGCGCAGCGCGGCCTGCTCGTCGAGGAGCCGCCCGATCTCGGCGCGGCTCTCGGCGTTCGCGATCGCGACGCCGATGAGCTCGGTGAAGTCGACGAGCCGCCGTTCCGTCGAGGCCGGGAAGGCGCCTGCGCGCGATCCCACCCCGAACGCGCCCCACACCCGGCCCTCGACGACGATCGGACAGCCGACGACCCCCAGCAGACCCTGCTTCTCGACCGTCTCGGACATGTCCGGGCGCTGCCGCAGGTCGTCGATGCGCACCACGGACCCGTCGCGCAACGGCTCGAGGGACGGGGGCACGGGCATGGTGCGGCCGACGGCCATCCCCGGGCCCCGCCAGCCGGCACCCGCGAGGAACGTGGCCGCGCCGTCGGGCTCGAAGCGCACCAGCGTCGTCAGGTCGGGCTCGAGGAGCCGGGCCGTCTCGTCGCTGACGGCGGCGAAGACCTCCCGCGGCTGCGCGCCGCCTGCCACCAGCGTGGCCACCCGGCGCAGCCCCGCCTGCTCGAGCGAGAGCCGGGCGGACTCGCCCCCCTCCCGGCGCGTGCGGGCGGCCAGCCAGGCTACGGCCATCCCGGTGACCATGAAGAACCCCAGCGTGATGCCGTACCGGGCGTCGGCGATCGTGATCGAACCCCGCGGCGGGACGAACAGGTACGCGAACGCCGCGATGCTCGCCGCCGCGGTGGCGAGCCCGGGGCCCGTTCCCCACCGGACGGCGACCGGTAGCACGGCGAGCAGGTACACCGACGGAAGGCCGGCGAGCTGCGGCACGGACGGCTCGAGGAGCGCGATCAGCCCGGATGCGGCAGCCACCAGCACTGCACCCACGAGCAAGCCACCGAACCAGCGGCGCAGCACGGGTGCGACCCGGGCATCTGCCATCGTCATCCGCTCCCGGCCAGAAAGCTACCGGGTCGGGGCGACGATCAGCAGTCCCCGGCTGGCACGAGGTCGCACACGGCGCGCCCGGAGAGGAGGTTCTTCGGCAGGAAACCCGCGGCCGGGCTCGCCGCGATCAGCTCGGCGAAGTCGTCCTGGTCGCGGGTGGAGATGAGGACGACGCGGGACGCGAGATCCGGGAAGTCCGCCACGAGGCGCCTGGTGACCTCGAAGCCGCTCTCGGTGCCCAGGCTGATGTCGACGAGGACGACGTCGGGATGCAGCTCCTCCGCCAGTTGGAGGGCCTCCTTCTGCGAGGTGGCCGTGCCGACGACGTCCATCCCGTCGCGCACGAGGCGATCCCGAGCGACCGCGAGGAATCGCTCGTTGTCGTCCACGATCATGCACCGCCCCACGGGCAAAGGATCGCAGCGGCGCAACCGGCGCACATTGAAGGTAGCCGGAAGGTGAGGTTGACGTGAGCCCGGGTTCCGGCCAGCCGGTACCGGAGATGGCCGCGAGCCCTGACGACGCGCGCCCTCCGAGCCGTCACGCTTGAAACGTGAACACGGCGGCAGTGATCAGTAGCGCGATGACCGACTACTTCCTCGCCAACGGCACGAACAAGGCTCCCGCCACCCTGGCCCCGCCCCACATCGCGTCGTGGCTGGACTCCAGGGGGTACCACATCGTCCGCCTCCCCGTCACGGGGCCGGTCGATCCGGGTGACCAGGACCTGGTCGCCCGGATCGCCGCCCTGATCGACTGGGAGTCGTGCGCCGACGAGGACGACCGGCGCGCCGTCGTGCGCCAGGTCCTCGCCGCTCTCCACCCCGCCCCCCACGTCCGCCGGGTGGCGTGATGACCGGCCGCCGCCCCACGGACCGGCCACTCCGTTGCGTCCCGGGCGGCCTCGCGAACACAACGCGATCCGACTCCGCGCAGCCCGATCCCGATCGGAGCCCCGATGCCCGTACCGGCCGCCCTCCACACCGACCCGATCCGCCGCCTGCTCCGCCTCAGCCGGCGTCTCCTCGGAAGGCCGAGGGGTGCCGCGCTCTCCCCCAGCGCGGCACCCCTCACCCACTCCGGCGCGGGGCACGGCTGCTGTCCCTGCTGGGTGGAGCTGCCAGGGGAGGCCGGGTGACCCCCCTGCGCCTGGCGAGCGACCAGCGCCCGTACGAACCGGTGCGCGCGATCGTCGAGCTGCCGGAACCGATCCGGCCGGCCGGGTACGCCGAGGGGGCCCCGTACAAGCAGACGTGGGCGGGCGGCGTCCACCTGCTCGGTGGCGGGATCCTGGTTGTCCCCGGCCGCACCCTGGACGACCCGGACGACGCCCGCGCGCTCGCCGCCTCCATCCTGGCCGCGGCGGCCCGCATGGAGGCCCGCTGATGGTGACGCCGCTCGTGATGGTCTACCTCGTCGTGGGCGCGGTCCTGCTCATCGTGCTCACCGGGTTCGAAGGTCCCACGGTCACCGCGGCGTTCCGCCACGACCTGCGCGCCCTGCGTACTCGGGGCCGACTCGCCCTCGTCGCCTGCGGTCCGCTCTGGGTGGCCGGCGCGGTCGTCGCGTGGCCGGTGGTCGCCGCCTGCGAGGCCATCGACTGGCGCGACCGGGCCTGACCGCTCGCCCTCACCCGTCCAGCTCGGCGGGGCCCTCCTGCGGCCGCATGCCCAGCTGGTCGGCCATCGCGCCCAGCGCGTCCTGCACGGCGATCGTGTCGGCCAGCGGCATCACCGCGCTCTCCGTCCGGCCCGCGAGCACGCCGTCGGTGACCTCGCGCAGCTCGTGCACGTACCCGCCGCCGGTGTGCGGGCGCATGATCTCCTCGGGCTCGCGGCCCGTGCGGTGGAGCACGATCGCGTCGGGGTGGTGGAACCGGGGCAGGACGTCGATCCAGCCCTCCGTGCCGTACACCCGCATCTGGCCCGGCGTGGCGCAGCGCAGCGAGGTGAACAGTGACGCCGTGCGCCCATCGGCCCAGCCGAGGAGCACGGCCTCCTCCACATCCACGCCGGACGGCGCCAGTACGCCGTGGGCGACGACCGTGTCCGGCGTGCCGAGCACCATCTGCGCGAACGAGACCGGGTAGACCGTGAGGTCGAACAGCGCACCCCCGCCGATCGCCGGGTTGTAGAACCGGTCCTGCGGGTCGGTCGGCGCGTTCACCCCGAGCTCGCCCTGCACGCCGCGCACCTCGCCGATCGCGCCGTCCGCCAGCAGTTCCCGCAGCCGGACGATCGCGGGCTGGAAGCGGGTCCACATCGCCTCCATCACGAACACCCCCGCGTCGCGAGCAGCCGTCGCGATCTCCCTGGTGGCGGCCGGGGTGACCGTGAACGCCTTCTCCACCAGCAGCGCCTTGCCCGCCTTGATCGCGGCGAGCGCCACGGCGCGGTGCTGGGGGTGCGGGGTGGCGATGTAGAGCGCGTCCACGTCGGCGTCGTCGACGATCGCGCGGTACGAGTCGTGTGCCCGCACGATCCCGTTGGCGTCGGCGAACGCCCGTGCCCGCTCGGCCGACCGCGACGCCACCGCGACCACCTCGGCGTCCGGCATGTGCACGAAGTCGCGCACGACCTTCGCCGCGATGCGGCCCGGACCCACCACTCCCCAACGAACGCTCGTCATGGCCCCATCCTCACGCACTCCCTCCGTCCAGCCATCCACCCACACCCTGTGGACAACCCCGTGGAAGGATCCGAACGCGCGTTCGAGGCCTAGCCCTCCGGCTCGAGCACCCCGGCCAGCGAGCGCTCGAACTCCGCGGAGAGGTCGGCGCCCTCCATCACGGTCCACACCCCGTCCACGAGGATCGACGAGGGCTCCCGCGGCAACGCGACGAGCCCGACCGGGGGGTTCGGGTTGGGGTCGGCCAGCGGACGGACGCAGCTCCCCGCCGGCACCCCGAACGCGTGCACCCACGCGTGCGACACGATGCTCGACAGCCCGCGCGTCGCGATGTGCGCGTATAACGCGCCGACGTTGTCGGTCTCCACCACCGGCGCCAGCCGGGTGCCCGCCGTCGCCATCGCCGCGTCGAGGATCCGCCGGTTGCGCATGTCCGGCGTGAGGGCGCAGAGCGGCAGCTCCGCCGCCGCGGCCCACTCCACCACCCGCTGCCGGGCCAGCGGGTGGTCGGCGGGCATGAGGAGCAGGAAGCGCTCCCGGTACAGCTGCACCACGCGCATCGACGCAGCGGACTCGTCGTCGAGGTAGGTGAAGCCCACGTCGAGCTCGAAGTCGGCGAGCCGGCGCGCGATCTCCCGGGACGACAGCGCCTCGATCCGCACGCGCGCCCGTGGGTGCGCGGCCTCGAACCGCGCCGTGATCAGCGGCGTCGCCGGTACGGCGGTGGGGATGGCCCCGATCCGCAGCGTGGCGCTGAGCCCACCGCGCATCCGGTCGACGTCGCTGCGCAACCCGTCCCGCTCGGCGAGGATGCGGTGCGCCCATCCCACGACCCGCTGCCCCTCGGCGGTGAACCCGCCGAAGCGCTGTCCGCGCAGCACGATCGGGACGTCCAGCTCGTGCTCCAGCCTGCGGATCGCGGCAGACAGGGCGGGCTGGCTCACGTGGCAGGCCTGCGCGGCCCGCCCGAAGTGCCGCTCCCTGGCCAGCGCGACGAGGTACTCGAGCTGGCGGATCAGCACGTCCCCCGTCACGAGATCAGCGTAGGACCGCGTCCAGCGCGGGAACCAACTACTCCTCCTCGTACGAGAGGTGCTGTTCGAGCTCGCCGGGGAGATCAAACGTGGTCACGGCGGGCGTGCGAGAGCCGATCGAGGAGCGTCGACGCCCCGGGCCCCGTCAGCTCGCCCCGTTCGACCGGGCGGCTCGTCATCGCCAGGAGCAGGGCCTCGGCCGACCCGTGCACCTCGGGCCCCTCACCGTGGGACCAGTCGAGGTCCTCCGCGACGAGGCGCAGGCCCCGAACCGTTCGGCGCGGGGGGTGGGCGAACACGACAGCGAGTGGGCCACCGGTCCCCACCATCAGGTCCGCGGTGATCCGGAACGCCTCCGGCGTCATGGGCCGGGTTCGGCGGAGCGGCCTGCGGATGTCGAGCTCGTGCACGACGAGGTCGGCGAGCACGTGGGTGCCCGTGACGAACACCGGCGAGCGCGTGTCGTCGACGATCTCCCGGAGGCGCCGGACCAGCGCGGCCGGCTCCTGCTGTCCCCACCGGCGCGCGGTCTCGGCCACCACGCGGTTGACCCGGAACCCGCCGCGCGCCACGGCGAGAAGGGTCGCGGCGTGCGGTTCGGTGGGGCCGTGCACGATGTGCGCCACGACGTCCCGCACCCGCCACGCGGGGCACAGGGACGGGGTATCCCAGTCTGCGGGCGCCAGCGTGTCGAGGAAGTCAGCCAGCGCCCGGCGCTCCGTCGCGACGAGCGGCCCGACGTCAGCCACGCCGTAGTGTGGCACCTAGCTCCCCACCCGGGCCACAACCGCGTCGTGCTGCGCCCGTGGCGCGGCCCTCCGGACGAGGTCGGGCACGAGCGTGAGGATCCCGAGCAACGCGAGCCCCGCCCCGAGCCACAGCGGCGCGCGCAGGCCGAAGCCGTCGATCGCGAGCCCGCCGGCGGCCGAGCTCACCATGACGCCGCCGGTGATGAACGAGCCGTGGATCGTGTTGACGAGCGGCCCGACGTTCCCGGCGCGCTGCACCCGCACGACCATCGCCGGGTTCATCGTCACGCCGACCAGCCCGACCCCGAGCATGCACACCACCGCCGCCGCGCCGACGTGTGCGAACAGCGCGAACCCTGCGAGGAACGCGAGGTTCAGCGTGAGCCCGCAGAGCAGCACGGTGAGCGCGTGCCGGTCGGCGAGGCGCCCGACGATCGTGTTCCCCACGACGGTGGCGGCGCCGTACGCCACCAGCAGCAGCGGGACGGCGCCCGTGGTGAAGCCGCTGATCCCGGTGAGGATCGGGTTGAGGAAGGTGAACGCGGAGAAGGTCGCCCCGATCACCAGCAGGCTGGTGGACAGCCTCAGCCAGAGCCTGCGCCGACGGAAGACGGCCATCTCCTGGCGCAGCGGGCCGCTCGCGATCTTCCCGAGTGCGGGTACCCCACCGACCGTGCACAGCGCCGCGAACACCGTGAGCGCCGAGATCGCCCAGAACGCCGCGCGCCACCCGTACGCCTCACCGACGAACGTGGCCAGCGGCAACCCGAGCAGCGTGCCCAGCATGAGCCCGTTCAGGACGACCGACATCGCCCTGCCGCGCACCTCGGGTGCAACGAGCACGGCGCAGACCGACATCGCGACGCCGAAGAACGCCTGCGACGCTGCACCGCTGACCAGGCGCGCGAGCAGCATCATCGGGTAGCCGGATGCGGTGGCCGCCGCCACGTTGCCGGCGAGGAAGAGCCCGAACAGCAGCAGCAACGCCGGCTTCGGGCGCAGCCGCACGACCAGCATCGTCGACACGGGGCCGCCGACGGCCATCGCAACGGCGAACGCGGTGATCAGGTACCCGACCTGGGGGATCGAGACGTCCAGGCCCACCGCGATCTGCGGCATCAGCCCGGCGACCACGAACTCGCTCGTGACCATGGCGAAGATGCCGAGGGCCAGCACGTACACGGCACGGGGCACGATTCCTCCTCATTTTGTACTGATCTATCCATAACTTGGGCGTGCAGCGTCGTCCCGCTGCGGGTGCGACGATCAGCCGGTCAGGGCATCCATGGCGGCGTCGGCGATCGACTGCAGGTCGGCTCGGCTCGCGCCACCCTGACCGGCCACGCGCATCCCGCCGATCACTGCGGTCAGGTAGCGGGCCAGCGCCTCCGGGTCGCGCCCGGACGTGATCTCACCGGCGCGCTGCCCGGCACCGATGACGAGGCGCAGCGCGGCGACCCGCCGCCCGCTGTCGCGCTCGAGGATCTCGGCGGCCTCCGGGTCGCGACCGGCGAGCTCCACCGTGGTGTTGACGGTGAGGCAGCCCAGGCTGCGTCCGTCCCGCCGCGTGGCGACCTCACCGTCGATCACCGCCGTGAACAGGGCCCGCAGCCGCTCCACCGGCGAGCGTCGTTCGTCCTCGACGAGGGCGAGCTGCGCGGTCGTGGTCATCTCGACGTAGCGCAGCAGCGCCCTGCGGAAGAGCTCGTGCTTGCTGGTGAACGTGTTGTAGATGCTGCTGCGCCCAAGGCCGGTGGCGGCGCAGAGGTCCTCCGTGGTGGTGGCCTCGTAGCCGTTGGCCCAGAACGTGCGCATCGCGGCATCGACCGCACTGTCCTCGTCGAACGTCCTGGGTCGGGGCACGGGGAGCACCCTAACACGTTCTGTAATGCCCAGTTCAAAACAGCTGGGCCCCCCGGCGTCAGCAGGCGAAAGCGACGCGACGCAGCTCCTTCTGCCCGTCATCCCTGTCCCGAACGACGTGGGAGGGGTGCCGCTGCGGGGCCGCCCCCGAGTCGAACGCGAGCTGATCGTGCGCGATCAGGACGCGTACGAACTGCTGGGTCTCCTCGGCCGACGTGCCCCGCCTCGGCGCGTCGAGCATGGCCGCGGAGCCGCCCGACTCCCCGACGAGCACGGGCACGTTCACCGGGCAGACCACGCCGATCAAGCGGTCGTCGACTGCGTCGAGCGGAACATCGACGTGGAAGTTCACCTTCGCGACAGTGGAGCTGCTGCGCGAGCAACCACGGCTGCGGAGCGCCCCGACCGGATGACGGACCCGGCGCAGAGCACGGAGTGCGCACCCGCCGACGGCGTTCACCCAGGTGGAGCGCCCTTGTCGGCGCGATGCCCGCGCCGCGCGTCCCGATCGAAGATGCCCAGGATTTCGCACGGCCCGCCTTCGGCGCCGATCGCGTGCGGGAGCATGGTGGGGAACTCCGCGGACTGGTTGGTCTCGACGCGGAACCGGCGGTGGCCCAGTAGCAGTACGGCGGTGCCGGAGAGGACGACGATCCACTCGCGGCCGGGGTGCGCGCGCATGCGGGCGGGGTTGTCCGGTGGCGGATCGGTCAGGCGCTGACGCATGACGATCATGCCGGGCTCCGACCTGATCGGCCACCGCATCAACCCGTGGGTGCCGTCGATCATCGGTTGCGACACGACGTCGTCGGTGGCGGTCTCGACCAGCTGGTCGAGCGAGGTGTCGAGAGCCCGCGCGAGGGTGACCAGCTGGTCAAGAGCGAGACGCCGGTGGCCGTTCTCGATCCGGCTGAGCGAGGACGGGCTCAGTCGTGCGCGGGCGGCCAGCTCGTCCAGCGACCAGCCCTGCGCCACCCGCAGGGCACGGATGCGCTTGCGCACCAGGCCGTCCAGATCGTCATCCTCTTGCGTCATGAGCAGGATCGTATGCCTGGCCGGCAAGCGGCGTTAACGTCTCGACGTGGCTCGAATCTCGCGAACCCCCTCCGAGGCGAAGGAGCGCGGCATGCCTGCGGAAACCACCGACACACTGCCGGGTGGCATCGTCGACGTCGTCGTGATCGGCGGCGGAGCCGCAGGCCTCAACGGCGCACTCGTGCTGGCTCGCTCCCGCCGCTCGGTGGTCGTCATCGACAGTGGCAGCCCGCGCAACGCGCCGGCCGAGGGCGTACACGGCCTGCTCGGCATGGACGGAACACCTCCCGCCGAGTTGCTGCGCCGCGGGCGGGAGGAGGTGCGCCGGTACGGGGGCCGGGTCGTCACGGGTGAGGTGATCTCCGCGTCCCCGGGCGACCACGGCGAAGGAGACCCGGGCTTCATCGTGCAGTTGGCCGACGGCAGCACCGTGCACGCACGCCGGACGCTGGTCGCCACCGGACTGCGCGACGTACTCCCGGACATCCCCGGCCTGGCCCGGCACTGGGGTCGCGGTCTCGTGCACTGCCCGTACTGCCACGGCTGGGAGGTGCGGGACGAGCCCATCGGCATCCTCGCGGTGGGGCCGCCCTCGATCCACCACGCCCTGCTCTTCCGCCAGCTGACCGACGATCTCGTGTACTTCACCGGCGCCACCGACCTGGATCGCGACACCCGCGCCCGCTTCGCCGCCCGCAACATCCGCATCGTGGACACGCCGGTCTCCGGCGTCGAGTCCGACGAGGACGGCATCACCGGCGTGCGACTCGACGACGGGCACCTCGTACCGCGGCGCATCCTGGCCGTGGCCACCACGATGCTGGCCCGCACCGAGGGTCTCGAGGACCTCCGGCTGCCGATGGAGGACATGCCGGCCGGCATGGGTCGCCGCCTCGTGAGCGGCATGGCCGGCACCACTGCCGTACCGGGGGTGTGGGTCGCGGGCAACGCCACCGACCTGACAGCGCAGGTCGGCGCCTCCGCCGCGGCCGGAGCCCTGGCCGGCGCCCACATGAACGCGGACCTCGCCGCTGCCGACACCGACGCTGCACTGGCCGCTGCACAGCGCGCGACCACCCCGACCTGACCGCCGCAGCGTTCCCGCTCCGGCGTCGCTGCCGCGCGCCATCGGTGAGGACGCCGTGGACACGAACTCCTCACGCCGGTCGACCCCGATTCGAGGACCGGCCCGACGGTCACGGACGCGCGGCGGCGCCGCTCGATCCTGATCGCGGTCTGCATCGCGTTGATGGCCGTGATTTCCTCGGTGACCGGGTTGAACGTCGCGCAGCCGGATCTCGCCGTTGCCTTGCATGGATCAGTGACCTGCGCCCGAAGATATGGTGGGCCATAGATCACGAGCTGGAGGCCCGATCGAGAGTTTGGGGTGGGGGGTGACCACGAACCCTTCTCCCCCGCCGGACGGCGGTGCCGGCGTGGGAGCGCTGCTGCAGGCTTGGCGAGCGCGGGCGCTGCTGACCCAGGAGCAGCTCGCCGACCGGGCGGGGCTGAGCGTGCGCACGGTCCGCCGGTTGGAGACGGGCGCGGCGATGCGGCCGCAGGGTTTCACGCTCCGCCGGCTGATCGAGGCGTTGAACCTGGGGCCGGCCCAGCTGGAGGAGCTTGCCGCCGCAGCACATGCGCAACCGGCCGGGGGCGAACCGGCGGAGGCGGCCCGACCGTGTTCGCCGTCTCCGGCACACGGCGAGCCGTCGGAGCGGGTCGGGATGCCCGTGCTGCGGCAGTTGCCGGCGGCGCCTCCGCTGTTCACCGGCCGGTCGCTGGAGCTGAGTGATCTCGAACGAGCTCACGACATGGGCTCGGTGGTGATCGTGACGATCGACGGGATGGCCGGGATCGGGAAGACCGCCCTGGCGCTGCACGCTGCGCATCGGTTGTCGGGCGAGTACCCCGACGGGCAGCTCTTCCTGAACCTGCACGGCTACACGCAGGGTGTGGACCCCGTCCAGCCGGGCGAGGCCCTGGACCGGCTGCTGCGGGCGCTGGGAGTGCCGGCGGAACAGATCCCGGCGCACACGGAGGATCGGGCCGCGTTGTACCGCAGCCGGCTGGCCGATCGGAAGATGCTGGTCGTGCTGGACGACGTGCTCAGCGAGGCACAGGTGCGTCCGCTGCTGCCGGCCACCCCTGGATCGCTGGCCCTGGTGACCAGCAGACGCCGGCTGGTCGAGCTGGATCACACACTGACGGTCTCGTTGGATGTGCTCCCGCAACCGGATGCGGTCGCGCTGTTCGCACGCTCCGCGGGGGTCGACGCCGAGGACGCGGGGGTCGACGATGTCGTCGAGCTGTGCGGGCGCCTGCCGTTGGCTCTGCGGATCGCGGCCGCTCGGCTGCGGTCGCGTCCGACGTGGGCGGTGGGGCACCTGCTGGAGCGGCTACGTGATCGGCAGGAACGGCTCGGCGAGCTGGAACTGGGGGAGCGAAGCGTCACCGCGGCGCTGGACATGTCGTACCTGCAGCTCGACCCCGAGCTGCAACGCGCGTACCGGTTGTGCGGCCCCCTCCCGGAATCCAGCTTCGACGTCTACGTGGCCGCGGCGCTGGTCGACGTCACGGAGGGCCGAGCCGCGCGGCTGCTCGACGACCTGCTCGACGTGAACCTGTTGCAGGAGCTGGTGCCGGGCAGGTACGCGTTCCACGACCTGGTCCGCTCCCACGCCACAGCGGCGGCGCAACGCGAGGAGCCGGATCGCATGACCGCGTTCGGCCGGATGTTCGACTACTACAGCCACACCGCATCGGTGGCGATGGACGTGCTGTACCCCTACGAACGTGAACGGCGCCCACCGACACCCCCGTCCGCCACCCCGACACCCGACTTCCCCGGTCCGGTCGAGGCCGCCGCGTGGCTCGACCTCGAACTGCCCAACCTGCTCACCGCTGCCCGGTATGCCGCCCAGTTCTGCCCACGCGGCCACCCCGTGCACCTGTCGACCACCCTGGATCGGTATCTGCGCACGCGGGACCGCTACGCCGAGGCGGAAGTACTGCACCAGCAGGCGCTGACCATCGCTCGCCGCAACAGCGATGCGGCAGGCGAGGCGGACGTGCTCACCAGCCTGGGCCACGTCGACCGCCGGCGGGGCCGGACCCCCGTGGCGGCCGGCCACTACCGGAGTGCGCTGGCCATCGCACGCTCCATCGGCAACCGCCGGGCCGAGGTGGACGCGCTGCTCGGCGTCGGTTTCCTCGCGAGCCTGCAGGGCGGCCACGAGGCCGCCATCGACCACGTCCGCCGGGCGCTCGAGATCAGTCGTCGGATCGCGCACCGAAGCGGAGAAACGGACGCCCTGTACCGCCTCGGCTGGCTGCATCTGACCCAAGGCGAGCCTGCTGCGCCCGACGGGTCCGACCCCGGCACCAGGTACGAGCGGGCGGCCGGCTTCTTCGAGCAGGCGCATGCGCTCGCTCGTGAGACCGGCAACTCCCTCGGCGAACTCCACGCCCTGCTCGGTCGGGCATGGGTCCACCGGGTGCTGGGCCACCACGGACCGGCCGAGGACGCCTACACGGAGGGCCTCCGCCTGGCCGAACGGTTGAGCAACGTCAACGGCGTGTTCGAGGCCTTGGACGGAACGGGACGGCTCGACTGCGCCGCAGGGCGGGTCGAGCAGGCACTGGCCCGCCACAGCAGGGCCCTCGAGCTCGCCACCGACCTCGGACAACCCATCGACCAGGCCCGTTCCCACGACGGCATCGCCCGCGCCCACCTCGCGCTGGGCCGGCGGGGGGAGGCACGCCGGCACTGGCAGGCCGCGCTGGAGATCCTCGCGGACCTCGGCTCGGACATCACCGTGGACGAGGAGTTCAGCACCGCCGAGATCCGTGCCCGCCTCGACGATTGCGTGGCCTGACCGACAGGCACCGCCGGAAGGCGGCGCTCAGGCCACGACCTGGCCCTGACGCACGTCCGGGATGCCGGCCGGGCGAGGTCGGGCACCAGCGTCAGGATCCCGAGCAGCGCGAGCCCGGCCCCGAGCCAGGGCGGCGCACGCAGCCCGAACCCGTCGATCGGGAGCGCGCCGACGGCGGAGCTGACGATGGCCCCGCCGGTGACGAACGAGCCGTGATCGTGTGACCAGCGGGCCGACGTTGCCTGCCCGCTGCACCCGCACGCCCATCGCCGGGTTCATCGTGACGCCCACCAGGCCGATCCCGAGGATGCACGCCAAGGCCGTCGCGCTGACGTGCGCGAACAGCGCGAAGCCGGTGAGGAACACCAGGTTCAGCGCACGGCGGAGATGGAGAGGGCCCGGTCACGACGTCTGCTGGTCCTCGTCGAGCCGGATGTACTGCGCCCACGGCGGCGTCGAGCTGTGGCCGAACCGTCGCATCATCCGGAGCTTCGCGCGGTACTCGTCGGCGTCCGGCGCCGTGCCGTCGAACCAGTCGGTGACGCTGGACCAGAACTTCCGAGCCTCATCGCCCTCGACGATCAGCCACACCGGCGGGTCGGGCTCATTGAGGTCGGCACCGTCCACCACGTGATAGCTGTAGGCTTGGTGCTCCACGAGGACGAGCATCTGCTCCGCGTCAGCCAGTGGGTTGTCCTCGAGACCTCGGAGCGTGGCCAGCGCGTTCCGCTTCGCACTCTCCCCGACCACCGTGACACCGATCGAACTCCCAGCCAACCACAAGCCGTGCTGGAGACCGATCAACCGCAGGACCTCCCGTACGGCTGCGGGGACGTGCATGACACCTTGTGCGGCCGCCATGGCGTCGATCTGGTCGTCCGACGCGCCCGCCATGAACTCCGGCTTCAAGCCCTCTGAGATCACACGACGGAACGCGGCGCGGATCGCCTCGACTGCAGCCTGCTCCTCGATGCTCATCCGTAGAGCTTCTCCTGGGCGAGGTCGCGGACCTCGAAGCGCCCCTTCGCGCCCGGGAATGCCTCCTCGTAGGACAACATGACACTGGTGCAGGAGTCGCAGATCTGCGTGCCGGGTGGATCCGGACGACCCGAGGGAAGGTCGACGACGAGCCGGACGTCGCCCTTGATGTCGTCCACGGTGAACGGAGTGTAATCAACTCCATTGCGCTCGGCATTGCGACGAGCGTTCCTGTTCAGGATCTCGATCGTCTTCTCGACGCGGTCCCTCGCTCGCTCTGCCTCCCCCGGAGTGCCATCGGAATATTCCTTCCGACGGAACTTGATGTCGTTCTCGACGCTTCTGACAGCCTTGAATATCGCTGCGTCGACTTCACGTCGGCTGAGCCCGCTCGCCGCCTCGAGTTGCCGTCGAGCCAGCTCCTCGAGCAGGGCCGCCTCGGAGTCCTTGTCGCGGTCCCACTCCTTGCTTCCTCGCTTGGTCGGCGAATTCCCGTCGTACGGCGCCGCCGTCTTGGTCTCGAACAGGCGCCAGCGCTGCTGCGGAGCCTTCGGGGTCGCGTCGGACGGCGACCAATCACCCGGGCCGCCACTGTAACCGTGGAGGTCGATGATCTGCCCGTTGTCCGCGCGATATCGAAGCGTGGTGAGGGCCCGGTTGTTCGGACGTCGCCCCTTGTCGAGGTCGGGATCCTGGCCACCGTTCATCGCCCTGACCTGCTCAGCACCCTCATTACGGAGCACCTTGTTCTGCTCGACGAGCTCGTCGAAGTCCTGCTCGCGAATCCGCTGGTACTCCGGGCTGGACTTGTCGAAGGTGGTGGTGCGGTTTGTCGTGTCCGGGTGGTGATGACCGTCGGGGACGCTTCGGTCTTCGACACCGGTGGAGCGGACGCCATCGAGCGGCTGCGCTTCCCGGTCGCCGCTGGGTGCAGTACCGACCTGCCGGTGACCATCGGGGCGCGGTGGTGACGGGTCCGATTCGAGCGACGTGACCGCACCGTCGGGGATCGGCGACGAGCCGGCTCGCTGGACACCACGTTCGTCGGAGTCGTCCTGGCCGCCGGCCCGCAGGGGCGCTTCCGGCCCGGAGTCAGGAGCGTCGGCCCCGAGGGGCGGAGGGCGCTCATATCGATCGCTCGGGTGATCGCGGCGGGCGCCGAACCGTTCGCCGGTCCCGGGCCCACCCCCGGCAGAGGGGCTCAGCTCCAGCTGGCGGTCAGTAGCGATCCGGAAACCGGAGAGCGCGTCGTTGACCTGCCTCTCGAGGTCGAAGTCAGGTCGATCGGCCAGGCGCAGCACATTCGCAGGCCATCGCACCGTGTAGTCGGCCGAGAGGAGACCGTGCGAGGAATCCGCCGGACGCCCTGGCAGGCCAGCACGTGAGGTGCTGCGACCGTGTTCGGCGGCGCGCCGAGCGGCCACGTCCGCGGCGTGGTCCAGGTTCTGGATCCGGTACAGCTGCGAACCGAAGTAGTCGGTCGCGCCGTCCGGTCGCCCGTCGCGCTTCTGCGAAAGACGTTCGAGAGCGGCTACGAGCGGGTCGTCGTGTGCCGCGACAGCAGCGCGCTCGGAAGGCCGGAGACTGTCGAGCTCGACCTCCACACCATGGGTCCGGACCTTCTTCACGCCACTCTCGGCCAGCTCGACCGCATGCAGGGCGCCGGCACGGGCGACGGTCGAGGCTCGGGCGGCCGTACGTGCCGCCGAGGTCGCGGCCATAGCGGGTATGCGCAGACCCGTGGATGCGGCCCCGCCGACGACCGAGAA
Organism: Pseudonocardia cypriaca; assembly: GCF_006717045.1. NCBI lineage: Bacteria > Bacillati > Actinomycetota > Actinomycetes > Pseudonocardiales > Pseudonocardiaceae > Pseudonocardia > Pseudonocardia cypriaca. The sequence goes on from NZ_VFPH01000003.1 coordinate 822,719, forward strand.
GGGTGTGATGTCCTCGAAGAACGCGAGGATCGGGTGATCCCGGTATCCCATCAGGCCGGTACTCGGGTCCCCGTTGATGACCTTGTCGAAGTCGCCCTGGAAGATCGCGGGCCCCCAGCGGCGCGCCATGTTCGCCGTCGGCGTGACGAACATGTTCCCGAGGAACGGATCCCGACGGGTGAAGGACTTGTCCCAGGTGTCACCGGGCCGTGGCTTGATCCGTGCTTCGGTCACGGCGTCGAAGTGAGGGCCGGTCGGGTCGAATGCCGCTCGCTGCACACCGGCGTAGTACTGCCCGGACTGGACGGCCCACTCGCCCATCCGGATCATTCCGACCGGCGCATAACCGGCGATCGACCCGACGTCCCGGATGGCATTGCCGAAGACTGTGTCCTTCGTTGTGACGCCGAGCTTCTCCTCGATCCCGGAGGCCGTGCTGTCGGCCAGCCCTGTGGCCTTCTCGCCAAGGCGCAGGTAGAAGCGCACACCCGCATCCGGATTGACGTCTTCGAGGATCTCCTTGTCCTTGGCGGACAGGAACCTCGTGACACGTTCGAAGTCCTTGATCTGACCGTTCTCGACGAGCAGCATGAAATCGTCGTGCCGCTTCGCCTTCTGTTCCGGCGTCTCGTTGGGAGATGCCGGGAAATAAAGGCCGACGAGGCTCTCCACGTCACCGGCGACGAGCCGTTCGAACTCGGCCGACGTGTAGTGCGCGGCCAATCGCGCACGTTCGTCACGGTTCTGGGCCTCGAAGACCTGACGGACTCGGTTCTCCGGGTTGCCGGAGATCCGCTCCGCGAAGTCGGGCAGTGCGATGGCGGCTACCGCGGCAAGCTGCGCGTCCGGGGCACCGCTGGAGGGCAGTCGCATGCCGCCGGCCGGGCGGCTCGTGAGAAGCGAGTCGCGGACGTCCGCGTAGCCGAGGTCTCCCAGCGTGCCCAGGTCGATGACCAGGTCCGAAGCGCGGTTCAGATCTTCCGCGCCGGCTCCTCGGGGTACCGCCAACTCGATCGCCCGGATCTTGTCCAGGTTCGCGGCGGCCGCCCTCAGGTTCTGCGCGGCCGCGGCGTTCCCGCTGGCCTCGGCGATGGCGATGTCGACGGGGATGAGGGCACCCATCTTCTCGCGCACGTCGGCCCGGTTCTCGAGGATCTCCGAGTTGAGCTGCGCCTGCGCGGCCACGATCTGCCCGTACTGGATGTCCAGCAGCAGAGCCTCGTCCGGGCTCGCCCCTCCGCGCTCGCGGGCCGCGGCGACCTTCGCGTCGTAGTCGCTGACGAAGTCGTTGAAGTCGCCGACCATGGCGTGGACCGATTCCTGCTGCCCGCGCGCAAAGGCCAGATAGCCCTGGCGGCTCTTCAGCTCGTCGAGGGCCTCCTCGGCGGTCCCGCCCGGGACGAGTGCGTCGACCACCCGCGGGTCGGACAGCAGCTCCGTTCGCCGGTCTCCGTGGCGGGTCATCGGGTCGTAGGGGATGTAGGGCGCCAGGTCGGCGAGCGCATCGGCAGGGCCCGTCGACGCGGCTACGACGGCGTCGACGGCCGCTGTGAGACCGTCGTCCTCACGACCGTCGACCTGCCCGTCGGCGAGGGCGGGGTGGGCGAGGATGTCCGTCGTTGCAGGCTCGATCGCCCCGGTTCCGCCGCCGGCCCGATCGATCACGTAGGACGGGGCGACCGCCTTGCCGAACGTCTCGACCCCGATCTTGCTGATCTCGAGACCGAGATCGGTCCGGTAATCCTCGACGGCAGTGGATCGGGCCTTCTCTGCTTCGCCGGCACTCATGCCGCTGAGCAGAGCCTCCTGGTATGCGAGCTCGCCGGCTCGCTGAACACCGGCCGCAACGGTCGCGGCCGCCTCCGCCTCCTCGTGGTCGAGGATGGGCTGGAGGTGGTTGTCGGGCACATCGGGCCGGTTGAGCCCGACACCGGCACCGCGCCAGACGTCCTCGGCGGCTCGGGTGATGGCGCTGTGGTTCTGGGCCGCCAGCATCTTGAGCTTGCCCCGCTGCGGAGCGGCGTTGACCACGTCGATGTAGTCGTTCTGGAACAGCCGGCCGGACTTGTCCGCTTGTCCCGCCGTCGCGCCGTGTCGCATTGCGAAGTCGCGACCGAGGGCAGCGGCTTCACCGGCCAGTTCCAGCGCGGATTGCATGCTGGCATTCGCGGCCGCGGCGGTGTTGACGACGGTGCGCGCGTCCCTGTCGTCGGATTGCGCGGCCGTGTACTTGGCCTCGAAGGCCTCCGCCGCTCTGTCGCCCGCCGCCTGGAGGGCGTCGAACCGGAGCTTGTGATCGACAGCCGCCTTGAGCTCGCCCATCGCGCCCGCCTGCCCCTTGGCGACCACGGCGGGAACGTGGCCGCGGGGATCCACGGCTGTCCCCGCGACCGCGTCGAAGTAGCTGGCCCGGTAGTTCTGGGCGGCTTTGTCGGCCCGAGCCGGGCTGGCTCCGTTGGCCACGGCTTGCTCGCGCGCGGTGGCGGCGGTCTGGTCCGCCTCGGCCTCCATCCGCTGCTTCGCTTTCTCGGTGTGCCGGTGCGCCTTGATGATCTGGTTGTCGGGGACGTCGCGCGTCTTGGTCCGGTCGTACACGCGCAGGTCACGGCCGGTCTGTTCGGCCTTTCGCTGGGTGGCGGGGTCGAGCTTCGCAATCGGGTATGCGGCTTCGGCGGCCTGGATCTTCCAGCCCGCAGGGACGAGCAGGGTGAACCTGGGGTTCGAGACCGTCTGCCGGAAGTTCGAGCAGTCGCCCGTGCATTGCACGTTGTTGCCGTTGCGGAAGAGGCCGCACCCGCTGCCCCGCGATCCGGCGCAGTCGCCGAGCCGGCGGGCGTTCCAGATTCCGCCGTCCTGCTCGTATGTCTGCTGCTGGCCCCAGCTGATGTCGAACTCGATGTGTGCCGCGTAGAACTTCGTGCAGCGTGCCTGGTTGGAGCAGCCGACTCCGGCGATGGAGTACCCGTCACCGGCGTCCGCCTGCGCATACACCCAGCCGCCGCCGGCGCCAGTCGCACCGCCGCCGGAGTCGCGCGCGGCGGCCCGTGCCCACGATCCCGACGTGTGCGCCGCGTGATCCGACGCGACCACCGACCAGCTGTGGCTGCAACTCGAACCCGGCGTACCCGCGCACTTGGCACCGGCCAGCGCGTAGTCCGCGTTCGCCGCGACCTGCACAGAGCTCGCGCATTCCCCGTTCGCCCCGGCCGTGCAGTCGGAGCGGGCATCGGCCGTGTTGTGCCCACCGAGCCACGCGGCACGGGCGTTGCCGGCGGTGTGGGTCTGGCAGCCGGTGCCCGCACAACCCGCGGTGACGTCGACGAAGCCCGCCCCGACCGAGGCGCTGACATCGGCCTGGCAGCCGCTGGTCACCGCGCAGGTCGCGGTCGCCGTGGCGTTGATCCGGCCCGAGGCGGCGTGCGCGGACGCGCTGCTGGTCACCGTGCCCGTGCAGCCGGCCTCGGGGCAGGTGAGGCGGGACCCGGCCTGGCCGCTGCCGGAAACACCCGGGGCGGGCGCGCCGGCCTGGCGTGGGCCACGGTGGACGGAGGCGCTGGCGTCGCTCACTGCCATGCAGCCCGAGGCCGCTGCTGTGCACGTGCCGTTCGTGGTCGACGTGCCGGGCGCGCCGGATGTGGCTCCGGTCGTGCCGGCGGTGCAGCCCTGCCCGGCGCACAGCGCGGCCGCCGAGGACTCCGACACGGCGGCGGGGGCGCCGGTCACCGGCTTCCTGGCCACCTCGGCGGCCTGGGCGGCGGCCTTCCCGGCCAGCTGCGCGGCTGCGGCTGCGTCGGCAGCTGCCTTCTTCTGTTCTGGGGTGGCGCCTGCCTGCGCGGCGATGCGGGCGGCGTAGGCGGCCACCAATGTCGCCTGCGCGGCCTGGTCGGCCAGCTGCTCGACGATGGCGTTCTGCTTTTCGGCGACGATGTCGGCCACCACTTGGCCGCTCGCCGCGGTGGAACTGGTCTGCGCCTGGCAGCCGGACGAACTGCTTGCGCAGGTGGCGCTGGTGGTAGACCTGCCCTCCGGAGGACCGCGCGCCCCGTTCGCCCCGGTCACCGAGATCGGGCCGTCGCTGCCGGCGGCCGAGGTGCGTGCCGTGCCGGAACAGGCGGTGCCGGCTGCGCAGTCCAGGGTCGCCGACGCCATCGTCCAGCTGGAGGCGCCCGGCACCGTCGGCGCACCGGAGTTCGCGCTCGACCCTGGCGCGGTCGGCACCGGCAGCGTCGCAGGCTGGTCCTGCACAGGCGTGCCGTCCTGCGGCTGCTCCGCCGGCGCCTGCTCACCCGTGGTGCCCGAGGTGACGGTCGCGTTCGCCGTGGAGCGCTCCGCCACCAGCGGCACGATCACGTTCGCGTCCGGGCCGGACGAGGCACCGGAGTTGGTGACGGCCTGACACACCCCACCCGACACGCCCTCGCACGACCCCTCGGAGTGCGAGCCACGCGGGTCGGGCGAAACCACCGGGTCGGTGGCGGTCGCGGCGCTCGCGACCTTGCCGGTGCAGGCGGTCTCGCCCGCACACGTCATGGCGGCACCGGCGGCGGACGCCGCGGACGGGCCGGCCGGCAGCCGGGCCGCGTTCACCTGCTGCCCATCCCCGGCCAGCGCGAGCGCGGCACCGGGACCCGAGGAGGCACTCGACGCCGAGCGGACCTCACAGCCGCCGGTCGCGCCCGTGCAGGACGCCGTGCCCTCCGAAGTGCGGGGCGTGCCGTTCGCGACCGCGCCGTCCCACGCCGTCGTGCTCGTGCGCACCGAGCCGGAGCAGGCCGTGCCCGCCGCGCACACCACGCTCGCGCTCGAGGAGGACGTCGAAGAGGGACCGGCCGTCGGCTGGCCCGCCACCGGCAGGCCGGTGTTCGGGTCGGTCACCACGAAGTCCGGGGCGCTGGACGCCGCGGAGCTCGTCTGGCCGGAGCAGCCGCCACCGTTCACCGTGCACTCGGCCGTGGCCGACGTGCCACGTGCGTGCGGCGAAATCCCGGTGTCCCGCGCGCTCGTCGACGACGCCGCCGTCCCGCCGCACTCGCCGGTGCCGCCGCTGCACTCCACGGACGCGGTCGCGTGCGACACGCTGACCGGACCGGACACGGCTGCGACCACGCCGTCGGAGGACGGCTCGCGGTCGGCGACCGTCGTGTCGGTCGCGGTCGAGCAGCCACCGCCGGCGCCTCGTGCGGTGCAGGACGACGATCCCGTGCTGCTGCGCACTCCGGCCACGTCGCCCGAGGCGGCGCCAGAGGTGGTGCTCCACCCGCGGCCCGTGCAGGTCGCCGCCGCGCATTCGACCCGCGCCCCGGCCTCGCTGCCCGCGCTCAGCTCCCGGCCGGCGGAGGGGACCGTCCGGCCGGAAGCCTCGCGCGACTGCTGCGACCGAGGGGTGGGGCTCGCAGCAGCGTCGCTCACGTGGGACGCCGAGTCCGTGACGCACCCACCGTCGGCGGCGGCGCACGTCGACGCCGCGCTGGTCTCGCGCACCGGCGCCGCCCCGCCCGCGAGGGCGGGCACGCCGGTCACCTTTCCGCCGGTCTTCGCGCCGGCCTCGCCCGAGCAGCCGCCGGCATCGCCGCAGTCCACGCTCGCGCTGGCCGTGCTCGCCGCCGCCAGGTCCGACTGATCCGCAGCCGTACCGCCGTCGAGCCGGGTCTCGCCTGCTGCCTCGCAGGACCCGCCCCGGGCGACGCAGCTGGCCGCCGCATTGCTCTGCCGCACCGTGCCGGACGGCTTCTCGGACGCCCCGCCGCTCGTGACGGCGGTGCCCCGGCCGGTGCAGCCCGCCCCGCAGTCGACCTCGACCGCGGCGTCGGCGTCGGCGCCGGCCTCGGCCCCGCTCCCCGCCGCGCACGCCCCGCCGGAGACGGTGCATCCGGCCTTGCCGCTGCTGGTCGCCTCCGCCGTCACGGCCTCGGCGGTCGTGACCCGGGCAGCAGTGTCCTTGTCGGCGGCGCCGGCCGTCTCGGGACCCGCCTCGCTCGTCGTGCCTGCCTCATGGGCGTCGCCGGTGGTGCTGGCCGCTCCGGTGCAGCCGCTCTCACACCGGACCTCGGCGTCGGCGACGACCGTCTCGCCGTCCTCGCCCAGGTCCACGGCACTGGAGGTGCGGCAGCCGCCGCTGCCCTCGCAGCGGGCCGCTCCGCCGCCTTCCGCACGCACCTTCACGTCGGTCATGCTGACGGCGCGCACGTCCCGATCCTGGGAGCCGTTGTCGGAGGCCGAGCCCTTGCTGCGACTGTCGCAGCTGCCACCCGCGGTCTCACAGGAGGCCTCGGCCCCGTCGCGGTCGGCAGCGGTCGTCACACCGCACTTGCCGCTGCACGATGCCGACGCCGCCGTCTTGCGCTCCGAGCCCGGGGAGGGCGCACCTGTGTCCCTGGTCGGTCCTCCGGACCCGCTCCGACACGAGCCGCCGTCCGATTCACAGTCCGCGCTCGCTCGTTCGCGGGTCGCCGTGCTCGACTGCGAGCACCCGCGCGCGCTCCCGTCGCATCTGGCGGACGCGCTGGTGACCTCACCATCGGCGCCGCGACTGGTCGCGCTGCTCCCGCAACCGGAGTCGTCACACGATGCCTCCGCCTTCGACCCCCCGGACGAAGACGACGCCCCGCAGCTCGACACCCCGGACAGGCACAGCCGTTGCTCCGAGTCCCGCTCACCATCCGCCGACTCACTCGCCGACCCGCAGCCGACGAACGCCCCATCGGAGTCGCAGCCGGCGGACGCGCCCTCACCGTCGAGGTCGTCCTCGGACACCGTCCGCACCTCGCGGTCGGTGGCCTCCATCAACTCCTCGGTGGCCTCGTATACGTCGTCCCGCCGCTCCTCGAAGTCGGCGACGTTCTCCTCGTGCGTGTCGCGGTCGACCGCGCCCGAAGCGACGCTCCTCTCCTCGGCCGCCAGCTCCTTCTCCCGCTGGGACAGCTCGCGGTGGCCGTCGACGACCTCGTCGACCAGCTCGACCTCGTCGTCCGAGGCCTCCTCGCGGTTCTCCGCGGCCCGCTTCTCCAGCTCCGCGTGCTCGGCGGCCTTCTTGTCGTAGTCGGCCTTCGTGGACTTGCCCGCGGCGAGCTTCTTCCCCTCCTCGGCGAGCTCTTCCTCGCTCTTGTCGACCTCGATCCGGTCCTCGAGCACCCGCTCGGTCCGCTCGGCCGAATCGTCGTCGTCCCGATCGTCGTCGGCGTCCTCGTCATCCGCCTCCCGGCGCTCCGCCGGCGGGTCGCGAGCGCTCAGGAGGGAGACCGCCTGCAGCTCCGAGCCGGAGGCCGCGCACTCCTCGCCGCCGCCGCACGTCTCCTCGTGGTCGTCGGTGAGCCCGGCGGTGTCCGCCAACGGCTGGACGCGCTCGTCCTCGCCGGTGCGGTCCCGATCTGCGCCCGCGGACTCCTCACGCGTGGTGTCGACGATCCTGCGGACGTCGTCCTCGGACATCTCGGACCGGTCCGCGGCCGAGCGCACGGCGTCGTCCACGAGTTCCCGCGCGCCGGCACTGTCACGGTCCTCGGAGTCGTCGCCGTCCTCGCGAGCCCGGTCCGCCAGCTCGCTCACCCGATCGACGGCATCAGCGACCAGACGAACCACGTCACGCTCCGCCGACTCCTCGTCCTCCCGGCGCGTGGGCGCGTCGTCCTCGTCCCCCTCGTCGGACTCCGCCTCCCGGACGGCCTCGCGCACGCGATCCTCGATCGCGGACCGCAACCGCTTCTCGCCCGAGTCGTCGGCGCGCTCGCCGCCGACGGACTTCCGCGATCCGTCGCGGAGCCGACGCTTCTCCTCGTTGCCGTCGCGGGAGCCGCTCTCGTCCCGTGCTGCTCCGGCGTCGATGTCCACGACGGACACGTCATCGTCGTCCGCACGATCGGACTCCTCACGATCACGCCGTTCGGTCACCCGGTCGCTGATCCGCGCCAGCGCCTCCTCGACCCCGCGCCCCGCACGGGCCTTCTCGGCAGCCCGGCCGCTCCTCGTGTCGTCGTCGGCGGCCTTCCGGACGGACACGTCATCGTCGTCGTCCGCGCCGGTTTGCTCACCGTTCACCGCGTCCGAGTCGTCGCCGGCCCGATCGTCGTCGTCGGCGCGTTCGGTGTCGGCGGCACGGCCGTCCTGGCCGTCGTCGCCGGCGCGGGGGCGCGGGCTCCGACTCACGTTCCGGGCGGAGTCGTCCGCAGATTTGGCGACGGTGTCATCGCCGTCCCGCCCCTTGTCCTGATCGGTCCGCTCCCCGTCCTCGTTGCTCTCGGCGTCGCGCTTTTCGGGGCGTTCCTGTGCGTTCTGCCGCCGCGGCTGATCGTCCTTGTTCTCGCGCCGGATCTCGGACCGTTCTTCGTTCTCACCATCGCGACGGCCGTCGCGCGAGTCGTCCTCGCGAGCGCCGGCGCCCTCGGACCGGCCCTCGCCATCCTTCTTGCCGGACTCACGCTCCTCCGACTCCGCGTCCTTCTCCGACGCTTTCTTCCGGGAGTGCTCCTTCTCGGACTTCTTCTCGTTCGAGTCCTCGTCGGAGTTCTTCTTCTGCGAGTCCTTCTTCTGGGAGTCCTTCTTCTCGGACTTCTTCCGGTCCGAGTCCTCCTCGTCGGACTCCTTCTCCTTCGACGCCTTCTTCTCCGACGCCTTCTTCTCCGACGACTTCTTCTCCGACGACTTCTTCTCCGACGACTTCTTCTCCGACGACTTCTCGTCCGAGTCCTTCTCGTCGGACTTCTTCTCGTCCGAGTCCTTCTTCTCCGACTTCTTCCCGGAGTCGCTCTCCTTCTTCTCGCTGTCCTTGCCAGAAGAGTCGGAGTCGCCGTCCGAGGAGCCCGAGCCGGAATCGGAGTCACCGTCGCCTCCACCGGCGGGCCTGATGCCACCTCCCTTCACCAGGCCCTGCTGAGCGATCACCGCCGGAACGGTCACCGCGGCGGCGGCCGGAGTCGCGGCGAGGAATGCCGCACCCAGCCACAGCACCACGACGGCTCCGGCCAACCCGAGAGTCCAGCGGAACGCGCCCCAGAGCCGGTCCCGCCACGAGAACCGCAGCCGCACCACGACGCCGGCGCACACGGGGAGGCCCGAGGCCTCACCGTCGTGTGCGGACTGGCGCCACATGCCGGACCTACTTCCTGGATCGGAGGTTCCGCGGGGTTCGCGGGAGATGGATCGCGATCAGATCGCGGAGAGCAGAAGAAAGCAGGAACCCGAACGTTCCTGTGTCGCGGCCGGAAACGGCGCGACAGCGGGCCTCGCTCGTTGCGACTGAGTCGAGCAACGAGACAACCGGCCTCAGAGGCCCCTCGACCGCGGGACATCAACGGTCGACGGAAACCCGTACTTCCGGCCTGCGACACCGCGGTGGCTGGAACCCGTGTGCGTTGCGACTGAGTCTGCAACGCTGGCCCAACACCCTGCTGAGCAGGTGGAAGTGACGCCGAGGCTACCGCCGGCCCTGTGGCCCCGGAAGGCAGAATCTGGACAGCCATCGCCGGGTTCCCGACATCACGGACCGGCGACCGACGGTCCCCGCAGCCGGCCGGATCGGCCGCCGACCGGTTGAAGTGCGTGCGAAGACCACGCCAGCCGATCCGAGGGGATACGACCGATCGCGACAGATGCCCGGCACGCGCCCGCGCCACGCGGGCGACGCGTTGGATGCGATTCAGCGATGCTTCGTCGCCGTACCGACCTTCGATCAATCACCGCATGCCGGAATCTTCCGAATGAGCCGTACCGGATGCCGCCACCCGATGCCCGAGGTGTGTACACCGTGTCCTGCCGGGCGAACCAACCGCGTCCGTGCCCACGACCGCGACGGCGGGGCCCCGCCCGCCCGGATTCCTGCACGAATCCCGGGTCGTCACCCCGCGGTCCGACATTCCTCGCGAGCCGCTCCCGGCTTCTCCGGGGAGATGTGCGCACAATGCCAGGCCGGCCAGGTCACCCCGGCGTATCCGTCCTCGCGGTCGCGGAATCAGACCGTGAATGTCACCTCATCGCCGTACGCCCGAGGACCTCCGGAGATCAGAATCGGCTGGGTCCGGCGGCGACCCGATCGGCGATACTTGTGACCGCGCGTTCCCTGATGAGGATCGGCTGAAGCTGGGCCCTACTCGACAGGGCTCGAAACGTCGTGTGGCCGGGCTCGCCTGCGGCGGCGGTACGCCTGCGGAGACAGACCCGTTGATTTCGCGAACTGCAGGCGGAAGTTGCTCGTGCTGCCGAAGCCGGTCAGCCGGGCGATTCGCTCGACCGGCTCGGAGGTCGTTTCGAGGAGGTGCCGGGCGCGCTGCAGTCGCTGGGTGCGCAGCCACTGCGTCGGGGTCGTGCCGAACGCCGCCGCGAATCGTCGGGCGAGCGTTCGTGCGCTCACCCGCGCGGCCCGCGCCATGTCGGCGAGGGTGAGCGGCTTGTCCAGGCGTGCGGTTGCCCATTCGAGGAGTTCGGCGAGGTCGTCGACGTGGACGCGACCGTCGCTCGTGGCCGCGCCGTGATCCTGTCGCACGAGCCCGACGCACATTTCGACGGTCGAGGCGCCCCCTGCGCACGTGCTGATGCCGTCATCGGCCGAGATCGGCGCGGAGGCGTCGACGTGGACCTGCGGGAACTTCTGCCGCAGGTCGTCGGCGAGATCGAGGCGAGTGGTCGCACTGCGCCCGTCGAGCAATCCCGCCGCGGCGAGGACGAAGGTGCCGGAGCCGATTGCGCTGATCCGAGCCCTGCGGGCGGCCGCGGCATGGAGGGCGCGCGTGAGAGCGGGCGGCAGATCGTGTGGACGGTCCGGGCCACCCGGGACGATGACCGTGTCGGCCGCAGCGAGATCGTCCAGAGGGTGTGGTGCCTCGACCGAGAAGCCGGACCCGAGCTCGATCCGGCCCGGCTCGATCGCGCAGATGCGCACCTCGTAGCGCCCGCGGGCCCGTCCCGTTGTGAACACGTCGGTGGGCGTCGCCAGCTCGACGAGCGATGTGGTCGGCGTCGCCAGGATCGCCACCACGTGCCGGGCACCGGCCGGCGGGCGTTGCCGAGTGTGTTCTTCCCCCAGCACGGACCGACTGTGCGGGACGTGATCAACTGCTGCCAGGCCATCCCCCGGCCAGCTACCGGCCATCGGATGCGGGGCTCGGAGCGTGTCACATACGCGATCTGCGCGGAGCCTGCGCGTACCCGGCGACGCATTGAACGCTCGGCATGAAACGGCATGCGTGGAGCGCAGGAGCGCGAGCTCCGACAGCGCCGTCCGAACGTCGCCGTTCTTGTCGGTGGCTGTGTGACCCTGATGCCCAGGCCTTGAAGCCAGGATAAGCGTGTGTTGGGTCCACCTGAAGTCATCAAGACCCTCTTGCGAGGCCCTGCTGTGGAGCCGCCTTGGGGAGTCGAACCCCAGACCTACGCATTACGAGTGCGTCGCTCTAACCGACTGAGCTAAGGCGGCGGGTGGTGCGCGGCCCAGTGTAGCGACCGGCTTCCGGCGCCCTGTCGCCCGGCCCGGTGACCCGCTGACCGGCGGATACAGTGGCGGGCCGGTACCGAGCGCTGGAGGCCGTCCGTTGGAGAAGATCGACCTGGCGTACGTCGCCGCGCTGTACCGCGAGTACGCGGGCGATCTGGCGGCGGTGGGGAAGCAGCAGCGGGAGTACGCGGAGTCGATGGGCTCGCGGATGACCCCGCAGCTCGACGACCTCGAGGCGGAGATCACCTACCTGCTGCTGCGGGCCACCCGGCCCGCGGTCGTGGTGGAGCTGGGCACGTTCCACGGCTGGTCGACGTCGTGGATCCTGAGCGCGCTGCGCGACAACGGGTCGGGGGCGCTGCACAGCTTCGACCGGATCGACAACGTCGTTCATAACGTGCCGCCGGAGCTGGCCGACGGGCGCTGGACGTTCGTGCAGGGCGCCATCGAGGACACTCTGGACCGGGTGCCGGCCGACACCGGCTACCTCTTCGTCGACGCCGCGCACAGCAGCCGGTTCGCCCGCTGGTACCTGGAGCACCTGTTCCCGCGGGTCCCGTCCGGCGTCCCCGTGAGCGTGCACGACGTCTACCACTTCCGCACCACGCTCCCACTGCACGAGGGCAGGGTCGTGGTGCGCTGGCTGGACGGGCGGGGAGTACCGTTCTTCACCCCGTCACGCGCGAAGGCCCGGGGCGTCTACGAGACGCTCACCGGGCTGCGCGAGGAGCTGGGGTTGTCGCCGGTACGCGGGCCCGGCGACAACCCCATGATCTTCTTCCGGATGCCTCAGGCGCGGTAGAAGGCGCGGATCTCCTCCGCCAGGTCCTGCGGCACCTCCATCGCCGCGAAGTGGCCGCCGCGCGGCCGCTCGGTCCACGACACGATGTTGGTGTTGTCCCGCTCGGCGAACGGCCGGATCGACTTGAAGTCGTCGGCGAACACCGTGACGCCGATCGGGCCGTGGTTGACGACGGGCTGGGCGTTCCGCTCGGCGTGGTGGTAGCGCACCGCCGTCGCGGAGGTGTTCGTGAGCCAGTAGAGCGTCACCTGCATCAGCACCTGGTCCCGGCTGACCAGGCTCGTGCCGTTGCCGAAGTTCTCGAACAGCTCGTTGTAGGCGAGCTGGCCGACCGGCGAGTCGGAGAGCGCCGCGGCGATCGTCTGCGGACGGGAGGCGTTCATCAGCGCGTAGCCGTTGACGGTCTGGAACCAGCCCGCGAACTCCAGGGCCGCGTAGTCGGCAGGCGTCATCTTCTCGAACTCCGCGGGGTCGCCGGACGGGAACGAGAAGAGCTGCAGCACGTGGGCGCCCAGGAACCCGGGCGGGTTCAGGATCGCGAGCTCGCGCGAGACCATCGCTCCGCCGTCGCTCCCGTGCGCGGCGTAGGAGTCGTAGCCGAGCCCGCGCATCAGCTTGTCCCAGGTACGGGCCACCCGGGCCATCGTCCACTCGCCCTCGGCCAGCGGGGTGCTGAAGCCGAAGCCGGGGATCGAGGGGATCACCACGTGGAAGGCGTCCTCGGGGCGACCGCCGTGCGCCTCGGGGTCGGTGAGCGGGCCGATCACGTCGAGGAAGTCGGCGAAGGAGCCCGGGTAGGTGTGGGTGAGGACGATCGGGGTCGCGTCCTCGACGGCCGAGCGCACGTGCACGAAGTGGACGGTCTGGCCGTCGACCTCGGTGAGGAAGTGCGGGAACTCGTTCATCCGCTTCTCCTGCGCCCGCCAGTCGAACGCCGAGCGCCAGTGCTCGACCGTCTCGCGCAGGTAGGCGACCGGCGTGCCGTACGTCCAGTCGTCGCCCGGGGCCGCCTCCGGGAAGCGGGTGATCTCGAGGCGGTGCTGCAGGGCGTCGAGGTCGGCCTGGGGGATCGCAACCTCGAAGGAGCGGGTGGAGAGCGTCTCGGTGTTCGTCATGTTGGCTACGCTATCGGCAGTACCGGCACGGTTCGTTCCTGTACTCGGAGGAGTTGTGCGAGAAACTTCCGGCCGCCTGCTGGCCCTGCTCGGGCTGCTCCAGACGCCTCGCACGTGGCCGGCCGCGGACCTGGCCGCGCGGCTCGGCGTGGGCGAACGGACCGTCCGCAAAGACGTCGAGCGGCTGAAAGCGCTCGACTACCCCATCGACACCTTCCGCGGGCCGCGCGGCGGGTACCGGCTCGGCCACCAGGGCAAGCTCCCGCCGTTGCTGCTCGACGACGACGAGGCCGTCGCGATCGCCGTGGGCCTGCAGGCGGTCACCGCGGTGCGCGGCATCGAGGAGTCGAGCGCGCTGGCACTGGCGAAGCTGGAGCACGTGCTGCCGTCCCGGCTGCGCCGCCGGGTCAGGGCCCTGCACGACAGCACGTCGACCGGTCCGGCGGACACCGCGACGAACGTGGCCGCCCCGCCCGTCGACCCCGCGCTGCTCACCGAGCTGGCGGTGGCGGTGCGCGACAGCACCGGCATCCGGTTCGTGTACCGCGATGACGAGCACGTGGAGGCGGAGCCGTACCGGCTGGTGAGCTGGCAGCAGCGGTGGTACGTGGTGGCGCGGGAGCGGCGCACGCGCGAGTGGCGCACCTACCGCGCCGACTGGCTGCGGCTCAAGGTGCCCGGCGGTGCCCGGTTCACTCCCGACCCGCTCCCGGGTGGGGACTACACCGCGTTCGTGCTGCGTGAGGTCGCGTTCACCGGCTGGGCGGTGCACGCGCGGATCGAGGTGGACGCGCCCGCCGAGGAGGTGCTCGCCCGCATCAACCCGACCGTCGGGGTGGTGGAGACCGTCGACGAGCACCGCAGCGTGCTCGTCACCGGCGGTGACAGTCTTGAGATGGTGGCCGTGTGGATCGGGATGCTCGGGCTCGGCTTCCACGTCACGGAGCCTCCCGAGCTGGTCGACCACGTTCGGACGCTCGCCGCTCGCTACGCGGGCGCCCTGCCGACCCGCTGAGCTCCGCCGCGCGGCCGCAGGAAATGGAGCCAGCCGCGACGGGCGGCGGGCCGAGTGCCTGTGGCCGGCGCGGCGAGCCGGGCCGTGCGGGCGAGCCGGTAGGCGTCCGCCTCGGCCTGCAAGGTGCGGCGGTGGTCGGCGGCGAGGTCAGCGGCGGTGTGGAGCTGGTTCAGCATGCATCAGACGATCGTCCGCCGCCGCCTCCGCAACATCCGTGCGAACCACGGAGCCGCCACTGATTCCGGGTCCGTGCGTGGCACGTAGGCCCCGCTCAGGGCACGATGGCGCCCATCTCGGCCAGCACCGCCGCACCCCGCTCCCGGTGGGCCCCACCTGCGAGGACGAGACTGCGGGCCCACTGGTAGCGGCAGCCCGCGGCGTCTAGCGCCTCGGCAGCGGCCACGATGCCGGCCCGATCGCCGGTGGCGAGCGCTGCCGCCCGCTCGACCAGAGCAGCCGTGACCGCGTTCTCGGCCGTGGTGGCCCGGACGGACTCGATGCGCTCGGCGGCGTCCGGCTCTCCCGCGAGCACGCCCGCCTCGGCCCAGGCGGCGGCGTACCAGGGCCGCCAGATGCTCTGGTACCAGCGCCTCAGCTCGTGCGGCGGGATCCTCAGGCACTCCACGGCCTCGCGCGCACGGCCCAGGTGCAGCAGCATGAACGACTCGAAGAACGCGCTGGAGTGCTGGTCGTGGTTCTGGCGGGCGGTGGGCACGAGCGCGGTGAAGATCCGCATCCACTCGAGGCGGGCAGCGGTGTCGCCGCGCATGCCGTGGACCATGGCCATCGCCCGCGCGGCACGCCGCAGCGTGGGCACGCGGGGGCTCCCGGCCCGCTCCCAGCCCTCGCGGAACCGGTCGCCCGCGGCGAGCGCCCGCTGCCAGTCGCCCTCCAGCGCGCACACCACGATCAACCGGGCCACCGCGACGTGGGCGTCCTCGCGGTGCAGCGGGAGGTCGCGGATCCGCTCCGCGAGCCTGCGCGCCTCGGCGAGGTCGCCCGCCGCGATCGCCGACTCGACGGCCATGACGTGGGCGTCGGACAGCTCGAACCCGATGCACGGGTCGAGCACCTGCGGCGTGAGCAGCTCGATGCGGTGGAGCGCACTCGCCAGGGCGGCCCGGCCCTCTCCGCGGGAGAGCTGGATCGTGGTGAGCCGGTCGAGCGAGGAGCTCTCGGCCATCACGTCGCCCGACCGGCGCGCGGCCGCCAGTGCGGCTGCGACGACATCGGCGCTCGTCTCGTCGGTCTCCGGGATCGCGAACGCCTCCGCCGCCCCGAGACGGGCCCGCGTGACCAGGTCGTCGCCTGCCAGGCGCCACGCCTCGTCGAGCAGCTCGCGGGGCACGAGCTCGTGGGGGCGGCCGGTGATGGTGCCGGCCGCCCGGTTCCACAGCTCGGCGGCCCGCGCGAGGTTGCGGGCCGCCGCCGCGGTGTCGCCGGAGCGGAGGCAGAGGTCGGCTGCCTCCCGGTGCAGCCGGAGCGCATCGTCTCCGGCGAGCCTGTTGGCCGCCACCCCGGCCGCGAGGTGGAGGGCGTCCGCTGCGCGCCGGTCGTCGGGCGCCAGCGCGGCCGCCTGCTCGAAACGCCACTGCGCCTCGCTCGCGATTCCGCGCCGGTGGCACAGCGTGGCGAGCAGCATCTTGCCCTCGTGGGCGTCCTTCGAGCCGCTGGCGACCGCCCAGCCGAGGCCGGCCCGCAGCTCGTCGGCGAGCCGGTCGAACCGGGCCCGCCAGCGCGGGTTGTCGACCACCTCGTCGGCGAGCAGCTCCACTCCCGCGGCCCACGCCCAGCTCAGGTGCCGGGAGCGGCACTCAGCCAGCTCCCCCTCGTCCTCCAGCAGCTCCACGCCGTACTGGCGCACGGTCTCCAGCGCCCGGTAGCGCGTGCCGTCGGCCGCCGAGACGGGCACCAGGAGGCTGTGGTCGGCGAGCGCAGCCAGGTGGGCGGCGACCTCGCGCGCCCTCATCCCCGCGACCGCCGCCGCGCTCTCCGCGCGGAAGGGTCCCGCGAACACCGCGACCCGGCGCAGCACCTCCCCGGCCTGCGGGTCGAGCAGGGCGTAGCTCCAGTCGAGCGTGGAGCGGAGGGACCGGTGCCTGCTGTCGACGCGCCGGGCGCCGGTGAGCAGCTGCAGCCGGTCGGCGAGGCCGGCCTCCAGCCCGTCGACGCCGAGGGCGGGCAGCCGCGCCGCCGCCAGCTCGATCGCCAACGGCACCCCGTCGAGACCACGGCAGATGCGGGCGATGCGCCGCCGCTCCTCCGGGCCGAGCACCACACCGGCCGCCGCGGCCCGCTCCTCGAAGAGCGCCACCGCCTCCCCCGCGTCGGCGCCGACCGCGAGCCCCTCCACCGGGAACACCCGCTCGAACGGCAGCAGCAGCCGGGCCCGGCTCGTGGTGAGCACCGTGACCTGCGGGGCGTGGGCGAGCAGCCGCTCCACGAGATCGGCGACGGCGTCGAGGAGGTGCTCGCAGTTGTCCAGCAGCAGCAACGCGCGCCTGCCGGCGGCCCACTCGAGCACGGTCTGCTGCCGGGTGCGGCCCTGCTGCTCGTCGAGGCCGAGTGCTGCCGCGATCGTGGACGCGATCATCGAGGCGTCGGTGACCGGGACGAGGTCGACGTACCAGACGCCGTCGGTGAACCGGTCGGTGACGTCGGCCGCGACGGCGAGCGCGAGCCGCGTCTTCCCCACCCCACCGGGCCCGACCGCGCTGACCAGCCGCTGCCCGTCGAGTGCTGCCGCCAGCTCCGCGCGTTCCCGGACCCGCCCCACGAACGACGTGAGCGCGGGCGGGAGGGCCGCAGGCACCCGCCGGGGCGCGACGGGGGCTCCGGAGCGCTCACCTGCGATCAGCGTGAGCGCCCTGCGGTCCTCCGCGCCGAGCTTGCGCAGCAGCGACGAGACGTGGCTCTCGACGGTGCGGACGGAGATGAACAGCCGGGCGGCGATCTCGGCGTTGCTCAGGTGCTCACCGACGGCGGCCAGCACCTCGGCCTCGCGCGCCGAGATGACCGTGTCCGCCGGGTGCCCCACTCGGATGATTCTGCCGGACGGCGACGACACTCTCAGCCGCGTTGCAGCACCGTCATCATCGCCTCGACCGCGATCTCCGGCTTCACGTTCTGGTCGAGCGCGGAGCGGCAGGCGAGCACGGCCTCCAGCCGGCGCAGCACCGACTCGGGGGACCAGTCGGTTGCGGCCCGGCGCACGTCGGCGTCGCGGTCGGGATGGGTGAGCGGAACCCCGGCCCCGCTGCCCACCACGAGCGCGTCCCGGAGGAATCCGGCCAGGTCGACGAGGGCCCGGTCGAGCGCATCCCGCTGGGTGCGCGTGTTGCGCGACTTCTGCTGGCGTTCCAGGTCGCGCTCCGCCGCCTTCGCCCCGCGCGCGGCCGCCGCGGCGCCCTTGCCGGTGCCCCCGGCGCCCATCGCGACGGCGAGCTCCTCGCGCTCGACGGCGTCGCGGCTCTCGCTGAGCTCGGTGGCCTCCGCCTTGGCGTCGCGCACCAGGTCGGCGGCGTAGGAGAACGCGTCACCGAGGTTGCGCACCCGCAGCGGCAGCCCCAGCACCAGCTCGCGGTGAGCGCGGGCGGCGGGGTCGCGAGCGAGCCGGCGCGCCCGCCCGACGTGCCCGCCGGCGACGGACGCCGCCCAGCTCGCCGTCTCCGGGTCGATCCCGTCCCTGCGGACCAGCACGTCGGCGATGGCAGGCGCCGACGGCGTGCGCAGCGGGACCGGCCGGCACCGCGACCGGATGGTGACGGCGACGTCCTCCGGGTGGTCCGACGGCGCGCAGAGCAGGAAGATCGTCTGCTCCGGTGGCTCCTCGATCGACTTGAGCAGCGCGTTGGCGGCGTTCTCGGTGAGCCGGTCGGCGTCGGTGATGACCAGGATCTGGTACCGGCCGGTAGCGGGGCGGCGCGCGGCGGACTGCACGAGCAGGCGCATCGACCGAACCGAGATCGACAGGCCTTCCGGCACCACTTCCCGCACGTCGGAGTGGGTGCCCGCCAGAACCGTGTGGCAGGAGGCGCACTGCCCGCACCCGTGCAGCGGGCACTGCAGCGCAGCCGCGAACGCGCGGGCCGCCACGGACCGTCCCGAACCGGGCGGCCCGGTGAACAGCCACGCGTGGGTCATCGCCGCGGGGTCGGACGCCGCTGCGGAGAGCTCGGCGACGGCGGCGGGCTGCCCCACCACCTCGTCCCAGACGGTCACCACGCCACCGCCGGGTCCCCGGAGCGGGTGGGCGGCTCCGGGAGCATCGCCGCCAGCCCGGAGAAGACCCGGTCCGCCACCTCGTCGGGCGAGCCGTCGGGGTCGACCACCACGTAGCGGTGCGGCTCGGCAGCCGCCATTCGGGTGAGCAGCCGCTGCACGCGGACGTGCTCCTCACCCGCAAGGCCACCCACCTGCGGTGCGGACTCCACAGGTGCGCGGTCGAGCAGCACCGACACGTCGGGGCGCAGCCGGCCGGTGGCCCATGCCGCGAGGCTCTCCAGCTCCCGCGGGTCGAGCTGGGGCTGGGCGCCGTCGGACGACGCGCGGTCGGCCGCCACCCCGAACTGCACCAGCGGGCTCAGCAGGAACCTGTCGACGACCACCACCGCCCCCTCGGCCAGCGCAGGCCGGATCACGCGTTCCACCTGGTCGGCCTGCACGGCGGCAGCCGCGAGCGCATGCGCCCGCTCGCCGGAGAGCGCCGCCTCCCGCGTGGCGGCCGTCCACCGCTCCCGGTCGCGCTCCCCGCCATCGGGTTCGACCACCAGGTAGCCGGCCGCACGCAGCCGCTGCGCGAGCCGGGCCGCCTGCTCGGTGGTCTCCTCGGCGGGGGCGCCTTCCACGGCGATCAGCACGCCTGCGCCGTGGCGCGGCTCGCCCCGGCGCAGGGCGGCCAGCAGGTCGGGGAGGATCGGCTCGGTGCGTCGGTCGTCCATCTGCCGGTACGCGAGCATCCCGACGACCGCGGCCACGCCACCGCCCGCCAGCATCACGACACGGGTGCCGTCGACCAGGATCGGGTAGCCGAACAAGTCGACCTGGCGGGCGCTCACGAGGCCGACGATCACCGGTACCAGCGCCATCGAGCCGAGCAGCGTGAGCCGCACGATCGACTGCACGAACGCGACGATCCGGCCGCGGACCTCGTCGGCGACCTGCGATCCGATGATCGTGAGACCGGTGAGGAAGGCGATGCCGGCGAAACCGCCGACCAGCATTACCGCCCCGATCGCCACGAACAGGTGCGGCGCGATCGACACCAGCACCAGCGCCAGGCCGGCCGCGACGATCGCCGCGCCGAACAGGCGGTTGTGCGGGATGCGGCGGGCCATCCGCGGCGCAGCGCCCATCCCGAAGGCCAGCCCGACGAACACCGACGCGAACAGCACGCCGTAGGCGGCGTTGCCGCCTCCGAGGCTGGCCGCGTAGAGGGTGGCCGAGCCGACCACTGTGCCGCCCGCGGCGAACGCGCCGACGATGCCGATGACCAGCCCGCGGACCAGCGGCGTGCGCACCACGAACGACGCGCCGTCGCGGAGCATCGCGACCAAGCTCGGGCCGGCCGCCCTGCGCTCCGTGGGGCGCCCCGAGATCTCCGGGATCCGGAACCAGACCGTGAGCGCGATGACGAGGTACGCGGCCCCGCTCATGACGAGCGTGACGAACACGGTCGGCAGCGCCGAACCGCTGCCGCCGACGACCCCGCCCACCCGGGTGACCACGGCGAACAGGCTCGCCGCGGTGATCACGCCGACGCCGTAGGTCATCACGAGGTTGAGCTGGTTGGCCGTCTCGACCTGGTCGGGCCTGCGCAGCAGGTTCGGCACCGACGCGTCCTTGGCCGGGATCCAGAACAGGGCGCAGATCTCGATCAGGAACGTGGCGACGAACAGCCACCACAGGGACCCGACGAGGGGGATCGACACGAAGAGCGCGAACCGGAGCAGGTCGCAGACCACCATCACGCGGCGGCGGTCGAACTTGTCGGCCAGCGCCCCCGCGAGCGGCCCGAGCACCAGCGCCGGGAACAGCTTGGTGGCCACCACGCCGCCGAGCGCGAAGCTCTGCGCCGTGTAGCCGCTGGTGAGCTGGGTGGCGAGCGCGGAGAGCGCGAGCAGGCTCATCCAGTCGCAGACACCCGCCACCGAGGTGACGAGCCACAGCCTGCGGAACGCCGGGATGGCGAGCACGCTGCGGACGCGCTGGGAGGTGGACGCCGACAGCTGCGGCACCCCCACCGCGGGGTGGGGCGGAGCGGACTCGGTGGCGATCGCTCCTCACCTCCTCCCGCGCTTGCCGCTGTCGTCGGCCAGGGTAGCCGGGACACCGGCGGGCAACCCTCTCACCAGGGATGGTCGAGGATCGCCGAGATCATCTGGATCACGATCACGGTGAACACCAGCAGGAAGAACAGGTTGAACAGCCGCGAGCCGAACCGTCCGCGCGTCAGGCGGGAGAGCCCGAGGATGCCGGGCTCCTCGACGATCCGCGGGCGTGGCGGCGGATCGGGCGGCAACCGGGGTGACCCGGGCCTGCGTTCCGGGGGCGAGCCGTCGGCTGGCACGTCCCGGGGGGACGACGAGCCATCCGAGCAGGCAGTCACGCCGCCGGATGTTAGGCGCGGACGCCAC
Source organism: Pseudonocardia cypriaca (assembly GCF_006717045.1). Classification (NCBI taxonomy): domain Bacteria; kingdom Bacillati; phylum Actinomycetota; class Actinomycetes; order Pseudonocardiales; family Pseudonocardiaceae; genus Pseudonocardia; species Pseudonocardia cypriaca. The sequence continues at coordinate 843,708 of NZ_VFPH01000003.1, forward strand.
CCCGATCGAGGAACGCCGCACGTACCGGTGCGGCACTCACCCCGACAGGCGAAGCGGCTCCCGGCTCTCGGAAGTTCCGGAAAGCCACATTCCGGGCCTGCAAAGCCCTGAACGTGGCTTTCCTGAACTTCGCGGCTCAGTCGCCGTCGCCGCCGTCGCCGCCGTCGTCCCCGTTGTCGTCTCCGTCGTCATCGTCCTCGCCGGGTGCCTCGGGAGCGGGCGGCGCCTCCCCGCTCGACACGCTCAGCTCGACGGTCTCGCCGGGCAGCGCCGACTCCCGCGGGTTCTGGCCGACGACCGTGCCCCGGTCGGCTGCGTTGTCGACCTGGCGGACCGACACCTTCCAGCCTGCGCGCTCGAGCTCCTCGCGCGCCTCGTTCTCGGAGTCGCCGATGACGTCGGGCACGCGGGACTCCTCACCGCCCTCGAGGAACCTGTCCTCGACGGGCGGGAGCGCCAGCGGCGGCAGCGGGTCGAGCAGCGGCTTCATCGCGCCGAACCACGTCTCCGCCGGTGTCTTGCCGCCGAAGATGTTGCCGCTGCGGCACGGGAACGGCGAGCCGGCGCCGTCGCAGAGCGGGCGGGGCGAGCGGGAGTTGTCGAACGTGATCACCGCGCCGGCCATCTGGGGGACGAACCCGATGAAGGCGGCCGACTTGTGCTGCTGGGTGGTGCCGGTCTTGCCGGCCATCGGCCGGTTCCAGCCCACCTGGCGGGCGGCGCCCGCGGCGGTGCCGCCGGGCAGGTCGTCCTTGCTGAGCGCGTTGAACATCGCGTTGGCCAGGCCCGGTTCGACGGCCTGCTCGCAGGGCGCCTCGGTGACCGCGACCGGCTTGCCGGTGACGTCGGTGATCGACTCGATGGGGCTGGGCGGGCACCACTTGCCCGCACTGGCGAGCGTGGCGCCGACGTTCGCGAGCTCCAGCACGCTGGTGGGGCTGACGCCGAGGGTGAACGAGGCCAGGTTCTGCGCCTTGGTGACCTCGGCGATCGAGCGGTCGGTCGGCCGGCCCGTGCGCGGGTCGACGAACGGCGTGGTGGCGAGCGAACGCATGCCCAGCCGGACCGCCATGTCGACGACGGGCGGGACGCCGGTGAACTCCTCGAGCTTGATGAACGCGGTGTTGGGCGACTGCGCCAGCGCGTCGGTGAGGGACATGCGTTCCGGCATGTTCTCGTTGGAGTTGCGGACCGGCAGCGGCCGACCGGCGCCATCGACGTAGATCGGCGATGCGTACCCGCTCGGCGGGACACTGAGCTCGTAGTTGATGCCCATGCCCTTCTCGAGGGCAGTGGCCGCCGTGAAGATCTTGTAGGTGGAGCCGGCGCCCAGATTGACCGGCTCGTAGGGCAGCCCGTAGCTCGTCTCCGCCTCCTCGGCGTCGAGGCCGAACGTGCGGCTGGACGCCATCCCGAGAACGCGGTGCTTGTCGGTGCCCGGCTGCACCACCGACATCACGTTGGCGACGTTCGGCTGCTTCGGCGGGACCTCCGCGTCGAGCGAGGCCTTCATGCGGTCGAGCACGTTGCGGTCGAGCGTGCTCTTGATCGTGTAGCCGCCCCGGTTGAGCTGCTCGAGCGAGAAGCCGGCCTCGGTGAGGTACTCGGCGACGTACTTGCAGAAGAACCCCGCGTCGCCGGCGCCGATGCAGCCGTTCGGCTGGGTGTTGAGCGGGTTGACCACCCCGAGCGGGCTGGCGAGCGCCGCCTCTGCCTGCGCGTCGTCGATCATCTGCTGGTCGCGCATCTGCTGGATGACCAGGTTGCGCCGCTCCATCGACGCCTGCGGGTTGGTCACCGGGTCGAACGCCGACGTGCTGTTGACCATCCCGGCGAGCAGCGCCGCCTGGGGCACCGTGAGCTGGTCGGGTGTGGTGCCGAAGTACGTGCGCGCCGCCGACGCGATCCCGGCCGCGCCGTTGCCGAACGACACGATGTTGAGGTAGCGCGTGAGGATCTCGTCCTTGGAGAGCCGCTGCTCCATCTGGAGTGCGATCTGCGCTTCCTTGAGCTTGCGCGCGGGAGTCTGCTCGGTGGCCTTGAGCCGCTCCGTCTCGGACTCGGCGGCGACGTAGAGCATGTAGTTCTTGACGTACTGCTGGGTGAGCGTGGACGCGCCCTGTACGACCGTGCCGGACGCCGAGTTGGCCGCGAGCGCGCGCAGCGTGCCCTGCCAGTCGACCCCGTTGTGCTGGTAGAACCGCCGGTCCTCGATGGCGACGATGGCCGCCTTCATCGCGGGCGAGATCTGGTCCGCCGTGACGGAGTGGCGGTTCTGCCCCTGCTCGAAGAACCGCGCGATCGGAGCGCCCGACGAGTCTGTGACGGTGGTGGTCTGCGGCAGCGGACCGTCCACGAGGTCGGCCGACACCGTGTTGACGCTGTCGCCCGTGTCGCTCATGACGAGCCCGACCCCTGCGGTGACCGGGAAGGCCATCCCTGCGACCACGACACCGGCGATCAGCCCGAGCCCGAGCAGCAGGCCGATCGGCCGGGCGAGTTGGCGCGGGAAGCTCACGGAGCGCCAGGGTACGCGGGCCTCCGGATGGAGCAGTGGAGATCACCCGACCGCGATTGAGTAGTTTTGCTCGGTTTCCGGTGGAACCGCAGGCTCCGAGAATCCGTCTGTGCAGGTCGTGACGTGCACGGGATCGGGGAAGGGGCGACCATGACGGGCCGGTGGAACTGGCGGGGGGCTGCACGGTGCCGGACGGCCGACGCCGAAGGTCTCTTCGTAGCAGGGGCGCGGCAGCGGGAGGCGAAGCTGTTCTGCCGAGCCTGCCCCGTGCGCACCGAGTGCCTCGCCCACGCGCTCGACCAGCGCATCGAGTTCGGAGTGTGGGGCGGTATGACGGAACGGGAGCGCCGCGCGCTGCTGCGCGCCCGGCCGGACGTCTCGTCGTGGGCCGCACTGCTGCACGACGCCCGCACCGCCCACTACGAGTCGGTGGCCGAGGAGACGGCCGAGCAGCTGGCGAGGGCGGCGGAGCACGAACGGCACCAACGAGGTCTGGACGAAACGGCCTGAGGTCCCAGGTCAGCTGGGCCTTCAGCCGGCCGGCGCACCTCTTCGCCGGTGCGTCGGCGGACGGCAGGTGCGTCAGCGGGCCGAGCGCAGCTGCGCGGCGGAGGAGTCCGCCGAGCCCGCCAGCCGCTCGCCGACCTCCCGCAGGCCGTCCAGGTCGGTGATGTCGCCTGCGACCGCAGGCACCCGGGCCACCGCCACACCGGGGTGGGCGCCCGTGAACCGGGAGAGCAGGCGTTCCTCGCGGTCGGCGAGGTCCACGCGGTCGGCGTGCAGCCGCAGCACGGCGGCCGCGAGCGGCGCTGAGCGCAGCCCCTCGGCGGCGGCGCGGGCCTTCGTGGCGGAGAGGTGGGCCAGCACCGGCTGGGTGCGGTTGAGCACCAGCCCCGCGAGCGGCATGTCGTCGGCGGCGAGGCGGTCGACGAAGTAGGCGGCCTCGCGCAGCGCGTCCGGTTCGGGGGCGGCCACCACGAGGAACGCCGTGCCGGGCGAGCGCAGCAGCGCGTAGGTGGCCGTGGCCCGCTCCCGGAACCCGCCGAACATCGTGTCGAAGGCCTGCACGAACGCCGAGGCGTCGGCCAGCATCTGCCCGCCGAGGATCGTCGAGACGGCCTTCGCGAACAGCGAGAACCCCGCGCCGACCAGCTTGCGCAGCCCTCGCCCGCCTGCCCGCGCCGGGGCCGAGAGCAGCCGGATCATCCGGCCGTCGAGGAAGGTGGACATGCGCTGCGGCGCATCGAGGAAGTCGAGTGCCGACCGGGACGGCGGCGTGTCGACCACGATCAGGTCCCACTCGCCGGTGGCCGCGAGCTGCCCCAGCTTCTCCATCGCCATGTACTCCTGCGTGCCGGAGAACGAGGAGGAGATGGTCTGGTAGAAGGGGTTGGCGATGATCGCCTCGGCGCGCTCGGGCTCCGCGTGCGTGTGGACCATCTCGTCGAAGGTCCGGCGCATGTCCAGCATCATCGCGTGCAGGTCGCCCCGCGCACCCGCCACGCGGCCGGGCTCGTTGCCGAGGGCCTCCATGCCGAGGGCCTGCGCCAGCCTGCGCGCCGGGTCGATGGTGAGCACCACGGTGCGCCTGCCCCGCTCGGCCGCCCGGATGGCGAGCGCGGCCGACGTGGTGGTCTTGCCGACGCCGCCGGAGCCGCAGCACACCACGATGCGGGTGTCCGGGTCGTCCAGCAGCGTGTCGACGTCGAGCGCGGGGGCGGGGCGGGGGCTCACGAGCGCACCTCCGAGCGCGCCGGACCACCCACGCCCTGCTCGCACAGCGCCTCGGCCAGCTCGTAGAGCGACCCGAGGTCGAGGCCCTCCACGAGCTGGGGCAGCTCCAGCCGCGGGAGCGCGGCGGCCTCCTCCAACCGGGCCAGCGCCGCGGCCTCGCCGTGCACCCGCACCGCGTGCTCCACGGTCTCGGCGACGAGCCCGTCGATCACGTCGGCCGGCAGGTCGAGGCCGGCAGCCGCGAGACCGGCGCGAATGCGACCGGAGTCGACCCGGCCGCCCGCCGCCGCGGCCACCGACCGGTCGGGGAGCCACTGCGGGCGCACCCGGTTGACGATCACCGCGCCCACCGGGAACCCGGCGGCCGTGAGCTCGTCCACGGTCTCGAGGGTCTCGGTGACCGGCAGGTCCTCCAGCAGCGTGACCAGGTGCACGGCGGTGAGCGGGGAGTGCAGCACCTGCACCACGCCTGCAGCCTGGCTGTGGATCGGGCCGGTGCGCGCCAGGTCGGCCATCGCCTTCGTGACGTCGAGGAACTTCACGACCCGGCCGGTGGGCGGCGCGTCGAGCACCACGGCGTCGTACACCGGGCGCCCGTCGGCGTCGCGCCGGTTGACGCACTCCTTGACCTTGCCGGTGAGCAGTACGTCACGCAGCCCGGGGGCGAGGGTGGTGGCGAACTCGACGGCGCCCATCCTGCGCAGGGTCCGCCCCGCCATCCCGAGCCGGTAGAACAGCTCGAAGTACTCCAGGAGCGCCGCCTCCACGTCCACGGCGAGCGCCCTGACCTCGCCGCCACCCGGCGCGATCGCGATCCGGCGCTCCTCGTACGGGAGCGGGGGCGTGTCGAACAGCTGCGCGATGCCCTGCCGGCCCTCGACCTCGACGAGCAGGGTGCGCCTGCCGTTGGAGGCGAGCGCGAGCGCCAGCGCGGCGGCCACCGTGGTCTTGCCGGTACCGCCCTTGCCGGACACGACGTGCAGGCGCGCCTCCGAAAGCGCCGACTGCCACCCGGATGAGGTCACCGTTCCAGGTTACGTAGGCCCGGCGCGACCGGCCGGTTCGAGCGGGTGAGGCGCTGGCTACAGTGACCTGTCATGACCTCCCCCGGTTCGTCGGACGTCAGGTGGGAATACCTCACCGCCCCCGTGCTCATCCACAGCACCCAGGCCATTCTCAACAACTTCGGGCGGGACGGCTGGGAGCTCGTCACCGTCACGACCGGCGCGAACCCCGAACAGCTCGTGGCGTGGTTCAAGCGCCCGGCGCGGGGCTGACGCCGTGACCACGCCGAGCGAGCGCCTCGACGAGCTGGGCATCGCGTTGCCCGCCGTGCCCGCACCCGCGGGCTCCTACATCCCCGCCCGCCGCTCCGGCTCGCTGGTGTTCACCGCGGGCCAGGTGCCGCTCGTCGACGGGAAGCCCGTCGCGCTGGGCAAGGTGGGCGCCGAGCTCAGCACCGAGGAGGCCGCCGGGCTGGCGGGGATCTGCGCGTTGAACGCGCTCGCCGCGATCGATGCGCTCGTGGGCATCGACGCGGTCGCCGGCGTCGTCAAGGTCGTCGGGTTCGTCGCGTCGGCGCCCGGTTTCACCGACCAGCCCAAGGTGATCAACGGCGCGTCCAACCTGCTGGGCGAGATCTTCGGCGACGCCGGTAGGCACGCGCGGTCCGCCGTCGGCGTGGCCGAGCTTCCGCTGGGCGTACCGGTCGAGGTCGAGCTGGTCGTGGAGCTGGCGGACTCGTGAGCTCCGTGGGCGCGCAGGAGGGGAGCTGAGGCAGATGGACGCGGACGCGGCGTGCCACGAGCTGCTCCTGCGGCTCGCAGGCCGGCTCCCCGACGAGCTGCTGTGGCGGATGCGCGACTGGCTCGCCGACGACGGGCGGGAGGTGCTCGGCTCCACCCTGCCCCGGGAGCTGCTGCGCCACCGCGTCGGCATCACCGACCCCGAGCGCGAGCTGCTCGAGACGGCCGTCGGCTCGGCGCACCCGCTGCTCGACGCGGTGCTGCCCGCCCCGGAACCGCCGCCGACGCGCGCCACGTTCCAGCCGGGCGACGGCGCCGTCGACACGGCCGCGCTCGCCGTGCTGGCGGTCGTCCGCGGCCACCCCGGCTGCGTCGAGGTCCGCCAGTCGTGGCGCGAATCGCAACGCATCCTGCTGGTGATCGGCGGCGAACGGCCGTGGGCGCTCGCCGGGACGCTCCAGCGGGTCATGCGCGCCCACGGCGACCGCACACCGTGCGTGGAGGTGCTCCCACCGCACGGGCAGCGCTCCTCCTACCACGAGGCAGCCATCATCGGATCCAGGTCGCTGTGGCGATCCGCCACGGCGCTGGTCGGCGCGTGAGGGGAGCGTCCGGCACTACGGGAGGAGGCCAGGTGGAGGACCCGACGTCGGACACGACGCACGACCTGCTGCTGGCACTGGCCGGGCGGGTCGACGACGACCTGCTGCGCTGGGCACGCGAGCTCGTCGCACTCGGCGAGGACGCCCGTGCCGTCGAGATGCTCACCGCGAGCCTCGTCGCCGCCAGAGCCGTGCTGCCGCCGCAGGTCCGGTCCGCCCTGGTCGCTGCGGCGCGCACCGCCCGCACCGACCTCGGACCCGCCGCCGCGCTCCCGCCGCCCCAGCCCGAGACCGGCACCGAGCACCGGTTCGCCGCACCCCGCCACGACGATCCCGTCGCAGGCGCGGTGCGCGATTTCCCGGCCCGTCCGCTCACCGGCTGCAGCGTGTTGCTCGCCCGGCGCCTCACGCCCGCCGGCGCGGCACCGGGGCCGCTCCCGCACCCGGTCGTCGTGGTGCGGGTGCACGACCACACCCGCCGGGCCGACGTTCTCGCCTACCAGCTCGGCGCGGCCCTCGAGCGGGCAGGCGCACCCGCGTCGGTCGAGGTGCTCCCGGCCAATGGACCGGCGCCCGCCTACCACGCCGCAGCGCTCCAGGCCGCCGTGGAACTGCGCAGCGAGGTGACCGACGACCGGCCGTGGCGGCCTGCACCGCAGGCGCAGCCGCAGCTCGCGCCCCCGGTGGAACGGCACGCGTTCGCCCCACCGGCCGACCGGCCGCCCCGCAGGTTCGTCCCGGAACCCCACCCGCTCGCGCCCGAGCCGCCCGCACCGTCAGCGCGGTACCGCAGCGAGCCGGTCCGAACCGAGGAGCGCGAGCCCCGGGACGACGACGCCACCCCCACCGACGACTCCGCCACCGCCACCGCCCGGCTGCAGGCCGCGGGCGAGCGGGAGCCGGAGGAGGCGCCCGCCGCGCCGTTCGGTTCCGAGAACGGGCACCTGCTCGACGACGAGCACGACGAGGACGAGCACGACGAGCACGACGAGCACGACGACGACCACGCCGACGAGGACACCGACGACGAGGGCGACGAGGACGACCTGCCGGGCGGCTACGCGCGCAGCAGCCGTTACGCCGACGACGACACCGACGACGAGGTCGACCGGCACGACGGTGACGACGGCGACGACGACCCGGCGGCTCGCACCGAGGAAGAGGCGTTCCCGGAACCGCCCTCGCCGCACCCGCTCGCGGCGCCCCGGCCACTCCCGGTGCGCGACGAGTCCCGCTCGACGCCTCCACCCACGCCACTGCCGTCGCGTGGCAGCCGGCCCCGGCCAACCGTCACACCGATCTCGCGGGCAGCGTCCCACCCGATCCCGCTGGGCAGGCGAACCGGGCCCGACTCGGCTCCGCAGCCGGTCGCGGACCACCGCCCGCCGCTCCGCCCCGTCGAAGACGATCACGACGACGCCATCGAACCACCCGCCGACGAGCGCCCCGAACTTCCCGAGGAGCCGCCACCGCCGCGGCGCGACACGCCTGCCTTCGAGTCGCTGAGCGACCCGCTGAACGGGCCGCTGAACCGGCCGCTGCTCGCGCCTCTGCTGGATCCCACGAGGCCGGAGGACGACCTCTTCGCCGTACCCGAGAAGCGTCCCGAGCCCGCCGCCCGCCCCACCGACGACGAGTGGTCGCAGGAGTGGCTCTCCGGCGCATGGGCGATGGCACCGTCGGCGCTCGAAGAGCCCGCCGCCACGCGGGCGGAGCCCGAGCCGGCGCCCGAGCCGGATCCGGAACCCGAACCGGAGCCCCTCGACGACGCCGAACCCGGCCGTCCCGCGCCGCGCCCCGTGCCCCGCGCCGCGGCGAGGCACCGTTTCCTGGACGACCCGCCACAGAACGGCTCGTCCTCCGACGACTACCGGTCGGAGGACCCGGGCGACGAGGAGCCCGATCGGGACGGCCAGGACCGGGAGGACCTCGGGTTGCGCCCCGAGTCGATCGCCCGGCTGAGCGACGCCGACCGCCAGCTGCTGGCCCGTCTGCAGGCCGAGCTGCTGGAGGGACGCCGGCAGCGGATCGCCCGCCGAATCACGAACGGCGCCCCCACGAACGGCAGCAGCCACCGAGGCTCACCACCCGACTACGACGACTGAGCACGCCATCCCGCGAGTCGCGCTCCGGGTGCGCGCGAGTCGCGGTTCCTGCGCGTCGGCGTCGTGCGCCTGCTGTTCCTCGTCACGCACTGAGCCCGGACGGGTGCGACGACGTGGTGGTCGCGCTCGCCAGGGCGTCGCGCAGCGTCCCCGGTGCCCGGCCCAGCAGGTCGGCCAGCGTCGGGCCCACAGTCGCGAAGTCGCCCTCGCGCGCGGCTGCGAACATCCCGACGAGGAGCGCGGCGGCGCGTTCGGGTGCCCCGTGGGCGATCAGGCGGGCCCGGTAGTCGTCCGGTGGCACGACGACGTGGCGGATCGTCCGGCCCGTCACGTGGGACGCCAGCGCGGCGACCTCGGCCATGTCGAGCGCCTCGCAAGCCGTCAGCGCAGGCGTCGGTCCGTCCAGCACGCCGCCGCCCGGCACGTCGCCGTGCAGCGCGACCGCGGCCGCCTCCGCGAGGTCGCTGTGGGTCGTCCATGCGACCGGGCCGTCATCGGGCACGGCGAGCTCGCCGGTGGCGAGCGCGCTCTGCAGCAGCATGACGGCCGTCGACGCGTAGAAGCCGTTGCGCAGGGAGGTGAACGGCATGCCGGCCCCGCGCAGGTCCTCCTCCGCGGCCGCGTGGTCGGACATCGGCGCGAAGGCCGAGCCGGGGCGCGCTCCCGCGTGGCTGGTGTAGACGATGCGGGCGGCGCCCGCGTCGCGCGCAGCCCGGATGGCGGTGCGGTGCATGGCGACGGCGTCGGGTCCGGTCGTGTCGACGGACACCACGAGCACCCGGTCGGCCCCCTCGAAGGCGTGGGCGAGGGAGCCGGGATCGGTGAAGTCGCCCTTGCGGACGCGCACGCCGCGGTCGGCGAGTGGTCGGGCAACCTGCGGATCGCGGACGCACACGCCGACGTCGTGCGCCGGAACGCGGTTCAGCAGGCGCTCGACCACGCCGCGGCCGAGCTTTCCGTTGGCACCGGTAACGATGATCATCTGGTTCCTCCTCCGGTCCACGACGGTGCCCGGCCCGGTGCCGGTACGGAAGGATCGCAGCGGTCAGGGGTGTTGCCCCCAAGGTCGTACCGGAGCACGGGGGGACCGCCCCGGGAGCGGAGGATCTCCTCGGATGACCGGACCGAGCCTCGATCCGACGATCGAGTCCAAGGTGTTGCGCTACTTCGTCGCGGTCGCGGAGGAGCTCAACTTCTCCCGCGCCGCCGACCGGCTCGGGATCTCCGCCTCCCCCTTGTCCCGGGCGATCCGCGCCCTGGAGGCCGACATCGGCGCCACACCCTCCTGGAACGCGACACCCACGGGGTCGCCCTCACCCCGGCGGGCGCCGTCCTCCTGGAACAGGGACGCACCGCGCTGGAGGCCCTGCAGGCCGCAGTGCGCCGCGCCCGGCGTGCCGGGGCGGCCACACCCCAGGTCGTGCTGGCCGTCAAGGCCGACAGCGACGCCGGGTTGCTGGACACCATCCTGGCTCGCTACGCCGGCCAGGAGTCGGCCCTGCCGGTCGTCGTCCGCCTGTGCGGTTGGGACGAGCAGCCCCGCCTCCTGCGCCAGGGCGAGGCCGACGTCGCACTGGTGCACTCGCCGTTCGACAGCACGGGCCTGGACGCCGAGCCCGTCGTCGTCGAGCCAACCGTCGCCGCGGTCCCGGCCACGCACCCGCTCGCCCCCGCCGGGCGCGCGACGCTCGCCGATCTGGGTCTGCCCGTGACCGACTCGTCCGACCTGGCGGGCGTCCGCCGCTACCAGGCCCACCTCGTCGAACGGCACGGCGTCCGCGACCTGGCCCAGCTCCTCGCCCTCGTCGAGCTCGGCCGGATCGTCACACTCGTGCCCCGGTCCGTCGCCGACCGGTACCCGCGCCCCGGCCTGACCTACCTCGACGTCCCGGACGCGCCACCGGCCGTCCTGACCATCGCCTGGCCACAGGACTCCCGTTCCACCGCAGTCGCCGCCCTGGTCCGCGCCGCTACCGATCCGGAACCGGTGCTGCGGGGGCCGCTCACATAGATCGGTTCCGGCGTCTCAGCCCACGGCGGCGCGCACGGCCTCCACCAGTTCCTGCAGCCACAGGCCGCGCGTGACGTCGAGCGCCGGTGGCGGGCCGGAGCCGTCGACGGCGGCGACGAGCTCGTCGAGCAGAGCGGCGTAGCAGATCGGCGCGTCGGCGCCGCGACCGGCGAGCCGGTGCCGCCCGGCACCGCCGAGCACGGTGAAGTCGATCTCCGACGGGTCGACGGGTACGCGCATCGACAGCGTCACGGTGCTCTGCGCCCCACCGGAGTGCAGGAGGCCGAACCGCCAGAGGTCGGGCTCCTCGTAGCGCGCCCACGGCACCTCGACGACCGGCCCGACCGCGGCGTCGAGGAGATCGATCACGTGCGGTCCGAGGTCGGACAGGGCGCCCTCCTCCGCGCGCCACGGCGACGTGCAGTACGGCCCGCCCAGCAGCGAGCCGGAGACCCAGCGGGCGAACGCCACCGTGTCCGGCCCGGCCGGCTCCTGCGGCATCTCGGCGAGCCAGTCCCGCACCGCGGGCGCGTGCCGCATCGTCAGCACCATCGTCGAGTGGACGCCTGCCCGCTCGACGGCCTCGACCACCGCGCGGGCGTCGTCGACGGTGCCCGCGAGCGGCTTCTCGCAGATCAGATGCTTGCCCGCGGCGGCCGCGAAGAGCGCGAGCCGGCCTTGCACCTGTGGCGGCACGGCGAAGGCGACCGCGTCCACCGCGTCCAGCAGCACCTCGAGGTCGGTGTAGGAGCGCGCGCCGAACTCGGCGGCGAGCTCGGCGGCGACGTCCGGCCTGCGCGTCCACACCGCCGCCAGCTCCGTGCCGGGGTGGGAGGCGATGCCCGGCGCGTGCACGGTCCGGGCCCACGGCCCACCGCCGACCAGTCCCACCCGCACGCGATCCATGGCGCACATCCTCCCGCGGCGGGCCCCGATGGCCCACTAGCCTCGCCACCATGACATCCGCACCGGTGATCCCGCGGCCGGCCGCGACGGTGCTGCTGGTGCGGGACCACCCCCACCCGCAGGCCGGCCGCTCCCCGGTGCAGGTCTTCCTCCAGCAACGCGTCACGGAGATGGCGTTCGCGGCCGGGATGACCGTGTTCCCCGGCGGCGGGGTGGACGCCACCGACCGCCCCGACCCGCACCGCTGGGAGGGGCCGGAGCCGCGCTGGTGGGCCGAGCGCCTCGGGGTGGACGTCGAGCTGGCAGGCGCGCTCGTGCACGCGGCGGTCCGGGAGACGTTCGAGGAGTGCGGCGTGCTGCTCGCCGGACCGGACGTGCCCGCCGACCTGCACGGGCAGCGAGCCGACGTCGTGGCGCGCCGCCGGTCCTTCGCCGAGGTGCTCGCGGCCGCCGGCCTGGTGCTGCGCGCCGACCTGCTGCACGCCTGGGCGCGCTGGATCACGCCCGCCGGCTCGGCCCGGCGCTACGACACCGCGTTCTTCGTGGCGCAGGTGCCGGACGGGCAGGAGGCGGACGCGCACACCACGGAGGCCGTCAGGGCCCTCTGGTGGCATCCCGCCGAGGCCCTCGAACGCTGGCAGGCCGGCGAGATGCTGCTGATGCCGCCGACGGTGCGCACGCTGCAGGAGGTCGCGGAGCTCGACGAGAGCGCCGCCGTGATCGCCGCGGCACGGGAGCGGGAGATCCGCCCGATCGTGCCGACCCTGCGCAGGGAAGGCGACCGGTTGGTCACGGTGCTGCCCGACAACACGGCGTTCCCGTCGACCGGTTTGCCCGGACAGCCCGCATGACCGGTCCCGCCTACGGCGTGCTGCGGCCGGTCACTCCGCTCGCGTCGGTGCTGCTCGCCGAGAACCCCTCTCCGATGACCCTCGACGGCACCAACACCTGGGTGCTCCGAGCGCCGGGTGAGGAGTCGTGCATCGTGGTCGACCCAGGTGAGGAGGACGAGGTGCACCTGCGGCGGGTGGCCGCGCAGGGTCCGGTCGCGCTGGTGCTGCTCACCCACCGCCACCACGACCACGCAGGCGGCGCACGCCGGTTCGCCGAGCTCACGGGCGCGCCGGTGCGGGCGCTCGATCCCTCGCTCGTGCTCGGGTCGGAGGCGCTCGGCGACGGCGAGGTCGTGCCGGCCGCGGGCGTCGAACTGCGGGTGGTCGCCACGCCGGGCCACACGTCCGACTCGCTGTCCTTCCTGCTCGACGGGCCGGGCGCCGACCAGGCCGTACTCACCGGCGACACCATCCTCGGCCACGGCACCACCGTGATCGCCCACCCCGACGGCGCGCTGGGGCCCTACCTCGACTCGCTCCGCCGGCTCGCCGACCTCGCACCCGCCACCGCCGTGCTCCCCGGCCACGGCCCCGAGCTCCCGGACGCACCCGCCGTCGCCACGGCGTACCTCGCCCACCGGGAGGAGCGGCTGGAGCAGGTGCGGGCGGCGCTGGGAGTCCTCGGCGAGCACGCAGCGCCGCGCCAGGTGGTGGAGGTGGTCTACGCCGACGTCGACCGGGTGCTCTGGCCCGCGGCGGAACTCTCGGTGCGCGCGCAGCTGGACCACCTCCGCGGCCCCTGAGCCGGTTGCAGTAAAAGCCGCTCCTGCCGCACCAGGCACGAGCACGTCCGGTGGGGAAGCAAGGCGACTATCCGGTTGTCGCCATGGGATCGAGGGTCGGGACCACAGGATAGTTGCGTAGGTACCAGGCAGTGACGGTCTCGTCGTGAACCGCCGTGCCCTGCAGTCGGGGACGGCCGCCCGAGCAACCACGGAATTCGGTAGTTCTGCCAACCCGAGCTCCCGCCCGCACGAAGGGTCGACGCGAACAAGGGGGACTACTGGCAAGGCCGGGAGCGGTCCGCGACGGCATCCGGGGCAGGGGTGTCGGGACGGCGCGCCAAGCCGAAGCTTTCATCATCAGATCGACACGATGGGCCTTGGAGCAAGATCCAACACCTGTGGTGTCGATATGACCATGCCGAGCCGCCCGTGATCGTTCGAGGTGCGGCCTTCCGCCCTGGCCAGGGCGATCCGCCTCATCTCGGACCGATCATGAGGTGTTGACCGCTGCGAGTGGTGCGAGAGCGACGGATCTGCCGCCGCCGTGTTCTGACCGGGGACATACCTGACAGTTCGTGCCGGGGACATGCCTGACACTGCGGGTCAGCGTTTGGGTGTCGGGAGGTTGGTTCCGACGAGGAAGGTTTCTAGCAGGCTGGAGCCGTAGTAGACGTGGAGTCGGGCGTGGTCGCGGAGGATGCCGACGGTGATGCTGGCGAAGCGTTCGCCGAGTTCGAAGCTGTGGTTGGCGTAGGTGAACCGGCCGCTGGGGTTGGTTTTGCGTCGCAGCGCCCCGGGTGGGGTGTGGTCGGCGGGTTCGAGGTCGACGGTGGGTAGCAGCAGTGGGATGCCGGGTTGGTAGCGGTCGGCGGGGGTGTGACCGTCGAGGGCCTGGTGGGGGCGTTGGTGGTTGTAGTGGGCGCGGAAGCGGTTCATGAGCTGCTGGGCCTGGGTGAGGGTGGCGGGTGGGTCGTGTCGGGCCAGCCATTCGCGTTGGGTGCGGTGGAGTCGTTCGACCTTGCCGCAGGTTTGGGGGTGGTAGGGGCTGGAGTGGATGAACCCGATCCCGGCCTCGCGGACGCGGCGTTCGAAGGTGACGGTGTGGCCGGCGAGGCGGCCGGTGAAGCAGCGTCCGTTGTCGGATAGCAGCGCGGCGGGCAGGCCGTAGGCGGCGACCGCGGTGCGGGTGGCGGTCCAGGCCAGGTGCCCGGTCAGGGTGGTGTCCACGAGGATGGCCAGGCAGTAGCGGGAGTGGTCATCGATCAGTTCGACTGACCAGTAGGCGCTCTGGTCGGCCAGCTGGTGGTGGGCGCCGTCGATCTGCCACAACTCGTTGCAGGTTGGGCGTTCGAACCGCTGCGGGGGCTGGGTGGTCTCGATCTGGCGGCGGCGCGGGTTCCCGTCAGGCCGCGGCGGGCCAGGACCTGCTGGATGGTGGAGGGTGCCGGGGCGCTGTGTCCCTCACGGCGTAGCGCGTCGCGGATCTTGTCTGGTCCCCAGCCGTGCTGCTTGCGCAGCCGCACGATGCGGTCTTCCAGGTCGGGGGCCAGTTGGCCGGGGCTGCGCAGTGGCCGGCGTGATCGGGGCATCAGCCCGGCCAGCCCGTCGGCGGCGTAGCGGCGTTGCCACTGGTAGAAGGTTTCCCGGCTGATCCGGTGCCGGGCGCATACCTCGGCCACCGAACGGCCGGACCAGCCGGGTTCCTGCAGCACCGCGAGACGTTGTTCCACCAGGTCCATCACCTTCAGCGGCATGGCGCAGTAGGCCAGAGCCGCGCTCAGGTGTCAGGTATGTCCCCGGCATGTCGTGTCAGGTATCTCCCCAGTCAGAACAGGAGAGCGACGGATCTGCCGCCGCCAGGCCACTCCGGGCGATCTTGCTCGGGGTGATCACCAGAAGTGGTGCGTGGACGACGGATCTGTCGCCCTGACACCACTTCTGGCGATCAGCGTCCAGATGGCCGTGCCGGCGAAATCAGGCGACGGCGGCCTGCTCCTCCACCGGCTGTGGCAGCAGCGTCGCCCGGCGCAGCCACAGCACCGTCGCGAGCACCACACCCGCCGCCCCGCCGGAAACGAAGGCTGCGTGCGGTCCGAACGTCTCCACGACGATCCCGGCGCTGGACTGGCCGGTTGCGATACCCAGCGTTGCGGCGGTGACCACCCATCCGAACGCCTCGGCGGCCGCGCCGGGTGGGGCCGCGATGTCGACGGCGAGGGAGTGCGCGGTGACCTGCGGGGTGATCAGCGCTCCGGACACGACCATCGTGATCACGAGCACCGCGAGCGAGCCGGACGGCCCGACGAGTGCCATCGCCGCCACCAGGACCGCGAACCCCCCGAGCAGCGCCGGCATCCGGAGGTGCAGTGGGCGTGGCCACGGCCGCATCCCGTAGAGCACGCCCGCGAGCACCGAGGAGATCGACCAGGCCGACAGGAGCACGCCGCCGAGGGTGGGCGAGCCCGCCGCCGCGGTGACCGCGGGCAGGCCGACCTCGACCGACCCGATGACCAGCCCGAACCCGAGGGCCGCCAGGGCCACCGTGCGCATCCCGGGCCGGGCGAGCGCGCCCAGCAGGGAGACGCCGTCGTGAGCGGGTGTGCGTCCGACGCGGCGAGCCGGGCGGCTCAACGCGAACGCGCCCGCCCCGAGCGTCATCGCGGTGCCCGCCACCACGAGGCCGAGGCCCGGCCACGGCGCGGCCACGAGGAACGCGGCGATCGCCGGGCCGAGGATGAAGAAGACCTCCAGGCTGATGGCCTCGTAGGTCAGCGCGGCCGATCGGGCCGACCCGGCCGGCACGAGCACGGTCCAGAGCGAGCGGGACGCCCCTTCGAGGGCCGGGCGGAAGATCCCCGCGACGGTGGCCAGCGCCACCACCACCGGCAACGGCTGGTGGGTCTCGACGGCCGCGACCAGTGCCGTGACCGCCAGCACGAAGAGCGCGACGACCACCAGCAGCGGCCGGCTCGGTCCCTGCCGGTCGATGACCCGGCCCTGGGCGACCGAGCCCGCGGCCACCCCGATCATCTGGCCGGCGGAGACCAGCCCGGCCGCCGCGAACGACCCGGTCTCCCGCTGGACGTAGAGCAGCGTCGCCAGCGGGAGCATCGCGATCGGGAACCGGCCCGCCGCGGAGGCGATGACCGGTACGGCCGCGCCGGGGGCGGTGAGGGCGGCGCGGTAGTCCGCGAGCGACGCTGAGGAGGACATGGCCCCAGGGTCGCACATTCTGGTACGGCCGTACCAGTTGTTTGGCCCGCACACGACGAACGGCACCGCCCGGAAGGCAGTGCCGTTCGTGTGGTCGGGTTCGGGGCTACCGGGCGCGGCGCGCGAGCCGCTCCGGCTCGAGGATCAGCACGCTCTTGCCCTCGAGGCGCAGCCAGCCGCGGTGGGCGAAGTCGGCGAGCGCCTTGTTGACGGTCTCCCGGCTCGCACCGACGAGCTGGGCGATCTCCTCCTGCGTGAGGTCGTGCGTGACCCGCAGCAGGCCGGACTCCTGGGAGCCGAACTGGCGCGCGAGCTGCAGCAGCGCCTTCGCGACGCGCCCGGGGACGTCGGTGAAGATGAGGTCGGCGAGCGCGTTGTTGGTGCGCCGCAGGCGCCGCGCGAGCACGCGAAGCAGCTGCTCGGCGATCTCGGGGCGCTTGCCGATCCACTCCCGCAGCGCGGGCCGGTCCATCGTGTACGTGCGGACCTCGGTGACGGCGGTGGCCGACGACGTGCGCGGGCCGGGGTCGAAGATGGACAGCTCGCCGAACATGTCCGAGGGGCCGGCCACCATGAGCAGGTTCTCGCGGCCGTCGGGCGACTTCCGCCCGATCTTGACCTTGCCGCTGCCCACGATGTACAGCCTGTCGCCCGGCTCACCCTCTGCGAAGATCACGTGCCCACGCGGGAACTCCGCGGGCTCGAGCGCCTGGGCCAGCGCATCGGCCGCGTGGGGCTCAACACCCTGGAAGATCCCTGCGCGGATCAGTACCTCGTCCACTGCGTCGCTCCTCGTCCCAGGCCGCTGCCCCGCGGCCGGATCACCGGCCGGTCAGTCTAGGGGTTGCGCGCACGGTGTGTGACGCGGCAGCCGTCGAAATCCCTGCACGACCGGGCGACATTCACCCGGTATCGCCCTCGTGGCCGGTCAAGCCGCATTGCTGCGGCGGGGCGACCTGCGCCCTCGGGACCCGCGGCTGCGCAGGCGGAAGAGCTCCAGCGCTCGGCCGGAACCCTGCCGGAACAGGGCGCGCACCTCGTCCGGCCGGGGCCGTTCGAGGAGCTCTTCGACCTCTTCTGGGCGCACGGTCGCCTCCCGCAGCCGGGACTCGACGCGCTCCATTCCGAGGGCGAAGAACATCACCAGCAACGGCACGAGGACGGACAACCAGGCAGTCATGTCGCCGCCGATCGTCTCGCACCCGGCCGGGCGACTCGCCACTGGGGTCGACGCGTCCCCATCCCGTTATGACTTCGTGACTTGGTGGACACTGTGAGTGACGGGATGTATACGATTCCCGCCGGCATCTCGTGTTGTCAGGGCCCTTCCGTAGGCTCTTCCACTGTGACCATCGCCTCCGGGAGCAAGCCGGCAGCATCCGTGACGGCACGCAGCGCGGCCCGGCTCGCCAAGCGGGTCGCCGAGGGAGAGCCCGCGCTCGGCCGGTCGCGGCGCGTCGGACGCATGCTGCGCACGCTGGCCGCCACCCACCCCGACGCCCATTGCGAGCTCGACTTCACCACTCCGCTCGAGCTCGCCGTCGCGACGATCCTGTCGGCGCAGTCCACCGACAAGATGGTCAACTCGGTCACACCTGCGCTCTTCCGGCGCTACCCCACGGCGCTCGACTACGCGCAGGCCGACCGCGCCGAGCTGGAGGAGATGATCCACAGCACCGGCTTCTTCCGGAACAAGGCCAACTCCTTGATCGGGATGGGCCAGGCGGTCGTCGAGAAGCACGACGGCGTGCTGCCGCACACGCTCGAGGAGCTCGTCGCTCTGCCCGGCATCGGCCGCAAGACCGCCAACGTGATCCTCGGCAACGCGTTCGGCATCCCGGGCATCACGGTCGACACCCACTTCGGGCGCCTGGTGCGCCGCTGGGGCTGGACGCAGGAAGAGGACCCGGTCAAGGTCGAGCACGCGATAGGCGCGCTCGTGCCCAAGCGGGACTGGACGATGGTGTCCCACTACGTGATCTTCCACGGCAGGCGCGTCTGCCACGCCCGCAAGCCGGCCTGCGGCGCGTGCACGCTCGCCGCCGACTGCCCGACCTACGGCGCGGGCCCCACCGACCCCGTGCAGGCCGCCGCGCTCGTGAAGGGCCCGTCGCGCACCCACCTGCTCGCCATGGTCGGCATCCCCGACGACGAGGCACCTCCCGCCGCAGGCGGCGAGGACGCCGACGCCCCGTGAGCCGCGAGCTCCGGGTGCGCCGCTCGGAGATCGTCACCACGGTGGTGGTCGCGTTGCTCGCGGCGGTGGCGGTGTTCGCGCTGTGGCCGCGCGACCGCGGCACCACCGCGCCTGCTCCTGGGAGCATGGAGCAGGTGCAGGTCTCCGACGCCGACCTCGCAGCAGCCCGAGCCGCGGCGGGCCCGATCCCGTGTCCGGGTCCAACCGGCGCGACGCCGGCAGGCCCGCTCGCGGGGATCACGGCCACGTGCCTCGGCGCCCCTGGCGCCGTCGACGTCGGAGCGGCGCTCGCGGGCCGTCCGGCGCTGCTCAACGTGTGGGCGTCCTGGTGCGTGCCGTGCCGGGAGGAGCTGCCGGCGCTCGCCGAGTACGCGGCGCGGCCGGGGGCGGTCCCGGTGGTCACCGTCGACATCCGCGACGACCCGCGCGCCGCGCTCTCGCTCCTCGCCGAGCTCGGGGTCAGGCTGCCATCGGTCGTCGACGCCGACGGCTCCCTCCGCGCGGCGCTCGACGTGCCACCCGCGCTGCCGGCGTCGTACGTCGTGCGCGCCGACGGCACGGTCGCCCGCGTCGACCCGCCCACCCCGTTCCGCACCGCCGACGAGGTCGCCGCCGCCGTGGAGCGGCTCTCGTGACGGGATCCCTGCAGCCCGAACGGGCGCCCGCGTGGCTGCGCCCGCTGTTGTCCGGCGTCCAGGGGATCGACGCCGCCGAGCTGGTGCGCCATCGCCTGCTGCCACCCGCCGAAGGGCGGCGCGCCTCCGTGCTGGTGCTCCTCGGCGACGACGCACCCCACGGCCCGGACGTGCTGCTCGTCGAACGCGCCAGCACGCTGCGCGAGCACGCAGGGCAGGTCGCCTTCCCCGGCGGGGGCGCCGATGCCGGCGACGCGGACGCCGTGGCCACCGCCCTGCGGGAGGCGGAGGAGGAGGCCGGTGTCGAGCCCGACGGCGTGGTGCCGCTCGCCGTGCTCCCCGACCTGTTCGTGCCGCCGTCCGGTTTCATCGTCACGCCCGTGCTCGCCCACTGGGCGCGCCCGGTGGCGGTGCACGCGGTCGACCCGCGCGAAACGGCCAGCGTGGTGCGGGTGCCGATCGCCGCGCTCGCGGATCCGGAGCACCGCATCCAGGTGCGTCACCCGTCCGGGTTCACCGGTCCCGCATTCGTCACGGCGGGTCTGCTCGTGTGGGGTTTCACGGGGGGCCTATTGTCCGCGCTGTTGGATCGGGGCGGATGGACGCGTCCGTGGGACACCACTCGGGTGATGGACCTCGACGCAGCGTGGTCGGCGGCCCGGGCCCGTCGGCAGGAGGTCGCAGGATCGTGAGTGCGGGGGCAGTGGCGACGTGAGCTGGGTTGATCTCGTCGTCATCCTGCTCGCCCTGATCGCGGCCGTTTCGGGGTGGCGTCACGGCATGGCCGTGGCGCTGCTGTCGTTCGTCGGCGTGCTCACCGGCGCGGTGCTCGGCGTGCGGCTGGCGCCGCTGCTCGCGGCGGGCGTCGAGGCGCCCACCACCCGCGTGATCGTCAGCATCGTCGTCGTGGTGCTGCTGGTGGCGCTCGGTGAGACCACCGGTGTCTTCTTCGGCAGGCGCATCCGCGACCGGATCACCGGCCAGCGGTCGCTGCAGGTCGACTCCACGCTCGGCTCGGTGCTGCAGGCGATCACGGTCGTGGTGGCCGCGTGGCTCGTCGCTCTCCCGCTCGCATCGGCGAGCTTCCCCGGCCTCGCCGCAGGAGTGCGCGGGTCCGAGGTGCTGCGCGCCGTCGACAACGTGATGCCGGAGGCGGCCAAGGCGCTCCCCGAGGAGCTGCGGCAGCTGCTCAACAACTCCGGCTTCCCGGACGTGCTGAGCCCGTTCGCCGAGACCCCCATCACCGAGGTCGGTGCGCCCGACCCCGCTCTCGCGCAGAGCCCCGTCGTCGCCGACGTCGCGAGCAGCGTGCTCAAGGTGCGCGGCCGCGCCCCGTCGTGCGCCCGCCAGCTCGAGGGCACCGGGTTCGTGATCGGGCCGGAGCTGGTGATGACCAACGCGCACGTGGTCGCCGGCACGGCCGAGACCGGCGTGGAAGTGGTCGGCAGGCGTGGCCGGGTGCAGGAGCTCGACGCCGAAGTGGTGCTCTACGACCCCGCCGTGGACGTCGCCGTGCTCCGCGTGCCCGACCTCGCGGCCAAGCCCCTGCAGTTCGACGCCCAGGCCGCCTCCGCGGGCGACGACGCGATCATCGTCGGCTACCCGCTCGACGGTCCCTACACCGCCACGGCCGCCAAGGTGCGGTCGATGATCCGCCTCAAGGGCCCGGACATCTACGACGACGGCGAGGTCACCCGCGACGTCTACACCGTCCGGGCCGTGGTCCGCTCGGGCAACTCCGGCGGCCCCATGATCGCGCCGGACGGCCGGGTGATCGGCGTCGTGTTCGGCGCCGCGCTCGACGACCAGGAGACCGGTTTCGTCCTCACCGTCGAGCAGGTGTCCGGCGCGGTGCAGGCGGCGTCCAACCTGCGCCGCGAGGTCGACACGGGCAACTGCGCCGCCTGACGCGGGTGGCGCGCAGCCGTCACCCGACGCTCGTGTGACGACCTCACATCCGTGAGTGGCAACGGCGCAGGTCGTTCTGCGCCATGTAGGTGCCGTGCACGTCGCGCACCCGGACATCCGGACCGAAGAACACCCGGCCAGCGCAGGCGGAGCGGTGGGCAGGCGGGTGCCCTCGCGTCATATGGCGGTAGCTGGGCCGGTCGCGCGCAGACGACGACCCGGGGCGGGGCCGTCGGGCGGAGGCGGCGCCACAGACGTGTGTCATCCGATCGTCGGCAACGGCGCAGCTGGGCGAAGCCCGCCCACGTCACCTGAGCATCTGTTGGTTGTGCCGAGTGCCCTGACGAGGAGACTGGCCCGTCGCGAGGTGGCCCACCGTCTGGCCTCGGACGCTCGCCGTACCGCCACGACTTGCCGCCATGACGGGGTGCCGACCGAAGCAGGGTGGGAAGCATGGGTTTCGTCTCGCGCGGGTTCGTCGGTCGGCCGGAGGGCCGCGAGCGCACGGGGCTGCTGCCTCCGGGGCAGTACGACATCGGAGGCGGCTTCCCGGTGCTGTCCGCCGGTCCGACGCCACGCACGTCCTTGGAGGACTGGGACTTCACGATCACCGGCGAGGTCGATGAGCCCGAGCGGCTCACGTGGCAGGCGTTCCAGGATCTGCCGCACGAAGAGGTCACCGTCGACATCCACTGTGTGACGAAGTGGTCGAAGTTCGGGACGACCTGGAGCGGCGTCTCCCTCGACACCCTTCTCGATCGGGTCGAGACCTCGGCGGACTACCTGCTGGCCTTCTGCGACGGCGGCTACACCACGAACCTCCCGATCGAGGACGTCACCGACGGCCGGGCCTGGATGGTCGACCGGTACGACGGTGAGCCGCTGGAGGCCCACCACGGTGGCCCGGCCCGGTTGCTCGTGCCGCACCTGTACTTCTGGAAGTCGGCGAAGTGGGTGCGTGGCCTTCAGCTGGCGAGCGTCGACGAACCCGGCTTCTGGGAGTCGCTGGGGTACCACATCTACGGTGACCCGTGGCGCGAACAGCGGTACGCAGGCGACTGAGGTGGCGGCTCGCGACCGTCGCCACGAACACCTCCGAGGCCCGCGCCGTCCACCGGTTGTCGCTGCAGATCGACGACTGGGACGGACACCTGCCGGGACAGCACGTCGACGTCCGTCTGACCGCGCCGGACGGGTACCAGGCACAGCGCAGCTACTCCATCGCCTCGGCACCCGAGAGCCCGACCGTGGACCTGGTGGTGCAGCGGCTCGACGACGGGGAGGTCTCCCCGTATCTCACCGACGGCCTCCGAGCGGGCGACCGGTTGGAACTGCGCGGACCGATCGGCGGCTACTTCGTGTGGCATGCCGAGCTCGACGCGCCGCTGCAGCTGGTGGCCGGGGGATCTGGGATCGCACCGTTCCTGGCGATGCTGGATCACCACGCCGCAACGGGGTCCGGGGCGCCGGCCCGGCTCCTGTACTCGGCACGAACCCTCGACGACGTGATCGGCCGCGCACGCCTGGAGCAGCACAGCGCACGCGGCATCGGCGTCACGATCGCCCTGACCCGCCAACAGCCGCCGGGGTGGGCAGGCCTGAGCGGGCGGCTCACGCCGCAGACCATCCGCGAGCACGTCTGGCCGGTCGACCAGCTGCCGAACATCTTCGTCTGCGGCGCCACCACGTTCGTCGAGGCAGTGGCGGACAGCCTCGTCGAGGCAGGCCATCCAGCAGCCGCCATCAGGATCGAACGATTCGGGGATGTGGAAGGAGCGGGCCGTGATTCCGGAGTCCCGACGACTCGACGGTAACGCCGCCGCAGGTCGGCTGTCCGACGTGTTCGTGTTCGATGCGACCGCCGCACGGACCCGGTGCGCGGGTTGCGGCATGACAGCACCGCTGGCGGTGTACCACGTGTACGCCGACGCCCCGGGCATGGTGGTCCGCTGCCCCACCTGCGAGGCGATGGTCATGCGGATCGCTCAGACGCCGGGGCACACGTGGCTGGACATGAGCGGCGTCGCCGCGCTCGACATAAGCACCTGAAGGCGTCGTGGTCCTCCCGCCGCGCAGCGAACAGCCGGTCACGCCCATGACAGCGGGCGTGGCACCGCGATCACAACCTCAGCCCCGCCCACCACCCGCGCAGCGACGGGCGAGGCACCCCTTCTCCCATCGGAGGTCATCATGACGAGCACCACCGCCCCGAAGACCGACCGGACCGCGGTCCGTCCGTTCGAGGTCCACGTCCCGGAGGAGCAGCTCGCCGAGCTCCGCCGCCGCATCGCCGCGACGCGCTTGCCCTCCAGGGAGCTGGTCACGGATCGCTCGCAGGGCGTGCAGCTGGCGACGGTCCATGAGCTCGCCCGTTACTGGGCGACCGAGTACGACTGGCGTGCGTGCGAGGCGAGGCTGAACGCGCTGCCGCAGTTCAAGACGGAGATCGACGGGGTCGACATCCACTTCGTCCACGTGCGGTCGCCGCATCAGGACGCGTTGCCGCTGATCATGACTCATGGCTGGCCCGGCTCGGTGATCGAGCTGCTGGAGACCGTGGGCCCGCTGACCGACCCGACCGCTCACGGCGGCACCCCGGAGGACGCGTTCCACCTGGTGTTGCCGTCCTTGCCCGGCTACGGCTTCTCCGGCGAGCCGACCGAGCTCGGCTGGGACTCCGGCCGCGTCGCGCGCGCGTGGGCGGAGCTGATGGACCGCCTCGGGTACACGCACTACGTCGCCCAGGGGGGCGACGTGGGCGCCAGCGTGACCGACGCCATGGGCCGCCAAGGACCCGAGGGGCTGCTCGGCATCCACGTCAACCTGCTCGCGGGGGCGCTCGCCATCAAGGATCAACTGCCGGCGGAGTCCGCCGAGGAACGCGCGGCGCTCGACGGGCTCAACACGTTCACGACGGACGGCTTCGCCTACTTCCTGGAGCAGTCCACCCGGCCGCAGACGATCGGCTACTCCCTGCTGGACTCGCCCATCGGGCTCGCCGTCTGGATGCTCGACCACGACACGGACAGCTACTACAAGATCTCCCGCGCGTTCGTCGACGGGGAGCCCGTCGGCAGTCTCACCCGGGAGTCCGTCGTCGACAACATCACGCTGTACTGGCTGACGGGCACCGGCGCCTCGGCCGCCCGGTGGTACTGGGAGTTCGGCCGGTTCGTGGCCGCAGCCCACGCGGCAGGCCAGGCGCCTCCGGCCGTCTCGGTTCCGGTCGGCTTCACGACGTTCCCGGGCGAGATCTGGGCTGCCCCGCGCAGCTGGGTCGAGGCGGTCTACCCCGACCCCGCCTACTTCAACGAGGTCGGCAAGGGCGGCCACTTCGCCGCGTGGGAGGAGCCCGAGCTGTTCGCGACCGAGGTCCGGGCGGCGTTCGCGCCGCTTCGCCGGCTGTAGGCGACGGAGCAGCGGACCCCGCACCACGGCCCCCGTTCGGCGATCAGCAACGGCGTCGTTGCGCTCGGTGTGTGAGCGGCTGCGGTGCGGACATCGCTTCACGTTCGCCCTGGTCACCGTGGTCACACACGCGGTCACGCACCGCCGATCGGGTCGAAAACGGCGGCTGTTGGCCCTATTGTCCCTCCGTGGACCGCGCCAGGAATCGATCAGACGCGGCCGTTTGGATCATCGCTCCGCTGCTCGCCGGCGCCGTGGCCGCCGCTGCCGGGGTGATGCTGCTCGGCTGGCCGCACCGGCCACCGCTGCCCGGTCAGGCGGGCGCGGTGGCCGCGGTGGCGCTGGCGTTCGTGGCGGTGATGCTCGTCTTCGCACCGGCCGCGCTGGCCCGCCGACGAAGGGCGTCAGACGTCGCGGGTGATCGTCTGCTCGCGGCCGGGGCCGACCCCGATCGCGCTGACGGGCGCCCCGGTGAGCTCTTCGATCCGCTCCACGTAGGCCCGCGCGGTGGCCGGCAGGTCGTCGAAGGTGCGGCAGGCCGAGAGGTCCTCGAACCAACCGGGTAGCTCCTCGTAGACCGGCTGCGCGTGGTGCACGTCGGTCTGGGTCATCGGCATGTCGTCGACGCGACGGCCGTCGACCTCGTAGCCGACGCAGATCGGCACCGTCTCCAGCCCGGAGAGCACGTCGAGCTTGGTGAGGAAGAAGTCGGTGATGCCGTTGACGCGCGCCGCGTAGCGGCCGATCACGGCGTCGAACCAGCCGCAGCGGCGCGGGCGTCCGGTGGTGACCCCCACCTCGCCGCCGACCTTGCGCAGGTGCTCGCCCATCGCGTCGAGCAGCTCGGTCGGGAACGGGCCCGAGCCGACGCGGGTGGTGTAGGCCTTGAGGATCCCGATCACCCGCGTGATCTTGTTGGGACCGATCCCCGAGCCGACGGCCGCGCCGCCCGCCGTCGGGTTCGAGCTGGTGACGAACGGGTAGGTGCCGTGGTCGACGTCGAGCAGGGTGCCCTGCGACCCCTCCAGCAGCACGGTCTCCCCGGTTTCCAGGGCCTTGTTGAGCAGCAGGCGGGTGTCGGCGATCCGGTCGGCGAACTTGCGCCCGTGCTCGAGCACGGTGTCCACGACCTCGTCGACCTGCAGCGCGCGCCGGTTGTAGACCTTGACGAGCACCTGGTTCTTGAAGTCGAGGGCGGCCTCGACCTTCTGGTGCAGGATCTTCTCGTCGAGCACGTCCGCCACGCGGACCCCGACGCGGGCCACCTTGTCCTGGTAGGCCGGGCCGATGCCGCGGCCGGTGGTGCCGATCTTGGCCTTGCCCAGGAACCGCTCGGTGACCTTGTCGATCGCCACGTGGTACGGCATGATCAAGTGCGCATCCGCGCTGATCAGAAGGTTGCTCGTGTCCACACCGCGCGCCTCGAGGCCGGAGAGCTCGTCGAGCAGCACCCCCGGGTCCACCACCACGCCGTTGCCGATCACGTTCTTGACGCCCGGCGTGAGGATCCCGGACGGGATGAGGTGCAGGGCGAAGTCCTGACCGTTCGGCAGCACCACGGTGTGGCCCGCGTTGTTGCCACCCTGGTAACGAACCACCCACTGGACCTGGCTACCGAGGATGTCGGTGGCCTTGCCCTTGCCTTCGTCGCCCCATTGGGCGCCGATCAGCACGATCGCCGGCATGTGAAACTCCAGTCCTGGCCGCACCTCAACCGCGGCGGGGAAGGGTAACCGATCAGTGAGCCCGATCGATTCGGACGTGGTGCTGCTGAACTGCTCCGATGAGGGGCAGGCCCGGCGGCTCCCCGTGCACGGTAGTCGCCCTGGTGGTCCGCTCGCTGCCCTCACCGCCGTGGTCTTGCCCGCTCGCCCCGGCCGCAGCGACCTCGACCCGGTACTCGCCGAGCACACCCCGCGCCGGGTCGTGGTCGCCGGCACCGACGCCGACCTCGCCGCCGTGCTGCTGCGGCTGCTGCGCACCGAGCGGCTGGACGTCGAGGTCGCGTACCTGCCCGCGCACCGCTCGCCCGCCACCACCGCATGGGGACTGCCCACGGGGAAGGCGGCGGCGGCGCTGGCCGTGGCGGGGACCGCATCCGCGGTGCCGCTCGTGCGCGACGACACCGGCGGCGTGCTCGTGGGCCGCGGGGAGATCCGCGACGTACGCGGTGAGTGCTACTGCGACGAGACCCTCGTGCTGCGGGGGCAGGCCCGCAGGCTCGTCGTCGCCCCGGGCCCGGACGGGATCGCCGTGCGGGCCGGGTGGGGTGGCCGGGCACCGGACGGGCGCATGCGACCGGTCCCCGCCCGCGCACCCAAGGGCGCAGGGTCCGCGCTGGGCCGGGCGGTCCAGGTGGGCTGCGAGCCGGCGATCGTGGTGGCGGACGGCGTACCGCACCCCCGTCCGGTTCCCCGGAGGACCTGGTATCGGCACACGGCCGACTGGCTGCTCGTCCGCCCCTGATCGGGCGAGCGAGGTCACAGCGAGTGAGACCAGGACACACCGTGTTCACCTGAGCTGATCACGCGCGAAACATCACGTTCCTACGTTCGGCCGAGGGCCGGAGCACGGCGGCCCCGTGACCCCTCGGAAGGAACACCTGTGACCACCTCTCGATCTCGCCGAGCCATCGGGGCCGCGGCCCTGCTGACCGCCGGCCTGGTGCTGTCCGCCTGCGGGGCCCGCGTCGACGCCGCAGGAGCGGGCGCGCCTGCCGCCGCGCCGTCCTGCGTCGACACGTCCGGCAACGAGATCAAGGTCGGGTTCCTCAACTCGCGCTCCGGCACGATGGCGATCAGCGAGAAGACCGTCTACGACTCGCTCTCGCTCGCCGCCGAGCAGATCAACGCCGCGGGCGGGGTGCTGGGCAAGCAGCTGGAGATCGTGGCGGAGGACGGCGCGTCGGAGCCCACGATCTTCGCCGAGAAGGCGCAGAAGCTGATCCGCAGCGACTGCGTAGCCGCCGTGTTCGGCGGCTGGACCTCCTCGTCGCGCAAGGCGATGCTGCCGGTGTTCGAGAGCAACAACTCGCTGCTCTTCTACCCCGTGCAGTACGAGGGCCTGGAGTCGTCGAAGAACATCTTCTACACCGGAGCCACCACGAACCAGCAGATCATCCCGGCGCTGGACTACCTGAAGGAGCAGGGCGTCACGAGCCTGTTCCTCGTGGGCAGCGACTACGTGTTCCCGCAGACCGCCAACAAGATCATCAAGGCGTACGGTGCCGCGAACGGCATCGAGATCAAGGGCGAGGAGTACGCCCCGCTCGGGCACACCGACTTCGCCACGATCGTCTCGAAGGTCCGCGACGCAGGCGCCGGCGCGGTGTTCAACACCCTCAACGGCGACTCGAACGTCGCGTTCTTCAAGGAGTACCGGAACCTCGGCCTGACGCCCGCCACCATGCCGGTGATCAGCGTGTCGATCGCCGAGGAGGAGGTCGGCGGCATCGGCGTGGACAACATCGTCGGCCAGCCGGTGGCCTGGAACTACTACCAGACGATCGACTCACCCACGAACAAGCAGTTCGTCGACGCCTTCAAGGCCGAGTACGGCGCGAACCGCGTGACGTCCGACCCGATGGAGGCGGCGTACACGTCGCTGTTCCTGTGGAAGGGCATGGTCGAGAAGGCCGGCTCGTTCGACGTCGCCGCCGTGCAGGCGGCAGCCGGCGGTGTCAGCTACGACGCCCCGGAGGGCACGGTCACCGTCAACGGCGAGAACCACCACATCGCCAAGACCGCACTCATCGGCAAGATCGGCGCGGACGGCCTCATCCACACCGAGTGGACCTCCGGCCAGCCGATCGAGCCCGACCCCTACCTCAAGACCTACCCGTGGGCCTCCGGGCTCGCGAGCTGACGTGGACGTCCTCGTCACCCAGGTCTTCAACGGCCTGTCCGGCGGCTCGATCCTGCTCCTCGCCGCGCTCGGCCTCGCGCTGACGTTCGGTCAGATGGGCGTGATCAACATGGCGCACGGCGAGTTCATCATGGCCGGCGCCTACACCGCGTACGTCATGCAGAACGTGCTGGGCGCCGCCGGACTGTCGCTGCTGGTGTCGCTGCCGATCGCGTTCGCGGTGGGCGGCGTCCTCGGGGTGGTGCTTGAGGCCACTCTGCTGCGGCGGATGTACCACCGGCCACTGGACACGCTGCTCGTCACGTGGGGCGTCTCGCTGGTGCTGCAGCAGCTCGCGCGGGACGTCTTCGGCACGGCGGGCGTCGACGTCCCGGCGCCCGCCTGGCTCTCCGGGCCGGTCGAGGTGCTCGGGTTCTCCTTCCCGCGCACCCGGCTGTTCATCCTGCTGCTGGCCGTGGCGGCGTTCCTCGCGCTCGCCGCTGCGCTGCGCTACACCGCGCTGGGGCGGCGGATCCGCGCCACCGTGCAGAACCGGCCGCTCGCGGAGACCTCCGGGATCTCCACCCGCGCCACCGACCGGCTGACCTTCTTCATCGGGTCGGGGCTCGCGGGCGTCGCGGGGGTGGCGCTCACGCTGATGGGCTCGATCTCGCCCAACCTCGGCACGTCCTACATCGTCGACGCGTTCCTCGTGGTCGTCGTCGGCGGGATCGGCCAGATCAGGGGCGCGGTGATCGCCGCGTTCCTGCTCGGAGTGGCGCAGAGCTGGATCGAGTACTCGACCACGGCGTCGATCGCGAAGGTGCTGGTGTTCGCGCTGATCGTCGCGTTCCTGCAGGTACGACCCCAGGGGATCTTCACGGTGCGCACGCGGAGCCTTGCATGAACCGGCGCTGGGTCCTGCCGGCGGCGTTCGCGGTGGCGGCCGTGCTGCTGTTCGTCGTGGCCCCGCTCGCGCTCAGCCCGTTCCGGCTCGACCAGCTCGGCCGCTACCTCTGCTTCGCGATCGTCGCGGTCGGGATCGGGCTGGCCTGGGGCCGCGGCGGGATGTTGACGCTCGGCCAGGGCGTGTTCTTCGGGATGGGCGCCTACCTGATGGCGATGCACCTGAAGCTCGCCGACGCCGGGCCGGGCGGCACGCCCGACTTCATGGCGCTCATCTCGTCGGACGGCGTGCCGTGGTGGTGGGAGCCGTTCCGCTCCGAGATCGTCACACTGCTCGCGATCCTGCTGCTGCCCGCGGCCGTGGCAGCCGTGCTCGGGCTCGCGACGTTCCGGCGCAAGGTCCGCGGGGCGTACTTCGCGATCCTGTCCCAGGCACTCGCCGCGGCCTTCGCGA
Source organism: Pseudonocardia cypriaca (assembly GCF_006717045.1). NCBI lineage: Bacteria > Bacillati > Actinomycetota > Actinomycetes > Pseudonocardiales > Pseudonocardiaceae > Pseudonocardia > Pseudonocardia cypriaca. The sequence continues at coordinate 873,511 of NZ_VFPH01000003.1, forward strand.
TCCTGCTGGTCGGCAACCCGACCGGCACCGGCGGGTCCACCGGCCTGTCCGGCTTCCGCGGCTTCTTCGGGTTCGCGCTGTCGGACCCGGCCAACCGCCTCGTGCTGTTCTGCACGGCCGCGGGCGTGCTGCTGCTGATGCTCGCGCTCGTCCGCCAGCTCATGGTGAGCCGCTACGGCGAGCTGCTGGTGGCCTGCCGCGACGCCGAGGAGCGGGTGCGGTTCCTCGGCTACGACCCGGCCAACGTCAAGACAGTCGCGTTCGTGGTTGCGGCGTTCATGGCGGGCATCGCCGGGGCGCTGTTCGTGCCGATCGTCGGCATCGTCTCGCCCAACGACGTCGGCATCGTGCCGTCGATCGGGATGCTCATCGGCGTCGCGATCGGTGGCCGCTCCACGCTCTTCGGGCCGGCGCTCGGCGCGATCGCCGTGGCATGGGCGGGCAGCGCGCTCTCCGAGCAGTTCCCGTCGGGCTGGACCTACGTCCAGGGCCTGCTGTTCATGCTCGTGATCGCCTTCCTGCCCGGTGGCCTCGCGTCGCTGGCCTGGCGGCGGGTGCGGCCCACCGCTCCCGCGCCCTCCGCGCAGCCGGTTCCGGCCCCCTCGGGAGGCAGCTGATGCAGCAGGATTACCTGGAGATCTCCGGGCTCACCGTCAGCTTCGACGGGTTCGTCGCAGTGGACGGCGTGAACCTCTCGGTGCTGCCCGGCGACCTGCGGTTCCTCATCGGGCCCAACGGCGCGGGCAAGACCACGCTCATCGACGCCGTGTCCGGGCTCGTGCCTGCCACGGGGTCGGTGCGCTACGGCGGGCACGAGCTCACCGGCCGGAAGGTGCACCGGATCGCCCGGCTCGGCGTGGGGCGGACGTTCCAGACCGCCACGGTGTTCGAGGAGCTCACCGTTCTGCAGAACCTCGACATCGCCGCCGGGCACCGACGCGGCCCGCTCACGCTGGTTCGGCGCCGCAAGGGCATCCCGGAGGAGGTCGAACGGGCCCTGGAGACGGTCGGGCTCGCGGAGCTGGTCGACGCCCCCGCCGGGGTGCTCGCCCACGGCCAGAAGCAGTGGCTCGAGATCGGCATGCTCCTCGTGCAGGACGCCCGGCTGCTCATGCTCGACGAGCCCGTTGCGGGCATGAGCGCGGAGGAGAAGGACGAGACCGGCCGGCTGCTGCAGCGCATCGGCGCCGACCGCACCGTCGTGGTGGTGGAGCACGACATGGACTTCATGCGCTCCTTCGCCAACTCCGTGACGGTGCTGCACGCCGGGAAGGTGCTCGCCGAGGGCAGCGTCCGCGAGGTGCAGGCCGACCCACGGGTGCAGGAGGTCTACCTCGGACCCGGCCACCACTCGCAGGCCGAGGTCGAGACGGTCCTCGGAGAGGTGTAAGTGTCCCCCGTCGGGTGCCCGCCACATATCTCGACGGCCCAGCTTCCCGCTGGCCGCACCGGCGAGCCGGCCGAGTATGTCCAATACGAGGCCGATCCGCCGGCACACCCAGCGGAAAGCTGGATCCGCCGATATACGCAACGGACACCCGACGGGGGACACTCATGTTGACCATGACCGACGTCGAGGTCGGCTACGGCCGCACCTCGGTGATCCACGGCGTCACCATCGAGGTGCCCGCGGACGGGGTCGTCGCAGTGATGGGCCACAACGGCGCAGGCAAGACCACCCTGCTGCGCGCGGCCGTCGGGCTGCTGCCGACGCGGTCCGGCCGGATCACGCTGGACGGCGAGGACGTCACCGGCACCCAGCCCCACCAGCGGGTTCGGCGCGGACTGGCGTACGTGCCGCAGGGGCAGCAGTCGTTCGGGCAGCTGACGACGCTGGAGAACCTGCAGGTCGTCGCCGACACCAAGCCACGGGGAACGGGCCTGATCGACGAGGCGCTCGACCTGTTCCCCGCCCTGAAGGATCTGCTCGGCCGCCGCGCGGGCCTGCTGTCGGGCGGGCAGCGCCAGCAGCTCGCCATCGCCCGTGCGCTGATCACGCAGCCGCGGATGCTCATCCTCGACGAGCCCACCGAAGGCATCCAGCCCTCCGTCGTGGCGGAGATCGAGCAGGCGATCCTCGGGCTCACCCGCCGCGGCGGCCTGTCGGTGCTGCTGGTCGAGCAGCACGTGGGCTTCGCCCTCGACGCCGCGAACCACTACTACGTGCTCGCATCGGGCCGGGTGACGGCGGAGGGCCGCGGCGGCACCGACTCCGTCACCGACGTGCGGTCGGCTATGGCGATCTAGGCGGGTTCGAGGACGACGACCGGGATCTCGCGGTCGGTGTAGGTCGCGTAGGCCGCATAGGGCCGGTAGACCTGCACGAGCCGGCCCCACAGCCGCTCGCGTTCCTCCCCTTCCGCCACCCGCGGCCGCACCCGGCGACGCACGCCGCCCGGCAGTTCGACCTCCGTCACGGGCATCGACATGAGGTTGTGGAACCAGGCCGGGTGCGTGTCGGTGCCCCCTTTCGACCCCACGACGACCAGGTTCGGGGCGTCGTCCAGGTAGATCAGGGGGTTGGTGCGCGCGACGCCCGACCTGCGGCCAACGTGGTCGAGCAGCAGGACGGGTGCGCCGCGGAAGGTCCCGCCGACGCGGCCGCCGGTCCACCGGAAGAGGACCCGGTTCAGGCGGGCGCCTTGGCGGTGCAGCTTCCAGAACGGGGACGAGGCAGACGGGGCCTTGGGCATGACCCGGATACTGTCATGAAGTGACAGTTGGCAGCAAGTGACACATGGCGCTTGGTGTCGGGATCGCGCTCGGCGTACGGTGCCCCGGTGAGTGGTTCCGGGCTTCGGGAACGCAAGAAGCAGCGAACGCGCGAGGCCCTGACCGACGCCGCCTGCACGCTGTTCGCGCGCCAGGGAGTCGAGAGCACCACCGTCGAGCAGATCGCCGCGGCCATCGACGTCTCGCCGCGGACATTCTTCCGCTACTTCCCCTCGAAGGAGGACGTCGCCGTCTCGGTGCTGGACCAGCAGCTCACCGAGGTGATCCGCGCGCTGGAGGCACGCCCACCCGGGGAGTCGGTGCTCACGGCGTTGCGCCGGGCCGTCGTCGGGACGGTGCGCGCGCACGAGGACGCAGGGTCGGGAGACGGCGGGATCCGCCTCCGGAGCGTCCGCGCACTGCTGCTCAGCAGCCCCACCGTGCGGGCGGCGTCGCTGCACCGGGGAGCGCTGCGCAGCGGCGAGATGGCACGCCTGCTCGCGGTGCGGATGGGCGTCGACCCGGTCCGCGACGGACGGCCGCAGCTGGTGGCGTCGATCGTGCTGTGCGCGCTCGAGGCAGCGGTGGCCGAGTGGCAGGTCCACCGTCCGGACGCGCCCCTCTCGAACCTGCTCGAGGAGGCGTTCGACCTGCTGGCGGGGGGTCTGGACTACCCGTCTGCCACGGCCTAACCGACGAAGCTCCTGATCAGATCGCGCACCGGGCCTGCGTCGATCCCGCGGTTCTCCAGCTCATCGACGACGGCGTCGGCCACCGCGGCCGCACCCTGCGCCGCGACCTGTGGACCCGCCTGCGCGATCTCGCTCTCGACGTTCTGCCGCAGCACCGAGCCGCCGTACCAGAGGCCCATCACGAGCGCGGCGACCGGCAGCAGCAGGGACGCGGCGAGCCCGAGCCCGGCGAGGGCCTTGGGGCGGGCGACCACGAGGGCGATCAGGGCGAGCAGGAACACCACGAGGGCGCCGAGCAGCACCCCGCCCAGGCTCAGCACCTGGCCGCCTGCGCCGCCGAGCGCACCGCCGGAGGTGATGCGGATGGAGGCGAGCGTCTCGTAGGTCAGGTAGTACGTCAGCGCCGACACGGCCAGGGCCAGTAGCAGCACCAGGCCGGAGAAGACCTGCCCGCGCCTGCGCGGCCGCCCGGACGAGTGGTCGTCCTCGTAGTCGTCGGCGGGGCGGGGGCGCGCCACGGGGCTTCGGGGGATCTCCGCGCGCACGGTCGGTATCGGCGCGGTGGGGAGGAACGCCGTCCTGTCGTGCATCGCCGGAGGCGGGGCCGCGGGGTGCGGAGCAGTCGGGTAAGGAGCTGCCGGGTAGGGAGCTGTCGGTTGGGGAGCAGCATCGAAACGGGGCGGGCCCCACTGCGTTGGCTCGCTCATCACCAGACCCTCTCACGATCGGGTGACCGGCGCGCGGTGCAGGTGCATCCGCCGGGTCACCGCGGCCGCTGCAGAAACATGATCGAAGCATCCGAGTAACAAACCGCGGTGAGGATGGCGCCATGCACCTGAGCCCCCAGGAGCGCGACAAGCTGCTCGTCCACGTCGCGGCCGACGTCGCACGGGCCCGCAAGGCGCGCGGGCTGCGGATGAACTACCCCGAGGCGGTCGCGCTGATCACCGACCACGTGCTGGAGGGCGCGCGCGACGGGCGCACCGTCGGGGAGCTCATGTCGAGCGGACGAGAAGTGCTCACGAAGGACGAGGTGCTCGACGGCGTGGGCGAGATGCTCGACTCGGTGCAGGTCGAGGCCACCTTCCCGGACGGCACCAAGCTCGTCACCGTCCACAGCCCGATCGTCTGATGGCGGGCGCAACGTCGGGCGGCCCCGGCGAGATCATCCCCGGCGACGGGGCGGTGCCCCTCAACCCCGGCCGGGACCGCGTCACCGTCGTCGTCACGAACGCTGCCGACCGGCCCGTCCAGGTCGGCTCGCACTACCACTTCGCCGCGGTGAACCCCGGTCTCGAGTTCGACCGGGCCGCCGCGTGGGGCCGGCACCTCGACATCCCCGCCGGCACGTCCGTGCGCTTCGAACCCGGCGTGGAGCGGGAGGTCGTGCTCGTGCCGCTCGCCGGTGCCCGCCGGGTGCCCGGCCTGCGCTCCGAGTACGCCGGTTCGCTCGACGAGAGGGGCCCCTAGTGCCCCCCACCGGAAGTCCGCCACATATCTCGACGGCCCAGCTTCCTGCTGGCCGCACCGGCGGGCCGCCCGAGTATGTCCAATACGAGGCCGGCCCGCCGGCACACCCAGCAGAAAGCTGGATCCGCCGATATACGCAACGGACTCCCGGTGGGGGGCACTAGTGACGTCCATCGAACGCTCCCGCTACATCGACCTGTTCGGCCCGACGGTCGGGGACCGCATCCGGCTGGCCGACACGAACCTGCTGATCGAGGTCACGGAGGACCGCAGCCGCGGTGCGGCGTCCGGTGACGAGGTGCTGTTCGGCGGCGGCAAGGTGATCCGCGAGTCGATGGGCCAGTCCACGCGCACCAGCGCGGAGGGCGCCCCGGACCTCGTGATCACCGGCGCCGTCGTGCTCGACCACTGGGGCGTCGTCAAGGCGGACGTCGGCATCCGCGACGGGCGGATCGTCGGCATCGGCAAGGCCGGCAACCCGGACACGATGGACGGCGTCGACGAGGCGCTCGTCATCGGCCCGTCCACCGAGGTGATCGCCGGGAACGGGAAGATCCTCACGGCGGGCGGCATCGACTGCCACGTCCACTTCATCACCCCGGGGCTGGTCGACACCGCGCTCGCCGCGGGTCTCACCACCCTCGCAGGCGGTGGCACCGGCCCGGCCGAGGGCACCAAGGCCACCACGGTGACGCCCGGCCCCCGCGCGATCGGCCGGATGCTGCAGGCCCTCGACCAGCAGCCGATCAACGTGCTGCTGATGGGGAAGGGCAACACCACCAGCGCAGATGCCCTCTGGGAGCAGCTGCGGGCCGGGGCGGGCGGGTTCAAGCTGCACGAGGACTGGGGCACCACCCCGGCCGCCATCGACGCCTGCCTGCGCGTGGCCGACGAGTCCGGCGTGCAGGTGGCGATCCACACCGACACGCTCAACGAGGCGGGCTTCCTCCAGTCGACGCTGGCCGCGATCGGCGGCCGCTCGATCAACGCCTTCCACACCGAGGGCGCGGGCGGCGGGCACGCCCCGGACATCATCGAGGTGGTCGGGCAGGCCAACGTGCTGCCGTCGTCGACCAACCCGACGCGCCCGCACACGATCAACACCATCGACGAGCACCTCGACATGCTGATGGTCTGCCACCACCTCAACCCCGGGGTGCCGGAGGACCTGGCGTTCGCCGAGAGCCGCATCCGGCCCAGCACGATCGCGGCCGAGGACTTCCTGCACGACATGGGCGCCATCTCGATGATGAGCTCGGACTCGCAGGCCATGGGCCGCATCGGCGAGGTCATCATCCGGACCTGGCAGACCGCGCACGTCATGAAGGCCGCGCGCGGCGCGCTGCCCGGCGACGGCCGCGCCGACAACGTGCGGGCCCGGCGCTACGTCGCGAAGTACACGATCAACCCGGCGCTCGCGCACGGCATGGCCGACGAGATCGGCTCGGTCGAGACCGGCAAGCTGGCCGACCTGGTGCTGTGGGAGCCCAAGTTCTTCGGCGTACGCCCCGCGCTCGTGCTCAAGGGCGGCTTCATCGCGTGGGCGCAGATGGGCGACGCCAACGCCTCGATCCCGACGCCGCAGCCGGTGCTGCCGCGCCCGATGTTCGGCGCCGCGCCGCTCGTCGCGGCCGAGACGAGCCGGAACTTCGTGGCCGCCGCCGCGCTCGACGCCGGGCTGGACCACCTGCGGCTCAGCAAGCCCGCGCTCGCGGTCGCCGACACCCGCTCGGTGTCGAAGGCGGACATGGTCGGCAACGACGCCACGCCCGAGGTAAAGGTCGACCCCGACTCGTTCGCGGTGCGCATCGACGGCGAGCTGGTCGAACCCGCCCCGGTGTCGGAGCTGCCGATGGCACAGCGCTACTTCCTGTTCTGATGGGTTCCCTGGCCGCTCTCACCCTCGCCGACGCCCGTTTCCCCGGCGGCGGGCACGTGCACTCGGGTGGGCTGGAGGAGGCCGTGGCCCGGGGGCTCGTCACCGGGGTCGGTGACCTCGGGTCGTTCCTGGCCGGGCGGCTGCGGACGGCGGGCCTCGTGGCAGCCGCGTTCGCCGCGGCCGCCGTCGAGTCGGCGAACGGGCGCGGGGCTCCCTGGCCGGTGCTCGACGCCGAACTGGACGCCCGCACGCCCGCCGCAGCTCAGCGTGACGCGTCCCGGGCGCAGGGCCGGGCCGCCCTGCGCGCGGCGCGCGTGGCCTGGCCGTCGCCCGTGCTGGACGCGCTGGTGGCGGCGAACCCCCGCCCGCACCACCCCCTGCTGGTCGGCGCCGTGGTCGGGATCGACGGCGGCAGCCCGGCCGAGGCCGCGCAGTGCGCCGCCTACCTCGCGGTGAGCGGGCCGGCGTCGGCCGCCGTGCGGCTGCTCGGCCTGGACCCGTTCGCGGTCAACGCCGCGGTCGTCGCGCTGCGCCCGGTGCTCGACGCGGTGGTCGCCGAGGCCGCAGGCCCGCGCCCGGCCGACCGGCTGCCGGCACCCGGTGCGCCAGTGCTCGACCTCATGGCCCAGGCCCACGTCCGTCACCATCGAGAGCAGGTGCGTCTCTTTGTCAGCTAGTCACGGCCACGGTCACGACCACCTGATCAGCTTCGACCCCGCCGAGTCGGAGCCGGACCTGCACGAACCGGTTGAGCCGCGCGGTCGCGCGGTGCGGATCGGCATCGGCGGGCCCGTCGGCAGCGGCAAGACCGCGCTGGTGGCGGCCCTGGCGCGCGCGCTGGGCGAGCGGCTGAACCTCGCGGTCGTCACCAACGACATCTACACCACCGAGGACGCCGACTTCCTCCGCCGGAACGCGGTGCTCGCACCCGAGCGGATCGAGGCCGTGCAGACCGGCTGCTGCCCGCACACCGCGATCCGCGACGACATCACCGCCAACCTGGACGCGATCGAGCTGCTCGAGGAGCGGTTCGGCGACCTGGACCTGGTGCTCGTGGAGAGCGGCGGCGACAACCTCACCGCGGTGTTCAGCCGCGGGCTGGTGGACCGGCAGATCTTCGTCGTCGACGTGGCGGGCGGGGACAAGGTGCCGCGCAAGGGTGGGCCGGGCGTCACCACCGCCGACCTGCTCGTGATCAACAAGATCGACCTCGCCGCGCTCGTCGGCGCCGACCTGGGCGTCATGACCTCCGACGCCCATCGGATGCGCGGCGAGCTGCCGGTGATCGCGCAGTCGCTGGTGGACGACCCGGCCGCGAGCGACGTCGCCGAGTGGGTGCTCGCGCAGGTCGCGTCCGTCCGCGCCCCCGTCTAGTGCGCGCGAGGGCGCGGGTCGTCGCCGAGTGCGGCGCGGACGGGCGCAGCGTCGTGCGCGAGCTGCGGTCGCAGGCGCCGCTGGCGCTGCTGCCCCAGCGGGGCGCTGCGTCCGCGCGCTCACCGGCCACCACCGTGCACATGGTCGGTTCGGCCACGAGCCCGCTCGGCGGCGACGACGTCGCACTCGACGTCGAGGTCGGGCCGGGTGCCGACCTCGTGCTCACCGGGGTGGCCGCAACACTGGCGCTGCCCGGGCAGGCGGGCAGGCCGAGCCGCCTCGTGATCCGGTTGCTGGTGGCCGACGGCGCCGGCCTGCAGTTCCTCCCGGAGCCGACCGTGGTCACCCGGCGGGCCGACCACCACGGCGAGCTGCACGTCGAGCTGGGTGCAGGAGCGCGGCTGCGCTGCCGGGAGGTGCTGGTGGCGGGGCGCAGCGGGGAGCCGCCCGGGCGGTTCCGCGGGCTCGTTCGCGTGACGGACGGGGCGCGGCCGCTGCTCGTGCAGGAGCAGGAGCTGGGCGATCCTGAGCTCCAGTCCTCGGCCGCGCACCTGGCCGGACGGCGGGTGCTGGGCACCGAGGTCCTCGTCTGGGACGAGGACCCCGCCGACGGCCTGGCGGGTGACTGGTGGTCGCTCAACCGGCTGCCCGGCCGGGGCTGCCTGGCCACCGCCGTCGGGAGCGACGCGGTCTCGGCGCAGCGCGCGCTGGCCGACGCCGTGGCCGCCCACCCGGGCTGGTCGGCGACGGTGCTCGGCGCTGCCGCGGCCGTACGGTGAGGCGATGAGCGTTCGACGCCGGCTGCCGGACGACTCCGCCCGGCGGAGCGCAGCGGAGGCGGACGTCACCGCGTTCGTGGCGGAGCTGGCCCGCTCCCGCCGCACCGGCGCGCCGGAGGCGGTGCTCGGCGAGCTGCGCCGCGTGATCCTCGCCGGCGACGCCCCTCCCGGCCTCGCGATCCCCTGCGACGAGGTGGCCGCGCTGTTCGAGGTCAGCGTGATCCCGGTCCGCGAGGCGCTCAAGACCCTGGTCGGTGAGGGTCTCGTCGAGCACCGGCGGCGCGGCGGCTACACGGTGGCGTGCCTGACCCCGGCCGAGCTCGACGAGCTGTACGTGGTGCGCGGCGTACTGGAACAGGCCGCGCTGGCCGCGGCCGTCGCACAGGCGGACGGCGAGGACCACGCCCGGGCCCGGGAGGCCCACGACGCGCTCGCCGCCGCCATCGAGGACGGCGACGCGCGGCGCTACAACCGCGAGAGCCGCCGGTTCCACCTCGCGCTGGTCGCCCCGGCGGGCATGCACCGGTTGCAGGCGATGCTGGAGTCGGCGTGGAACCTCACCGAGCCGTACCAGCCGATGGCTCAGGTGCCGCCGCACGTACGCCGGGCCCTGCACGAGGAGCACGCGCGGATGCTGGAGGCGTTCGTCGAGCGCGATGCGGCGACGCTGCGCGAGCAGGCCGCTCGCCATCACGAGCACCTGCGCGCGACGATCTCCACGCATGCCCCGGAGTCGACGTAGGAGCGAGCTTGCGGATCCTCGTGATCAACCCCAACACCACGGCGGCGATGACCGCCACCATCGAGGCCAGCGCGGTGGCCTCGGCGAGCCCGGGTACGAAGGTCACCGCGGTGACGCCTGCGATGGGGCCGGTCTCGATCGAGAGCCACTACGACGAGGCGCTCGCCGTGCCCGGCCTGCTGGCCGAGATCGCGCGCGCCGAGGCGGAGGGATCCGCCGACGGCTACGTGATCGCCTGCTTCGGCGACCCGGGGCTGGACGCCGCGCGCGAGCTCGCGCGCGGCCCGGTGGTCGGCATCGCCGAGGCCGCGATGCGCACCGCCGCCTACCTCGGGCGCGGGTTCAGCGTGGTCACCACGCTCAACCGCACGCGCGGCCGGGCCGAGGACCTCGCCGCGCACTACGGCCTCGCGCGGTTCTGCCGCCGCGTGCGGGCCTGCGACATCGGCGTGCTCGCGCTCGAGGAGCCCGGCGCGCGGGAGACCGTGCTCGCCGAGTGTCGACGGGCCGTGGTCGAGGACGGCTCGGACGCCGTGGTGCTGGGCTGCGCGGGCATGGCCGAGCTCTGCAAGGAGATCAGTGCGGAGATCGGCGTGCCCGTGGTGGACGGGGTGGCGGCCGCCACGCGGACGGTGGAAACGCTGGTGGCGCTCGGGCTGCGCACGGGCGACCGCGGCGAGTTCGCCCGGCCACCCGCGAAGCCCTACACCGGCCTGCTGCGAGATTTCCAGGTCGGTTCGCCAATTATAAGTTGAGATTTGTTTCCTGCGGCGCAATACGGCGTGAATCATCTCCGCAAGGCCCACTGACGCGCCGGGACGTCGCTTACCGTCCCGAGCGGGATCGAATCCGGACCACTGCTGCGGGAGGCGCGATGACCGATTCCCTCATCCACGACGAGGCGGAACTGCGCCCTCCGTACGACGACCGGCTCACCAACGAGGATCTCGCACCGCTTCGCGAGCAGCGCTGGGGCTCCTACAACTTCTTCGCGTTCTGGATGTCCGACGTGCACAGCGTCGGCGGGTACGTCACGGCGGGCAGCCTGTTCGCACTCGGCCTGGCCGCATGGCAGGTGCTGGTGGCGCTGCTGATCGGGATCACGATCGTCTACTGGCTGTGCAACCTGGTCGCGCGGCCGAGCCAGGCCACCGGCACCCCGTACCCCGTGATCTCCCGGGTGGCGTTCGGCGTGCTCGGCGCGAACGTCCCGGCGATCATCCGTGGGCTCATCGCCGTGGCGTGGTACGGGATCCAGACCTACCTCGCGTCGGCGTCGCTCGTGGTCGTCGCGTTGAAGCTGTGGCCGGGCCTCGCGCCGTACGCCGACGTCGCGACGCACGGGTTCGCCGGCCTCTCCCTGCTCGGCTGGGGCGCGTTCCTCGCGATGTGGGTGCTGCAGGCCGCGGTGTTCTGGAACGGCATGGAGGCCATCCGCAAGTTCATCGACTTCTGCGGCCCTGCGGTTTACGTGGTGATGTTCCTGCTCGCCGGTTACCTCGTGATGGAGGCGGGTTGGGGCGCGATCGACCTGGACCTGGTCGACGTCACGATCACCGGTTGGGCCTCGGTCCCGGTGATGCTCACCGCCATCGCGCTCGTGGTGAGCTACTTCTCCGGCCCGATGCTCAACTACGGCGACTTCGCCCGCTACGGCCGCTCGTTCGCCGCCGTCAAGCGGGGCAACTTCCTCGGGCTCCCGGTGAACTTCCTGGCGTTCGCCCTGCTCACCGTCGTCACCACCGCGGCGACCATGCCCGTCTTCGGTGAGCTGATCACCGACCCCGTGGAGACGGTCGCGCGCCTGGACAACACCTACGCCGTGGTGCTGGGCGCGCTGACCTTCATGATCGCGACGATCGGCATCAACATCGTCGCCAACTTCGTCTCGCCCGCATTCGACTTCTCCAACGTCGCACCGCAGAAGATCAGCTGGCGGATGGGCGGGATGATCGCGGCGGTCGGCTCCGTGCTGATCACGCCGTGGAACCTCTACTCCAGCCCCGAGGTCATCCACTACACCCTCGACACGCTCGGCGCCTTCATCGGCCCGCTTTACGGGGTGCTCATCGCCGACTACTACCTCGTGAAGAAGCGCCAGGTCGTGGTCGACGAGCTGTACACGATGCGCCCGGACGGCGCCTACCACTACCGCAAGGGCTACAACCCGGCGGCGATCGTCGCCACCGCGGTCGGCGCGACGGTCGCCATGCTCGTGGTGTTCCTCGGCTCGGCCGACGTGGCCGCGTTCAGCTGGTTCATCGGCGCGGGCCTCGCGTTCGGCGGGCACCTGGCGCTCTCCCGCAAGCGATGAACCCCCCGCAGGTCGAGCGGGGCGCCTGCCCCGCTCGACCACCTGGACGGGCTAGGCGGCGGGGCGCTCGTGGTAGGTGTCGACGTACTCCTGGTGCGACAGCCGCGCGATCGCGTCCATCACCTCGTCGGTGGCAGCGCGGCGGATCGCGCTGGAGCCCTCGAGGCCCTCGTACCGGCTGAAGTCGAGCGGCTGCCCGAACCGGACGACCACCCGGTGCAGCCGGGGCAACCGCTTGCCCACCGGCTGCACCCGCTCGGTGCCGATCAGCCCGACCGGCACGACGGGTGCGCCGGTGGCGAGCGCCAGGCTGGCCACGCCGGTGTGCCCGCGGTGCAGCCGGCCGTCCAGCGAGCGCGTGCCCTCCGGGTAGATCGCGAACGCGCCGCCCGCGTCGAGGACCTCGCGTGCCGCGTGCAGGGCGGCCAGCCCGGCCTTCGCGTTCGCGCGGTCGACGGGCACGTACCCCAGTGCCGACAGGAACGACGCCAGCGCACGCCCCCGCAGCCCCTTGCCGACGAAGTACTCCGCCTTGCCCAGGAACGACACCGGCCGCCCGGCCGTCAACGCGATCACCGCGGTGTCGACGGCGGCGCGGTGGTTGGATGCCAGGATCACGGGACCCTCCCGCGGCACGAACTCCGCACCGTGCACCACCGGGCGGTAGATGAACCGGGCGAGTGGGGCGAGCAACCAGCGCACGAGCAGATGCACGGGCGAGGAACGTCGATCAGGGTGGAATGGTTCCCGATCGTGCAGGTCCAGCGGTAGGACCACCCGGACGGCGGCGTCAGTCGTCCCCGTTGCGCATCGCGGCGAGCGCCTCCGCCCGGGACATCCCCGTGGCCTGCAGCAGGTCCAGCGCGATCGAGCGCACCTGCGCCACGATCACCACCTCCGACGGGCCGGGGTCGAACCTGCTCGTGAGCGCCCTGGCGTGGTGCACGACGTCGACCGCCGGTTCCCGGGCCAGCTCCCGGTCCCCGTCACGGCCCAGCTGCCCGGTCAGCGTCCGGACGGCGGCGGCCAGCTCGTTCAGGACGTCGGCCAGCTCGGGTGCGGCCGGCTCGTCGTCGCACACCGCGGTGTAGGTGCGGCGCACGAGCACGCGGGCGTTCCGCATGGCGTAGTCGGCCCGCTCGGCCAGCTCCGCGAACCGGGCGAGCACCCGGCGGCGACGGCGCAGCAGCGGCGAGACCCGGGTGACCTCGTGGCCGCCCCGCAGCGCGCCGCGCAGCTCGTCGATCAGCGGCTGGCTGGCCCGGGCCCGCGCGAGCGCCGCGGACGCGGCCTCCGCGTCGCGCTTCCGCAACGCCTCCGCGGTCTCGGCGAGCACCGCGGCCAGCTCGTCGAGCAGCACACGCGCCTCGCGGCGGACCGGGCCGACCGGGTCCGACGGCAACACCCCGGCCACCAGTAGCCCGACGGCGCCACCGATCAGGGCGTCGATGCAGCGGTCGAACCCGCTGACGTCGCCCGGCGGGAGGAGCGTGGCCACCAGCACCGCGGACGACCCGGCCTGGGCGACGAGCAGCGCGGCCCCGTCCACGAATACCGCTGTGGCCATCGCGAGCGCGACGACGAGCACGATCTGCCACGCGCCGCTGCCGATCTGCGAGATCAGCAGGTCCCCGACGAGCACGCCGAGGCTCACACCGACGACCAGCTCCGCAGCCCGGCGCAGCCGGCTGCCGAGCGAGACGCCGAGCGCGATCACGGCGGCGATCGGCGCGAAGAACGGCCGGGCGTGCCCCACCACGCTGTTCGCGACGAACCACGCGATGCCGGCGGCGACGGCGCACTGCGCGATCGGCAGCGCCGACACCTGGAGCCTGCGACCGCCGGCGGCGAGCCGCGCGCGTAGCCGGGTGGCCGCTGGCATCGCCTCAGGCGAGGCCGAGCGCGGCGGCCGCCTCGGGGTCGGAGTCGGATAGGAAGACGCGGCAACGCTCCGCCTCGTCCGCCTCCCCGATCGCCGCGGCGGCCTTGTGGAGGGCGGCGAGTGCCCGCAGGAAGCCCCGGTTGGGCTCGTGCGACCACGGCACCGGGCCGAACCCCTTCCAGCCCGAACGGCGCAGCTGGTCGAGCCCGCGGTGGTAGCCGGTGCGCGCGTACGCGTATCCCGCGATCGTCTCCCCGCCGTCGAGCGCGCCCTCGGCGAGCACCGCCCAGGCGAGGCTCGACGTCGGGTGCGCCGCGGCCACGTCGGCCGCGGCGGTGCCCCGGTCGAGCTCCGCGGCGGCCGGGTCGACGGGCAGCAGCGTCGGCTCCGGTCCCAACAGGTTCCCTTGCAGGCTCATCGGAGAGTGGTGCCCGTCGACTTGAGGTTCTCGCAGGCGAGGCGCACCCGCTCTGCCATGGCGGCCTCGGCGGCCTTCATGTACGAGCGCGGGTCGTAGACCTTCTTGTTGCCCACCTCGCCGTCGACCTTCAGCACGCCGTCGTAGTTGGTGAACATGTGCGCGGCGATGGGGCGGGTGAAGGCGTACTGGGTGTCGGTGTCGATGTTCATCTTGACGACGCCGTAGCCCACGGCCTCGTGGATCTCCTCGAGCAGCGAACCCGACCCGCCGTGGAAGACCAGGTCGAACGGCTTCGAGCCCTCCGGCAGCCCCAGCTTGGCGGTGGCGACCTCCTGGCCCTGCTTCAGGATCTCCGGGCGGAGCTTGACGTTGCCCGGCTTGTAGACGCCGTGCACGTTGCCGAAGGTGGCCGCGAGCAGGTACCGGCCCTTCTCACCGCCGCCGAGGGCCTCGACCGTGTCCTCGTAGTCACCGGGCGCGGTGTAGAGCTTCTCGTTGATGTCGTTGGCGACGCCGTCCTCCTCACCGCCGACGACCCCGATCTCGACCTCGAGGATGATCTTCGCCTTGACCGCGCTGTCGAGCAGCTCGGCGGCGATCCGCAGGTTCTCGTGCAGCTCGGTGGCCGAGCCGTCCCACATGTGCGACTGGAACAGCGGGTTCTCGCCCCGGTCGACCCGCTCCTGGCTGATGGCGATCAGCGGGCGGACGTAACTGTCGAGCTTGTCCTTCGGGCAGTGGTCGGTGTGCAGCGCGATGTTGACCGGGTACTTCTTCGCGACCACGTGGGCGAACTCGGCCAGCGCCACGGCACCCGTGACCATGTCCTTGACCTTGCCGCCGGAGGCGAACTCCGCCCCGCCGGTGGAGAACTGCACGATGCCGTCGCTCTCCGCCTCGGCGAAGCCCCGCAGCGCGGCGTTCAGCGTCTCCGAGCTCGTGACGTTGATGGCCGGGTAGGCGAACTCACCGCTCTTGGCCTTGTCCAGCATCTCGTTGTAGATCTCGGGGGTGGCGATCGGCACGGCTGACCCTCCTCGACTCGCTGCTTTCGGCAGCAGTATCCCGCACGGCCCGCTCGTCGTCCCCGTCGGCGGCGCCCACTAGTCTTGGTGAGGTGCTGCGGGATGGCGGGGGAAATGCCGTCGAGGCCACGCTGTCGCGACTGCGACGCCTCGACGCGCGGCCCGAGCACGCCCACGCACCGGGCGCCCCCCTCACGATCTCCGACCTCTACCGCGACCACCGCATGCGGATGGTCCGCCTCGCCATCCTGCTCGTCGACGACCCGAGCACGGCGGAGGACGTCGTGCAGGAGGCGTTCGCCGGGTTGCACCGGCACTGGTCGGGACTGCGCGACGAGGCCGCGGCCGTCGGCTACCTGCGCACCGCGGTCGTCAACGGCTCGCGCTCGGTGCTGCGGCGCAGGCGCACCGCGCGCGACTACGTGCCCCCGCACCAGGTCAACGCCCGCTCGGCCGAGTCGCTCGCGCTGCTCTCCGCCGAGCACCAGGCCGTGGTCGACGCGCTCTCCACGCTGCCGCCCCGGCAGCGGGAGGTCCTGGTGCTGCGCTACTACGGCGGCCTGTCCGAGGCCGAGATCGCCGAGGCCACCGGGATCAGCCGCGGCACGGTCAAGTCCACGGCCAGCCGGGCCCTCGACGCCGTCGCGCGGGTGATGGGTTCGCGCGCTTAGAACCAGGCCTCAGGCCCGCCGCCCATCGACCCAGATCCACCACACGTGCCCTTTTACGGCACCATGGGTTGCGTGACCGCGACCGACGAGTCCGAGCGGCGGCTCGCCGAAGCGCTGCAGGCCAGAGCGAGGGGCACGGGCGGCAGGGGCACCACGCGCCCCGGGCGCCCGGTGTCCCTGCGTTCCGGCACGAGCACCGGCACGGCCCTGCTGCTCGCCCTGCTCGGGGGCACAGCACTCGGCGCGGCGCTCGCACTGCTGTCCCTGCTCGCCCCGGGCGTGCTGCTCCCGCTGGGGTGACCGGTACCGTCGTCGGCGTGACCCTCGCACTCGGCCCGGAGTGGCTGCAGCCCGACACGATCATCTCGTGGCTCGGGCCGTGGGCGCTCGTGGGCCTCGCTCTGATCATCTTCGCGGAGTGCGGCCTGCTGCTCGGCTTCTTCCTGCCCGGTGACTCGCTGCTGTTCACCGCGGGGCTCTTCGTCGCGCAGGGCGCGATCGACGCACCGCTGTGGCTGGTGTGCACGATCCTGGTGGCCGCCGCCGTCATCGGCAACGCCACCGGTTACTGGGTGGGGTACAAGGCGGGGCCGGCGATCTTCGACAAGCCGCAGTCCCGCTTGTTCAAGCCCGAGCACGTCGTGAAGACACAGGGCTTCTTCGACAAGTACGGCAACCGCGCCATCGTGCTCGCGCGGTTCGTGCCGATCGTGCGCACCTTCATCACGGTCATGGCCGGTGTCGGCCGGATGGACGCGCGCCGCTACTTCACCTACTCCGTGATCGGCGGCGTCGTGTGGGCCGCGGGCGTCACCGTCCTCGGCTTCTGGCTGGGCCAGTTCGCGTTCGTGCGCGCGAACATCGAGCTGATGCTGATCCTCATCGTCGCGCTCTCGGTGCTGCCGATCTTCGTCGAACTGCTGCGCGCGCGGCGCAAGCCGGGCAGGCAGGCGGCGTAACGCCCGGCCGAGCGCCGACGACCGTCGGGGAAGCCGCCTAGTCTGGAGTCCCGTGACCGACGTGCTGCCGCAGCTCGCCCTCGCCGGCCCGCTCGACCAGGCGGGCCCGATCACGGTGTGGGCCGTCGTCCTCGTCTTCGTCTTCCTCGAGTGCGCGTTCATCGTCGGGATGTTCCTGCCCGGCGACTCCCTCCTGCTGGCGGCCGGAGTCGTGCTCGCCAACGGCGCCCACGAGACCAGCGCGTGGACGCTCGGGTTCGTGGCGGCGGCCGTGGCCGTGGCGGGCAACCAGGTGGGCTACCTCGTCGGCCGCTACGCGGGCACCCGCATGCTCGCCCGGCGGGAGGGCCGCATCCTCAACCGCACCAACCTCGACCGGGCCGCCGCGTTCTTCGACCGCTGGGGCTTCTGGGCCATCGTGGTGGCCCGCTGGCTGCCGTGGGTGCGCACCCTCGCCCCGATGGTCGCCGGCGCTGCCCGCATGGACAACCGCCGCTACATCCTGGCCAACGCCGTCGGCGCGCTCCTGTGGGTGCCCACGCTGATCATGCTCGGCTACTACGGCGCAGGCCTCCTCGAGAGCGTCCCGTGGCTCAAGGAGGCGGCCACGATCCTCGCCGTCGGGTTCTTCGTCGTCGGCAGCGGCTACGGCCTCTACCGGTACCTGCAGGACGTGCGCAAGCCCGTGGACGAGACCGCACCGCACCCGGAGGACCGCCCCGACCTGCGCGACGCCGCCTGAGGCACGCACTCCCACCGCGACCCGCAGCCGGCCTCAGGCCTCCTGCAGGCGGGCGGCGGCCTCCAGGAGCATCCAGCCGGACAGCTGCACCGACAGGTCGGCCTCCGGCAGCCCGGCCCGCGGCTCGGGGGCCGGGTCGCGCCACTCGGCCGAGAAGACCGGGCCGCCGCCGATCTCGGCCCGCCCCTTCCAGACCGCCTCCGCGTTGGCGAACACCAGCTCGCGCGCGGCGACGGCCAGCTCGGGGACGCGCAGGGCGGCGTCGGCGAGGTAGCGGGCCGTGATGCCGGCGAAGAGGCCACCGTCGCCCCCGCCCGCCCCGGGCAGCACGCCGCCGGGCCCGGCGAGCCGCTGCCGCACGGCGTCGACGACGGCGAGCGCCCGGTCGGTCCAGCGCTGGTGGCCGTCGCGGGCGGCGAGCTCCACGCACGCCCCGAGGTAGACGCCCTGGTTGTAGGTGTAGATGTGCGGCTCGACGGCGCGCACGGTGCCGTCGGCCGCGATCCGCACACCGTCGCGGACCAGCCCGGACGCGGGGTCCAGGAGCGTCTCGGCCATCCAGTCGGTGATGGCAGCGGCGAACGCGCACTGCCCGTCGCGCGCCAGCAGGATGGCCGCCGGGCCGTTGGCAGGGGCCGCCTTGAAGTCGTCGTCGCGGCGCCACCAGATCCCGCCGCCGCCGCTCTCGCTCCACCCGTCGTGCAGCCGGTGCATGATCCTGGGCAGCGCGGACGGGCCGGACCGCCCGACCAGGGTGCCCGCTCGCTGCAGGGCGAGGCCGAGCCACGCGATGTCGTCGTAGTAGCGGTTGAGCCAGGACCACCCGTTGCGCAGCCGCACGCTGCGGGCGAGCGCCGCGATGGCCGTGGCCCGCGACCGGCTCGGGGCCCGCAGCTGCGCGTCGAGCAGGCAGTCGAGCAGGTGGGCCTGCCACCAGTAGTGCCACGGCACGAGCGAGGCAGGCGGGCGGCGGGGCCAGCGGACCCGCCCGATCCGGGTGCCCGGAAGCACGCCACCGACGCGGCGCACGTGCCGGCGGACGACAGCGCGCTCGGCGATGCCCGCCCGCGCCCTCCAGTCGACGCCCCCGGGAGCCATCCGGCCAGTCTGCCCGATGTCCGGGACCGGGGAGCTCCCGTCGCCGACGCCGAGATCCCGCTGTCCGACGGCGTTCAGCCGTTGCTCCGAACCCACCTCGCGAACGCCTCGATCGTCGCCGGGAGCTGCGAGTGCAGGGGAGAGGGCAGCGCGTCGAGCGGGAACCAGCCCAGCTCGTCGAACTTGTGCGGCTCCCCGATCGCCGCGGCCTCCGGGTCCACGCGCACGGCGTTGAGGACGGCCACCCAGTGCGAGCCGGCCCGCAGGACGTTGCGGACGTCGATCGTCTCGACGTCGAGCGCATCGGCCGTGTACTCCTCGCGCACCTCCCGGCGGACGGCGTCGGCGAACGACTCGCCGTGTTCGAGGGCTCCGGCGCCGGTGTCCCAGGTGCCGGGCTCGTCGCGGGCGCCCGCACCCCGCCGGGCCAGCAGCACCCGCCCGTGGCCGTCGTGACACACGAACACGACCGACACAGCCGGGTCCACGCGCGGGTCGACGGCCATCAGAAGTGCTCCGTCAGCGCGCGGAAGTGCTCCAGGTGCAGCACGCCCTCGTCGGTGGGATCGAGCTCGTCGTGCTCCAGCACCCACGTGTGCTGGTTGGGGATGAAGACGGCGTTCAGGCCGGCTGCGCGCGCCGGCAGGATGTCCGATCGCGGCGAGTTGCCGATCATCCACGTGGCGTCCGGCACGAGGCCCTGCTCCGCGACGAGCGAGCGGTAGGCGCCCGCGTGCTTCTCGGCCACGATGTGCACGCTCGCGAAGTGGTGGGCGAGACCGGAGGCGTCGATCTTGCGCTGCTGCTCGGCCGGGTCGCCCTTCGTGAGCATCATGAGGTCGTGGCGGCCGCCGAGCTCGGTGAGCGTCTCCGCGACGCCGGGCACGAGCTCCACCTCGTGCGACACGAGCGCCGCAGCGAGCTCCTCGATCTCCCGCGCCTCCGCCGGGCCGGCCGGACGCTCGCTCAGCCGCTCGAAGCAGTCGTGCAGGCTGCGCAGGAAGCTCGCGGTGCCGTACCCGTGCACGACGACGTTCGCCCGCTCGACCTCGTCCAGCACGGCCCGGGTGGCGGCTCGGTCGAGGGTGGGGTGGGCGAGCCAGTCGAGGTAGGCGTCGATCACCCGCTCGAACAGGACGTTGTTCTCCCAGAGGGTGTCGTCGGCGTCGAAGACGAGCGTCTGTCGGTCGGTCGGCACGACCGGAGACTACAAACCCGCGAGCATGACCCTCATCGTTTTTGTCAGGGATCGAATGTATGTTCGAGACATGGAGCACACCGCATCCACCCACCAGGCCGACCAGTACGGCGCCTGGCAGCGCGACACGATCCGTCGCCACGGCTGGGCACTGCAGCCCATGCCCGGCGACGAGGACGGCCCGTCGTACGTCTACACGATCGGTCTGTCCGGCTTCGGCCACCCCGAGCTCATCCTCTTCGCCACCCCTCCCGCCGTTGCCGCACGAGTGCTCAACGACCTGGGCGAGCTGGTCCGCCTGGGCCGCGGACTCGCACCGGGCGAGCGGGTCCGCCTGCACAACGGCGACGTCCACCTGCTCACGTTCCCCGAGTCGGCCGACTGGCTCTTCGTGGCCAACGACCTGTACCGCGCGCCAGGGGCGCCGCCGGTTCCGGCGCTGCTCGTGGTGCCGGCCGACGAGCTGACACCGGTCTGACCGGCCCCCGCCCGGGAGGCCGGCGCGCCGATCGCGGTCCTCACAGCCGCCGCGGCCGCTGCGCAGACCACGGCGAGCGCGCGGCGGCCGCCGTTCACCAGGCGGCGTCGAGGTCGGCGTGCTGCCGGACCCAGGCGTGCATGGCGATGCCCGCCGCCACCCCCGCGTTGATCGACCGGGTGGAGCCGAACTGCGCGATCGAGACGGTCAGCGCGGCGGCGGCCCGGGCTTCGCCCGTGACGCCCGGGCCCTCCTGACCGAAGAGCAGCACGCATTCCCGTGGCAGTCGCGCGGTCTCGATCCGCTCGGCTCCCGGGGTGTTGTCCACAGCCACCACGGCGAGGTTGTGGGTGTTCGCGAAATCCGCGAGGGCTTCCACGTCCTCGTGATGATGAACCCGCAGGTAGCGGTCGGTCACCATCGCGCCACGCCGGTTCCACCGCCTGCGTCCGACGATGTGGACACCCGCGGCGGCGAACGCATTGGCCGTGCGCACCACCGTGCCGATGTTGTGGTCGTGGCCGAAGTTCTCGATGGCGACGTGGAAGGGGTGTGCACGACGCACCAGGTCCGCGGCCACCGCGTCGCGGCGCCAGTACCGGTACGCGTCCACGACGTTGCGCGCGTCGCCGTGCTCGAGCAGCTCGGGGTCGTACCGGGGGTCCTGGGGCCACGATGCCGGGCCACCCGGCCACGGCCCCACCCCGACCTGCCCCGGCGCGGCCCACTCGCTCGGCCCGGCCAGCTCCTCCACGTCGCTCACGCGACGATCGTGCCCCGGCCCCGCGCGCACCGCGCCTCCGAGGTGCACCTGAGGGGGTGGCGGCCGCCGCTGTGCGGACCCTGCTCGACCCGAGTGCCGTGACCCGAGCGTGATCTCCGCGGGTGCGTCATGCTCCCGGCCTGGGAATGAGCCGAACGGTCGCGGCGGCGTGTCGTCTCAAAGCGATCACGGCTCGCCCGGTCGGCGAACCGCCCGGCGCGTCATCGGGCCCGCTCGCGCGCGGTGACGGCCCCCTGCGGTTCGGCGCCGTCGACGAGCGGCCCGATGCCTCCGCATTGCAAGGAGGAGCGGTCACTCCCTGAAGGCGTTACGTCGCGTTCGGTCCAATCGTTAGGGCATCCGGGGCAATCCGGCGCCGCTCGTCGCGCCCGAAGCCGCTTCCGGCCCACTGCACTCTCAGCTTCGCAACCACAACGCAACCACCCTCTTACGGTCACCGGCCATGGACCAGCGGCTACTGCGTGCAACGTGGTTGGGCGGGCTCGGGGTGATCATAAGCGCCCCCTCGCTCGCCTACCTCGCGCTGTCGTCGTCCGGTGGGTTCTGGCACCGGCTCTCGGTTCTCACCGGTCTGCTCGCGCTCTCGGCACTCGTCTGCGCGGCCGTGCTGCCGTCCCGACTGCGCTCGCTGAACCGCGCGTTCGGCATCGAGTCGGTGATCGACGTGCACCGCTTCTTCGGCGTGACCACCGCGGCGCTGGTGTTCGCCCACCTCGCCTGCGTGGTGGCCGCCAGCCCGTCCAACATCACCCTGCTCGACCTCACCACCGCTCCGGGTCGGGCGAAGGCGGCCACCATCTCGACGCTCGCGCTCGTCGCGCTGGCCGGGCTGACCGTGCTGCGGAACCAGGCCCGGTTGTCGTACGAGCTGTGGAAGTGGTCGCACGTCACGCTCGCAGCCACCGCGCTCGTCGCCGCGGCCCTGCACGTCTGGCTGCTCGACCAGCTCATGCGCGATGCCGTGATCGGCCCGATGCTCACGCTGATCGCACTGGCGCTGGGGATCGTGTTCGGGCACCGCTGGGTGTGGCGCCCGATGTTCGACCCGTCCACCGAGTTCGTCGTCCGCGACATCCGGCGCGAGAACCACACGGTGAGCACGCTGGTCCTCGTCCCGTGCAGCCGTGACGGCCGGCCGGCGACGTCCTGGGCGTTCGCCCCCGGCCAGTTCGCCTGGATCCGCCTGGACCGCTCCGTGATGGCCCAGGAGCACCCGTTCACGATCGCGTCGAGCGCCCACTCGGACGCCACCGAGTTCACGATCCGCCACACCGGTGACTTCACCCGCGCGCTGCGCCGCCTCCCCATCGGCGCCACCGTGTGGGTGGACGGTCCGCACGGCGCCTTCACCAACGACGTCGAGACGTCAGCATGCTTCGTCATGATCGCCGGCGGTGTCGGCATCACCCCGATGATGAGCATGCTGCGCACCGCCGCCCACAGGCGCGATCCGCGGACCTACCGCCTCATCGTCGTCGCGAGCAAGCCGGAGGACCTGTTGTTCCGGGCCGAGCTCGCCGAGCTGAGGGGCGTACTCGACCTCGAGGTCACCGAGGTGCTGCGTCGGCCGGTGGAGGGCTGGTCGGGACCCACCGGCGACGTCAGCGCAGAGCTGCTCTCGATGGTGGTCGGCCGCGCCCACCACCCCACTGAAGTGGACTACTTCATCTGCGGCCCACCCGCCCTCGTCAGCGATGCCGTCAGCGCCCTCGACATCCTCGGCGCTCCTGCGGACCACGTGCACACCGAACAGTTCGACATGGCTTGAGCGAGCGCTCCCCCAGCTCCCCCCTCGCTCCCCAAGAGGAAGGCCCCCATGCTCCGCCGGATCCCCCGAATACTCCGTGCTGCCGTGATCGTCACGGTTCTGCTCGCCGTCTCCGCCTCGGTGTACCAGTCCTGGGCAACCGGGGCGCCCGGCACGAGTGGCTGGACCCAGACCCAGTGGGGCCCACTCGGGCCCGCCGACCGCGACCTGCTCATCAAGGTCCGGTTGGCCGGGCTCTGGGAAGGCCCGACCGGGCAGCAGGCCGAGCAGATGGCCACCAGCGCCGAGGTGCGTGAGGTCGGTCGCAAGCTCGCCGAGGAACACGCCCAGCTCGACGAGGAGGTGCGCAAGGTCGCCGACCAGCTCGGTGTTCCGCTGCCGAGCGGGCCGAACGCCCAGCAGATGGGCTGGATGTCCGAGATCACGTCGAAGACCGGCTCGGAGTACGACCGCACGTTCGTCCAGATCGTGCGCGAGGCGCACGGGATGATCCTCCCGGTCATCTCCGAGGTGCGCAGCGGCACGCAGAACGACCTCATCCGGCAGTTCGCCGAGACGGGCAACGAGTTCGTCACCCGCCACCACCAGTACCTGGAGAGCACCGGGCTGGTCGACTACTCCGCACTGCCCCACCACGGCCCCGGCCTGCTCGGCGGGGGCACGGACACGAGCGACCTGCTCGTGCCGTTCCTCGTGTTCATCGCCGCGCTGCTCGCCGCCATCGCCCTGGTCTGGGGCCTGCGCAGCCGGTCGACGCCCAGCCGCCGCCAGCGCGTCACCGTCCCCGAGCCCTCGATCTCGCGTCCCGCCGCGCGTCTCCCCGAACTCACCGCGGTGGCCGCGATCCCGGCACCGCGGAGCATGAGCATCGACGACACCGGCCCGATCTCCGTGATCAGCGACGTCCCCGTGGCCACGCTCACGGACAGCGGCGCCTACCGCCTGTCCCCGGACTCCGGCGCACACGCCACCTTCACGAAGACCCGCAACGCCACCGCGGTCAGCGACAGCGGCTCCCACCGCGCCGTCAGCGACTCGGACTCGCACCGATCCGTCTCCACGTCCGGTTCCCACCGGATGCCGCGCTCCCGTCGAGCACGGCACTCAACGCGGCGCTAGCTCCCCGCTCTTCGCGCCGCAGCACCGGCGGCTCGTCCGCCGGTGTGCCTGTCCCCGATCCCCGAACGGAGGACCCATGTCCCCGAGCAGTACTGCTCGATATTTCTCGACACGGCGAAAGATCGGTCTTTGCGCCGCCGCTCTCGTTGTGACCCTGCTACCCACCGCGTGCAGCTCCGCCTACGCGGCCGACGAGGCTCCCGAAGTCGTGGAGGTCGGCGGCGTGGCTGCAGCTGAGCCGCTGGCCGACGAGGACGACGCCGCCGCGGACGACCCCGCCGCGGAGGAAGGCGCCGCTGAGGAAGGCGCCGAGCCGGCCGACCCCGTTGCCGAGGCACCCCCGCCCGAGGAAGGTGAGGTGGCCCAGCTGCGCGGCCGAGACCGCGGCCGGGACAACGACGGCCGGGGCGGCCGGGGCGATGGCCGGGGCGGCCGAGACATCGGCGACGGTCGCGGGCAGGAGGGCGGCCAGGCCGGCGGTCGACCCGGCAAGCCGGACGGCGGCGTGGAGCCGCCTCCGCCCCCCAACGAAGGCGGCAACGAGGGCAACAACGGGCTCGACGTCCTCGGCACGGACTGCACCAACAGCCAGCTGGAACCGCACACCGGGTTCGAGGTTGCACCGGCCTGCGTCTCGACCTCCTTCGGTGAGGTCGCGGCGGAGGAGAACAGCCCCTCGCTGCTCATCACGGAGGCCCCGCAGACCGTGGCCGTCGGCGAGGACTTCACCATCGCGGTGAGCACCCGCAACCTCGTCCGCGACCGCTTCCTCGGCGCTGCCGCGGGTGGCTACTACCTGGAGAGCTCGTTCCTGAACGGTGACGGCCTCCAGCGCGGCCACTTCCACACGGCGTGCCGGGTGCTCGAGAGCGTTGCCGAGGCGCCCGACGCGGAACCGGCTCCGGAGTTCTTCGTCGCCACGCAGGACAACGGCGGCGGTGCGGCCCCGGACACGGTGGAGATCACCGTGCCCGGCATAGACACCGCGGGCACCGTCCAGTGCGCGTCGTGGGCCGGCGACGGTTCCCACCGGACCCCGATGATGCAGCGGGCGAACCAGACTCCGGCATTCGACGCAGTCCGCATCACGGTTCAGTAGAAGAAGAACGCATCGGAGCGCGGCGGCCGTGCTTCCACGCCGGCCGCCGCGCCCCGTATCCCGAACTGAGGACCCATGTCCCCGTACAGCACCGCCCGGCGTCCCTCGAGCGCTCGCAAGATCGCGCTCTGCGCTGCAGCCGTCGTGGTGACGCTCCTCCCCACCGCGTGCGGAACCGCACTCGCCGACAGCGGCGACTCCGCCCAGGCCACGGTGGAAGTTGGTGGTGCCGACGCTGCTGAGCCGGTCGACGACGAGGACGGCACCGCCGTGGAGGGCGGAGCCGACGAGGAGGGCGGAGCCGACGAGGGGGGCGGCGCCGACGAGGAGCAGCCCGGCGGCTCCGATGGCGACGATGACCCCGCCGAGGACGGAAACGCCTCGGAGGACGAGTCCCCGGCGCAGAACGACGGGGACGACGCACGCGACGAGAACGACCCGGGGAACGGCCGCGACGAGGAGCGGAAGGCGCCTCCCGCCGACGAGGAGAACAAGGAGAACGAGGAGAACGGGGACGACGACAACGACGAGCTCGACGTCCTCGGCACGGACTGCACCAACAGCAGGCTGGAACCGCACACCGGGTTCGAGGTGGCACCGGCCTGCGTCTCGACCTCCTTCGGCGAGGTCCCGGCGGAGGATGACAGCCCGTCGCTGCTCATCACGGACGCCCCGCAGACCGTGGCCGTCGACCAGGAGTTCACGATCTCGGTGAGCACCCGCAACCTCGTCCGCGACCGCTTCCTCGGCGCCGCCGCAGGCGGCTACTACCGGGAGAGCTCGTTCCTCAACGACGACGGCATCCAGCGCGGCCACTTCCACACGGCCTGCCGCATGCTCGAGAGCACCGATGAGGCGCCCGACGCGGCACCGGCCCCGGAGTTCTTCCTGGCCACCCAGGACAACGGCGGCGGCGAGGCCCCGGACACCGTGAACATCACGGTGAGCGGCCTACCGGCCGGCACCGCCCAGTGCGCGGTGTGGGCCGGCGACGGGTCGCACCGCCTCCCGATGATGCAGCGGGCGAACCAGACCCCGGCCTTCGACGTGGTTCGCATCTCCGTCGAGTAGGAGCCTGCTGTCAGGCCAGGCCGATGTCGGCGAGGCCGAGCAGTGCGCGGTAGGGCACACCTTCGGCCTCGATCGCCTCACGGGCTCCGGTGTCGCGATCCACGACGGTCGCGACGCCGGCGATCTCGGCCCCGGCCTCCCGCACCGCGCGGACGGCGGTGAGCACCGAGGCGCCGGTCGTAGAGGTGTCCTCAACGACGAGCACCCGGCGGCCCGCGACGTCCGGTCCCTCGATGAGCCGCTGCATCCCGTGCTGCTTCGTCGACTTGCGGACGACGAACGCGTCCACCGGCGGCGTCTCGGGCGCGACGGCCCGCTCGGCCGCCGCGGCGTGCAGCACGGCATCCGCCACGGGGTCGGCCCCGAGGGTGAGGCCGCCGACCGCGGAGTACTCCCAGTCGGCGGTGAGCACCCGCAGGAGGCGCCCGACGAGCGGGGCGGCCCGGTGTTCCAGCGTGACCCGGCGCAGGTCCACGTAGTAGTCGGCCTCCGCGCCGGAGGACAACGTGACCCGCTCGTGCACGACACCCAGCTCGCGGACGAGCGCGGCCAGCTGCTCGCGCTCCGTGTCCGCCGTGCTCATCGCCGCCCCCTGCCCCGCTCGGCCGCCGCCATGACGCGGCGCAGCACCGGCCGCGGCAGCAGGTCGACGAGCACGGCGAGCGCTTTGTACTGCGGGCTCGGCACGGACACCACCTTCCCCCTCGCCAGGTCGGCGAGGCACTCCTCCACGACGCGCTCCGCCTCCAGCCACAGCAGGCCGCGGCGCGCGCCCATGTCCATCCCGGCACGCTCGTGGAACTCCGTGCGCACGAACCCGGGGCACAGCACCATCGCCCGCACGCCGGTGCCGGCGAGCGTGGCGGCGAGGCCCTCGGTGAAGACCGTCACCCACGCCTTCTCCGCCGTGTAGGTCGAGCCGCTGCCGGTGACCAGGCCGAGCATGCTCGCCACGTTCACCACGGCTCCGCGCCCCCGCTGGACCATCCCGGGCAGGGCGGCCCTCGTCAGCTGCAGCACCGCGGTGACGTTGAGGTCGTGCTGGCCGAGGATGGCGGCCGGGTCGGCCTTCAGGAAGGGCTGCCGCTGCCCGGCGCCCGCGTTGTTGACCAGCAGGTCGACCGGGGCGTCCTGGTCGGCCAGCCGCGCCGCGACCCGTTCCCGGCCCTCCACGGTGCTGAGGTCGGCCACCAGCACCTCGGCGGTCACCCCGCGCTCGCGGTGGCGGGCCGCGGCCGCTTCCAGCCGGTCGCCGTCGCGGGCGACGAGAACGAGGTCGCGGCCGTCCCGGGCGAGCCGCGCCGCGAACGCGGCGCCGATCCCGGATGTCGCGCCGGTGATCAATGCGGTGGGCACGTGCCGACCCTACTGACCCGGGATCACGACTCCTTGCGGAGGCGGACCCCCAGCCCCTGCTCGAGCGCGGTGGCGAACTCGGCGAGGTCGGCGAGCAGGTCCTGCACCCGCTCGGCGCTCGAGCTCAGCGGCGCGGTTGCGAGCACCCACGACTCCTCGGCCCAGAGCAGCTCGACGTCGTCGCCGAGCGTGTCGGCCGCGGTGGCGAGCCGGGGCGTCAGCAGCGGACGCACCGCGGCGGCGTCCGAGACGAACGCGTACCGCTCGCCGACCGGCTGGAGCAGGTCGAGCCCGGCGTCGTCGGGCAGCGGGGCGGACGGGAGGCGCAGCTCGACCGCGGCCGGCAGCGGCTCCTGAAGCTGCACCGCCACCAGGATCGACGTGAGCCGCCCGGCCTGCTCGTGGTCGAACACGTACGCCATGCGGGGCCCGTCCGGCGTGGGCACGTCCCCGCTGATCAGGTTGCGGGCCACACCGGGTCCGCCCTGGTGGATGGTGCCGTAGCGCCAGCGGCTGGGGAGCACCGGATCGGTGTCGAGGAACTCCCAGCCGCGCAGGGCGGCCCACCGCTTCCGGTCCTTCGCCCCCGAGCCGCGACGGCTGTCGGCCAGCAGCAAGGCGGCGCCGATCAACAGCGCGATCACGGCGATGACGAACCACACCGTCGACGAAAGACCCACGGTCGAGCAGCGTAGCCCGGTAGGGGCCCGACAAGCCGGAACGCCACGCATGATCGGGCCGGGCTTCGAACGCCCGGCCCGATCACGGTCAGCCCATGGTGACGGGCAGTCCCCTGCCGACGATCAGCGCACCGGTGCCGCCCTCTGCGGTGGGGTCGAGGTCGACCCGCACGGTGTCGCCCTCGCGGACCTCCCCGGCCAGCAGCTCCCTGGCCAGCTGGTCGCCGATCGCGGACTGGACCAGCCTGCGCAGCGGCCGCGCCCCGTAGACCGGGTCGAACCCGTTGAGCGCGAGCCACTCCCGCCCCGCGTCGGTGACCTCCAGGCTGAGCCTGCGCTTCGCCAGCCGCTCGCGCAGCCGGTCGAGCTGGATGTCGACGATCGCGGTGAGCTCCTCGGTGGACAGCGCGTGGAACACCACGACGTCGTCGAGCCGGTTCAGGAACTCGGGCTTGAAGTGCTGCCGGACGATCGTCATCACGGCGTCGTTGCGGCCCCGGTCGTCGAGCGCCGGGTCGGCGATGGCCTGCGAGCCCAGGTTCGAGGTGAGCACGAGGATCGTGTTGCGGAAGTCGACCGTGCGCCCCTGCCCGTCGGTGAGCCTGCCGTCGTCGAGCACCTGCAGCAGCGTGTCGAACACGTCCGAGTGCGCCTTCTCGACCTCGTCGAACAGCACCACCGAGTACGGGCGCCTGCGCACGGCCTCGGTGAGCTGGCCGCCCTGGTCGTAGCCGACGTAGCCGGGCGGGGCACCGACGAGGCGGGCCACCGAGTGCTTCTCGGAGTACTCGCTCATGTCGATGCGGATCATCGCCCGCTCGTCGTCGAACAGGAACTCGGCGAGGGCCTTGGCCAGCTCGGTCTTGCCGACACCGGTGGGACCGAGGAACAGGAACGACCCGGTCGGCCGGTTCTCGTCGGAGATCCCGGCGCGGGCGCGCCGCACCGCGTCGGACACCGCACGCACGGCCTCCGCCTGGCCGACCACGCGCCTGCCGAGCTCGTCCTCCATGCGCAGCAGCTTCGCGGTCTCGCCCTCGAGCAGCCGACCTGCCGGGATGCCGGTCCATGCGGACACGACGTCGGCGACGTCGTCCGGGCCGACCTCCTCCTTGAGCATCACGTCGGCGTCGGGGGCGGTGACGGCCGTGGCCTCGGCCAGCTTCTTCTCCAGCGCCGGGATGCGGCCGTAGCGCAGCTCGGCGGCCTTGCCCAGGTCACCGTCGCGTTCGGCGCGCTCCGACTCGCCGCGCAGCCCTTCCAGCTGCTCCTTCAGCTCGCGCACGGACTCGATGGCGTGCTTCTCGTTCTGCCACCGGGCGGTGAGCGCGGACAGCTCCTCGCGCTGCTCGGCCAGCTCCGCGCGCAGTGAGGCCAGCCGGTCGACGGACGCCGGATCCGATTCCTTCTCCAGCGCCATCTCCTCGATCTCCAGCCGGCGCACGGCGCGCTCCACCGTGTCGATCTCGACGGGCCGGGAGTCGATCTCCATCCGGAGCCGGGACGCGGCCTCGTCGACGAGGTCGATCGCCTTGTCCGGCAGGAACCGGGCCGTTATGTAGCGGTCGGACAGCGCGGCGGCCGCCACGAGCGCGGCGTCGGTGATCCGGACGCCGTGGTGCACCTCGTAGCGCTCCTTGAGGCCGCGCAGGATGCCGACGGTGTCCTCCACCGAGGGCTCGCCGACCAGCACCTGCTGGAACCGCCGCTCGAGGGCCGGGTCCTTCTCGATGCGCTGGCGGTACTCGTCGAGCGTGGTGGCGCCGACCATCCGCAGCTCGCCGCGGGCGAGCATCGGCTTGATCATGTTGCCGGCGTCCATCGCACCCTCGCCGGTGGCCCCGGCACCGACGATCGTGTGCAGCTCGTCGATGAACGTGACGACCTCACCGGCGCTGTCGGTGATCTCCTTGAGCACGGCCTTCAGCCGTTCCTCGAACTCACCGCGGTACTTCGCGCCCGCGACCATCGCGCCCAGGTCGAGCGCAACGACCCGCTTGCCGCGCAGCGACTCGGGCACGTCGCCCGCCACGATGCGCTGGGCGAGGCCCTCGACGATGGCGGTCTTGCCGACGCCGGGCTCGCCGATCAGCACGGGGTTGTTCTTGGTGCGCCGCGACAGCACCTGCACGACGCGGCGGATCTCGGTGTCGCGCCCGATCACCGGATCGAGCTCGCCCTTGCGCGCGCGCTCGGTGAGGTCGACGCCGTACTTCTCCAGGGCCTGGTAGGTGCCCTCCGGGTCGGGACTGGTGACCCGGCTCGACCCGCGGACCTTGGAGAAGGCCTCCCGCAGGGCGTCGGGAGTGGCGCCGTGGCGGCGCAGCAGGTCGGCGACCTGGCTGGGAGCCGACGCCAGTCCGACCAGCAGGTGCTCGGTGGAGACGTACTCGTCGCCCATCTCGGTGGCGAGCTGCTGGGCCGACCTGATCGCGGCCAGCGCCTCGCGGGAGAGCTCGGGGGCCCTCACCGTGGAGCCCGACGCCGAGGGCAGCCGGTTGCCGAGCTGCGTGAGCTCGCTGCGGACGGCAGCCGCGTCTGCGCCTACCGCGGCGAGCAGCGGCGCGGCGATACCGTCGGTCTGGGCCAGCAGCGCGCCGAGCAGGTGCGTCGGGCCCACGTCCGGGTTGCCGGCGAGGGCCGCCGCCTGCGCCGCGGCCGAGATGGCCTGCTGCGTCTTGGTGGTGGGGTTGAAATCCATCCCCTCGGTTCCTCCTGCACGTGGTCCGTCCGGGCACCATCGTGCCCGTCGAAAGTGACAACGTGAGGAAAGTTGAGTGTGTTCCGCTCAAGGGCCACTCTTCCGTGCCTGATTGCCTCCGCTCCGCTCCGGCGGGCTCCCGGGCCCTGTGACCCCGTCTTGCTCCTCCGGTGCTCGGCCGCTCGTCCCTCGCGCCCTGCGCGCCTCCCCCGCAAGACGGCGTCGGCCCGCGAGCGATACTCGGCCCGATGCCTGACGACGTACTCCTCACCAGCCTGCTCGCCGCGGTCGACGCCGCGCCCGACGACGTCCCGCTGCGGCTGCACGTGGCCGGCCTCCTCGCCGAGCGCGGGCGGCCCGCCGAGGCACTGCAGCACTGCAGCCAGGCGATCGCCCGCGACCCGGGCAACGCCGATGCGCTCGCGCTGCTGCAACGGCTCACGACCGCGATCGCCCCTCCGGCCACCCCGACCGCTCCGCCCACTCCCCGGCCCGAGCCGCAACGGCTGGACGGGTTCGACTGGGCCCAGGCCGAGGACGAGGTCGCCGACATCGCGGAGCCGGTCCCCGCCGAGGACGACGCCCCGAGCCCGGTGGTCGAGGACATCGAGCAGCCGGGCATCCGACTGGCGGACGTCGGCGGCATGCAGCAGGTCAAGGAGCGCCTCGAGCTCTCCTTCCTCGGCCCGATGCGCAACCCGCAGCTCGCCAAGGCGTTCGGCAAGAGCCTGAGCGGCGGCCTCCTGCTGTACGGCCCGCCGGGATGCGGCAAGACGTTCATCGCGCGGGCGGTTGCGGGTGAGCTCGGGGCGAGCTTCTTCAGCGTCGGGATCTCCGACGTCCTCGACATGTACACCGGGCAGAGCGAGCGCAACCTCGCCCGGATCTTCGCCGAGGCCCGCCGTCGCGCCCCCTGCGTGCTGTTCTTCGACGAGCTGGACGCTCTCGGCCAGAAGCGCTCGCACCTCGCGCACTCCAGCAGCATGCGCAACACCGTCAACCAGCTGCTCGCCGAGATGGACTCGGTCGCCGCCGACAACGACGGCGTGTTCGTGCTCGGCGCCACCAACCACCCGTGGGACATCGACAGCGCGCTCCGCAGGCCCGGCCGGTTCGACCGCGTGGTGCTCGTGCTCCCGCCCGACGCGCCCGCGCGTGCCGCGATCCTGCGCTACCACCTGCGGGACCGCCCGGTGGCGGAGGTGAACCTCGACCGCGTCGTCAAGCTCACGGAGCACTTCTCGGGCGCCGACCTCGCGCACGTCTGCACCACCGCGGCCGAGCGCGCGCTCGCGCTCTCGATGCGGGACGGCCGGCTGCACGCGCTCACGACGAAGGACCTCGAGTCGGCGATCAGGGAGATCCGGCCGAGCACCGGGCCGTGGTTCGCCACCGCCCGCAACGTGGTGGCGTTCGCCAACACCGACGGCGAGTACGACGACCTGGCCGCGTACCTGCGGAAGAACAAGAGGCTGTGAGCGCAGCGGGGAGCGCATCGGCGCTGGAGCGCGCCGTGCACCTGCGCCTGCTCCACCGGCTCGACGACGCGGAGCGGACGCTGCGCGAGGCGTTGGCGACCTCACCCGAGGACCCCGACCTGCTGGCCGAGCTGGCGTGGGTGCTGTACCTGGCCGAGCGGCCCGCGGAGGGACTCCCCGCCGCGGAGGCGGCGATCGCCCTCGCGCCCGGGCAGGCCCACTTCCACCAGTACCGGGCCGCGCTGCTCTCCGACCTGAAGCGGCACCACGATGCCGTGCAGGCCGCGTTCACGGCGAGATCACTGCGACCGGACGATCCCAAGATCGCCCGAACCTGCGCGCGGGTGCTCGTCCGCGCCGGCCGGAAGCACGAGGCCTACGAGGCCGCGCGGCAGGCCGTGGCGCTCGAGCCGGAGTCCGCGTTCTCGCACCTCCTCGTCGCCGACGCCGCCGACGAGCTCCGCGACCGGGTCACCGCGCGCCGCGCCTACGAGGAGGCGCTGCGGCTGGACCCGCAGAACGCCATGGCCCGCCACGACCTGGCCGTGCTCGACATCAACACCGGTCACCTGGCACGTGGGCTGCGCGGCCTCGTCGAGGCCGGGGAGCTGGACCCCACGATGCCGATCGTGCTGCGAACGGTCACCCACGTGGTCTGGAAGCTGTCGTGGCGGCTGAGGATGCTCTTCATCCCGGCGACGATCGCGTGCGTGGTGGCCTCGGGTGCCCAGCCGGACGAGCCGACCTGGTCGGCCCGCACCGCCGCCGGGTTCTCGCTGCTGGCGATCGGGCTGCTCGCCTGGTGGACCGTGCGCGGCCTCCCCGCCGGGGTCCGGCCCGCGGTGCTGGCCGCCCTGCGCGCCGACGGCCCGCTCCGCGTCACCTACCTGGGCATAGCCGCGTGCCTGCTCCTCTTCCTCGCGGTGGCGGTCACGGGCTTCGGCCTCTTCGCCGGGTTGGTGTGGCTCGTGCTGGGCCTGCTCGGGGTGCTGGCGCTGGTCGTCGGCGCGGTACGCAGGTTGCGCGCTCGCTGATCGGGCTGCTCCGGTTCCACGTGAAACTTCCGTCAACGGGGCCGCAGGATCCGCGAGCTGCCCCCGCCCAGGTGCGTGGTGCTCGGGAACCGCTTGCGACCGGCGTGGGGGCGCGGCCGCCACCGCGGCGTCTCCTTGGCCCGGAAGTAGTCGCCGCCCTTGCGGCCCGGGTCGTCGGTGCCCCACTCGCGCTTCTCGTGCACGCGCGCCATGCGCGGGATGTGCTTGCGGCAGTGGACGTAGGCCTCCTCGACCTCGACGACGACCCACCGCTCCGCCCGCCTGCCGTTCTCCGTGTCCGGCGGGACCTGCGGGAACGCCTCGGCGAACTCCTCCGCCTCCACGATCCGGGCGGTGCCGTTGACGTGCAGCCCGATGAGGTCCTCCTCGAAGTCGACCATCAGCAGGCCGATGTGGCCGTTCTCCGAGATGTTGCCGAGGCTCGCGTGCACCCCGTTGCCGCGGTACTCCGGGTACGCGAGCGTGCGGGCGTCGAGAACGCGGATGAACCCGGGAGGCCCGGCGCGCAGCGACGCGTCGCACTCACCGCGGGCATCCGCCGAGGCCACGAACACCATCTCCATCCGCTGGACGAACGCGACCATGGTCGGCAGCAGTCGATCACGGACCTGGTCGGCGTAGAAGCGGCGAGCGCGCGCCTCCGTGCCGTAAGCGCATTGCAGCGCGTGCTCACCCGTCGATCCGGGGACCGGATCGCACTCGACGGACCGTTCCGGCTCCGCGACGGTGCGATGGACGGTCGGCGGGCAGGTCTGAACGACAGCTTGGGTTGGGGGAGCCACCTCACCACCGTGCCACCCGAGCGCTGAAGAGTCACCGAAAGGCGTCACGCGCGATAAACTGCCCGCCGGACCCCGGTCCGCGCTCCCCGTTCCGACGAGCAGGAAGAAGCCGGCCTTCATGACCGCTGAACAGTTGCTCACGGCTGACCTCCACAGCATCGGTGAGCCGCGCGGTGAAGAGCACGGACGGGCACAGCTCATCAGGGACACCTGGGCGGAGGTCGAGCCGAGGGTCGAGGAGATGGGCCGGCTCTTCTACGCCACCCTGTTCCGGATCGCCCCGGAGAGCCGAGACCTGTTCCCGGTGAACATGGAGGTCCAGCGCAGCCGGCTGATGCGCGCGCTCGTCCACGTCGTGCAGATGATCGACCAGCCCGACGAGCTCGTGCCCTTCCTCGAGCAGCTCGGGCGCGACCACCGCAAGTTCGGGGTGGTCGCCCAGCACTACGAGGCGGTCGGCGAGGCATTGTTCACCGCCATCGGCACCACGGCGGGCCCCTCCATCTGGACCCCCGCGGTACGCGACGCCTGGGTCGACGCCTACGCCGTGGTGTCCACCGCCATGCGCGCAGCGGCCCAGGCCGAACGGGGGCCGGCGTCGTGGCTCGGCCGGGTGGTCGCGCACGAACGCCTCGGCTGGGACCTCGCGATCATCACCGTCCAGCCGGGCGAGCCCGTCCCGTACCGCGCAGGCCAGTACGTCAGCATCGAGACCCCGCAGCGCCCGCGGCTGTGGCGTTACCTGTCGCCAGCCAACGCACCGCGCGAGGACGGCACCCTCGAGTTCCACGTCCGCGCCGTCGACGGCGGCTGGGTGAGCCGCGCCATCGTCGCCCACTCCCGCATCGGCGACACCTGGCGCATCGGCCCCCCGATGGGGCGCATGCACGTCGACCCCGCCAGCGAACGCGACCTGCTGATGGTCAGCGGCGGCACCGGCATCGCACCCATCAAGGCCCTGCTCGAGGAGATCGCCGAGCGGCCGGAGCAACCCCGCACCCAGGTGTTCGTCGGGGGTCGCACCTGGGACGACCTCTACGACTTCACCAGCCTCCGCAAGTTCTCCTACAGCAACACCTGGCTGGACGTCATCCCCGTCGTCGAGGACGACCAGGGCACCTCCGGGGCCGAGCGCGGCACCCTCGCCGACGTCGTCACCCGGTACGGGGCGTGGTCCGACCACGATGTACTGGTCTGCGGCTCGCCTGCCATGATCCGGGCCACGGTCTCCCGGATGCTGGTGGCCGGCACGCCGCTCGACCGGATCAAGTACGACCCGTTCACGATGGACTGACGAGCAACTCCGATCGCGCGGCGCGTCCAGTAGGCGCGATGCACCGCAGCCGACTACCAGGCGTCCGCCGAGCGGACGGCGAGAACGTGCAGCTCGCGGGTTCCGCGGAACGCGTCGCGGCCGTGCAGGAAGCGGTAGTTGTCGAGCGCCAGTAGATCGCCCGCCTCCAGGCGGAAGCGCGGAGCGCACTCGAACGCGGTGGCGAGCACGTCGGCGTACTCGTCGAGGAACGCCATGTGCTCGTCCCAACGCGGCTCGCGCGGAACCGGGGCGGCGTAGTCGCTCGCGCGCACGACGCGCCGGCCGCCCCGGGTCCACTCGACGAGCCTTCGGACGAGCGGGGTCGCCGGCACCCCCCGGGCCGGCGTCCGCCATCCGCCGAAGTAGTCGACGTCGTTGCGGGTGAGGAACCCGTGCAGGTCCGGCGCGACCTCGGCGAGCCGGTCGACGAGGGCGTACGCGTCGATCAGCACCGAGTCGCCGCCGGAGGGCGCGGGGGACGAGCAGAGCATGTAGAGGTAGTCCTCGTCCGGCTCGCGCAGGGGAACGCGGCGGCCGTGGACCTCGACCACGACGTTCGCGCCGTCCGAGTGCAGCCCGAGCGCCGGGCTGTCGGTGCCGCCCTGCGGGCGGATTCCGGTCAGCGCGCGGAGCCGGCCGCCGAGGGTCCGGGCGGCCGCGATCGCGAGCTCGTCGGGGTCGGTCGGCGTGTTCGGCACGATCACCGCGCCGTCGCGCTCGAACACGGCGCGGCTCTGCACCAGGTCGACCCGGGCCGGCACGACGCCGACCGCGCCGAGCGCTTCCTTCAGGTCGGGCCGCACCGTCCCCACCCTGCGGCCGCTCGCCTCGATCGTCGCCACCCGCGCTCCTGTCGCCAATAATCTGCAACAGCACCTTATGTGCTACCCCAGCGCCGCTCCAAACGGCGGCCGAGCACGGTGACGAAGGTCGCCGCGGCCACGATCGCCGTGGCCGGCAACAACACCAGCTGCGGGGCGAGGAACATGAACTGCCGCCCCTCCGCCAGCATCACCCCCCACTCGGGCGTCGGCGGCTGCACGCCGAGGCCGAGGAACGACAGCCCGGCGATCGAGAGCAGCACGTTCGCGAACCGCAGGCACGCGTGCGCCACGAGCGGTCGCAGCGCGTTCGGGAGGACGTGCCGCACGGCGATGCGGACCGGTCCGGCGCCGATCGCCACCGCGCCCTCGACGTACTCCCTGGCGCGCTCGCGCACCGTGAGGTGGTGTGCGAGCCGCGCGAACGGCGACCAGCCGGTGACGAGGACGGCGAGCAGCAGCGTGCCGGTGCCCGGGCCTCCCACTGCCGCGATGACCAGCCCGACGACGATCGCGGGGATGGCGACGAGGACGTCGACGGCCCGCTGCACGAGCCCGGCAGCCACGCCGCCCGCGTAGCCGGAGAGCAACCCGGCGGCCGTGCCGAGCACGGTGCAGACGGCCAGGGCGACCCCGGTGAGCCCGACCGAGATCCACGCGCCGTCGACCAGCCGGGCGAGCACGTCGCGGCCGAGGTGGTCGGTGCCCAGCGGGTGGGCGAGCGACGGCGCGGCGAAGCGGTCGGCGAGGTCGGTGGCCAACCCGTCCAACGGAAGCAGCCACGCGGCCGCGACCGCGAGCACGACCACGGCGACGTCCGCCCGCCTCATCGCGGCACCGACGCGCGGGCGACCGGGTCGAGCGCCAGTTGCAGCACCTCGGCGGCCAGCGCGGCCAGCACCGCGATCAGCACGACGGCGAGCAGCCCGGCCTGGACGACCGGCAGGTCCTGGCCGATCACGGCGTCGTAGAGCAGCCGGCCCAGTCCCGGCACGGCGAACACCACCTCGACGACGACAGCGCCGCTGAGCAGGCCCGCGAAGAACAGCCCCGAGAGCGAGGTGACGGAGGTGAGCGCCAGCCGGGCGGCGTGGCGCCACAGCACGACGCCGTCGGTGAGGCCCTTCGCGCGTGCCAGCACGACGTGCGGGCGCGACAGGACGTCGGCCGTCTCGGCCCGGGTGAGCTGCGCGGCCAGCGCCGCGGGGAACGTCGCGAGCGTCAGCGCGGGGAGCACGGCCTGCGCCGGGCTGCCCCATCCCAGCGCCGGCAGCAGCGGCACCGCAACCGCGAGCAGCAGGACCAGCACGGGCGCGAGGATGAACTCCGGCACGGCGACCCCCAGCACCGACGCCACCGTCACGACCCGGTCGACCAGCCCGCCCCTGCGGCGGGCTGCGTGCACACCCGCGGGGATCCCGATCGCCGCGGCGAGCACGAGCGCAAGCGTGGTGAGCACCGCCGACACGCCGAGCGCGGACGCGAGCTGCGGGGCGACCGGCGTCCGGGTCGCGTACGACAAGCCGAGGTCGCCGGTCAGGACGTGACCGAACCAGCGGAGGAACTGCTCCGGCAGCGGCCGGTCGAGCCCGAGCTCGGCCGCCACCCGCGCGGCGACCACCGGGTCGGGCTCGGCCTCCGCCACGCGGCTGCGCAGCACGGCGCGGACCGTGTCCACGCCCGTGAGCCGGGGCAGCAGGAAGATCAGCACGGACGCTGCGAGGACGACCGCGGGCACCGACACGAGGCGCCGGATGATCATCCGGTGATGGCGAGCTGGGGAGTCACCAGGCGCTTCGCCATCGGGTCGACCGTATAGCCGGTCACGTTCCGGGAGACGCCGTTCTCCAGCGAGTGCACGAGCGGAACCCCGACCGCGCCGTCCACGAGGATGCGTGCGGCCGCACGGAAGACCTCCTGCCGCGCGGCGACGTCGGTCGTGGTGTCGAGGCCTGCGACGAGCGAGTCGAACGCCTGCGAGCAGTGGTGGGCGATGTTGTACGACCCGTCGCAGGTGTAGTCGCTCCGCAACGTGGCGCCCGCGTCCGGCACGTCCGTGAGGTAGCTGCGGGAGAGGATGAACATGTCGTAGCGGCCGGCGAGCAGGTCCGGCTCCTGGGCGCCGTAGTCACCGATCTGGATCTCGGCGTCGATGCCGACATCGCGCAGCATCGCCTGCACAGCGGTGGCGAGGGTGGGCAGCTCCGGCCGGTTCTGGTAGGTCCAGAGCCGAACGTGCAGCGGGTTGTCCGGGCCGTGGCCCGCCTGGGCGAGCAGCGCCTTCGCCCCCTCGACGTCGGGTGCGGGCGCCGGTCCCCGGTCGCCCCACGCGACCGCGGGACCGAACAGCTCGGACGCCGGCGTCGCCGAGCCGGCGAGGGCCTGCTCCGCGAGTGCCGTCCGGTCGACGGCCCGGGCGACCGCCTGCCGGATCCGCACGTCGGAGAACGGGGCCGCGGCCTGGTTCATGAGGAGCGAGACGGTGCGCGGGGCGGCGATCGTCTGCTCGTCGAACCCGGAGCCCGCGGAGAACTCCAGGAGCGACGACTCGGGCAGCCCCTGTGCGATGTCGACGTCGCCCGCGCGGAGCGCGAGGGCCCGTGCGGCGGGGTCGTCGACGAACGTCGCGGTCACCCGCGCGAGTGCGGGCCGGCCACCCCAGTAGCCGTCGAACCGCTCGAGGACGGCCCGCTGGGTGCCCTCCACCGCGGTGAGCCGCATCGGGCCGGTGCCCGTGCCGATCACGGACGGCGCGCCACCGGTGTACGCCGATGAGGCGAGGATCGCCGCGTTCGGGCTGCTCATCCGCTGCGGGAGGATCGGGTCGGGACGCGCCGTGGTGATCCGCACCGCGTTCGCACCGTCCTCGACGACGGTCAGACCGAGCCCCCGCAGCGCACGTGGCGGAGCCGCCACCCCGGCCACGTGGCCGAGTGCGGTGACGACGGCAGCAGGTGTCAGTGGAGTGCCGTCGTGGAACGTCACTCCAGAACGGAGCACGAACCGCCACGTGAGCGGGTCGACCTGCGTCCAGGACTCCGCGAGCGCCGGCTGCACCCGGCCGTCGGCCGCCGCGCTGGTCAAC
Source organism: Pseudonocardia cypriaca (assembly GCF_006717045.1). Lineage (NCBI taxonomy): Bacteria > Bacillati > Actinomycetota > Actinomycetes > Pseudonocardiales > Pseudonocardiaceae > Pseudonocardia > Pseudonocardia cypriaca. Next base: position 913,061 of record NZ_VFPH01000003.1, read on the forward strand.
GCCTCCGTGGCACCGAGCTGGGTGAGGATGAACGCGTCGTCGGTGTCGATCGCGTACCCCGAGCGCGGGGAGAACTGCGCGGCGATCCGCAGCTCGCCGTCGGGCACCGGGGTCCCGCTCGCGGCACCCGCCCCTCGGCCGCACGCCGCCACGAGCACGAGCACCGCCAGCACCGTCGCGAGGGGAGTGCACAGGGGCCGGAGGGGGGCGTGCATCGAAGGCCTTTCACACGATGGGGGAGGGGCGCAGCGATCATCTGCAGGTATGAACAACCTGTCAATCATGTGCGGCCATGTGCATAGATGCATCCCGGGTCAACATCGTCACCATACAGTCGCAACTGCTACAACTTGGCGACAATGACTGCTACCGCTGAGCCGGTCCGGCGCCGGTTCGGGGTGCTGCGCGACTTCGGCCGCCTCCCCCGGGTCGTGCAGCTCCTCGTTCTCACCCAGCTGGCCTTCAACATCGGCTTCTACATGGTGCTGCCCTACCTAGCGACGCACCTCACAGAGGACCTCGCGCTCGGGGGCGCCGTGGTCGGGCTCGTGCTCGGCCTGCGGACGTTCAGCCAGCAGGGGCTGTTCGTCGTCGGCGGCACGCTCACCGACCGGATCGGCGCCAAACCCGTCGTCCTCGCCGGCTGCGCGCTCCGGGTGGCCGGGTTCGTGCTGCTCGGGGTGGCCGAGAGCCTCCCCGTCGTACTCGCAGGCGCGCTGCTCACCGGGTTCGCCGCGGCCCTGTTCTCTCCGGCCGTTGAGTCGTACCTCGCCCGGGAGGCCGGTGAGCAGGCGGAGGCGGGCGGGCCGCCCCGCGCGGACGTGTTCGCGATGCTCGCGATCTCCGGCCAGGTCGGCACGGTCGTCGGGCCGCTCGTCGGCGCGGCGCTGCTGGTCGCCGGGTTCCGGCTCTCCTGCCTCGTGGCCGCCGCCGTGTTCGTGCTGATCGGCCTCGCCCACCTGTGCTGGCTGCCGCGCCGAACCGCACAGCACGCAGGCGAGCCCGTGCTCGCGGGCTGGGCGGAGGTGGTGCGCAACCGGCGCTTCATGGTGTTCGCAGCGGGCTACTCCGGCAACCTGCTCTGCTACAACCAGCTCTACCTGGCGTTGCCCGCCGAGCTGCGCAGGGCCACCGGGAGCCAGGCCGCCCTCGCATGGCTCTTCGTGCTCGCCTCCGTGATGGTGATCATCGGCCAGCTGTCGGCCACCCGCTGGGGCCGCCGGATCGGCGCGGCTCGCGCCATCGTGCTGGGCTTCGGGCTCATGGCCGGGTCGTTTCTCACGGTGGCCATCGCCGTGCTGCTGCCCGGATCCACGGCCGCTGCCCCCCTGTGGCCGGCCGTCACCATGGTCGTGCTGCTCACGGCGGGCGAGATGCTCGCCGTTCCCGTCGCGCAGGACCTCGTGCCACGGCTCGCCGGGGAGCGACGGCTCGGCGTCTACTTCGGGGTGCTGTCCTCGGCCGGAGGGCTCGCCGTCCTCGGCGGCAGCACCGTGGTGGGCGCGTTGCTGGACCCGGCGGTGGCGGCGCCTGCGGTGCCGTGGCTGGTGCTCGCCACCGTGCCGGCCGTCAGCGCCCTGATCATCGGTCTGCTGGCCCGACGCGGGGTGCTGACGGCCTCGACCTGAACCCCCGATGGAGCGGCCTGCCCTCGGTCCGGCCGCTCCACCGGGGTCGTCAGCGGCGGCGCGATCGCGGCAACGCCGATCCCCGATCGGCGCGCGCGGCGGTCGTGATCCTCATCGCTGCCCGTCGTGCCGGGACCGGCTCCGGAGGCCTCGGGCGGACCTGCGGTGGGCCTGGCAGCAGTAACGGATCGTCTCGTCGTTGCCGGGGACCATCGGCAGGAGGTTCTCGCAGCCGGTGAGCTCGCAGCAGCGCCGGTTGCTGCTCTGTTCGCACTCGTCGGAACCGGTGACGACCTGCTCGGTCTCCGGTGCCGGCCGATTGAGGTCGGCCTGCCCGGGCTGCAGGAAGAGCGGAAAGGTCGGAACCGGGCGCGAGCTACTCATGTGTTTCCTCCTGTGGACGAGTGGCCGTCGACGACGGGCCACGGGAAGGCAGGCGGGACCGACCCGCGCTGCCGATGGGTGGGAATCCCGGAGAACGGGGTCTCGGGGAGCTCGGTCAGCGCGGTCTGCGCCTGCTGCCGGTGGGTCTCGGCGGCCGGCCACCAGGCCGTGGGAGGAGCGCGCGAACGCTGCTCGATCTGCTGCGTCGCCGGCTCGTCGCGGTGAACCGGGACGGTGGCGCCGGCGCCTGGGAGCGGGGGCTGTCCCTCGTCCGGCTGCGTCGCCACGGGATCCGCGCCGACATCGGCGACGTCCAGCCGTGTTCCAGCGCGCGGCGATCCCGACGACTGCGACTGTCGCCGTTCGGACGGGGCGGGATCGGGGCCCGCCACAGTGCCTGCCAGCGCGACGGCCACGGCGATGACGACCGACCACAGCCGCGTCACCCGGGCACCCGCCTCCCGCGGGCCGGCGAACCGCAGCGACAGGACGATCGCGGCCGCCGCCGCGAGCGCCGCGACACCGCCGCCGATCACGGACGGCGCACGTCCGGTCCACATCTCGCTGGCGAGGCCCAGCAGCGGGGCGACGATCGGGTCGCCGATGAAGGCGAAGGTCATGTACAGGCCCATGACCCGCCCGCGCATCCCCTCGGCGACCGACGTCTGCAGGTAGGCGTCCGTCGCGGTCACGTAGAGCAGGCGGGCGATGCCGGTGACGCCCATCAGGATCACCGCGAGCAGGAGCGTCGGCATGAGCCCGGTGACCACGGTGAGCGCGCCGAGCGCCAGCGCGCCGCCGAGGACCATGGCGAGCGGCGGTCTCCCGGGGCGGCGCAGCGTGTTCAGCAGTCCCCCGACGACGGCGCCGACCCCGCCGGCCGTCGCCAGGGCGCCGTAGCCGCGCACGTCGGCGCCGAGCCCGTTGTAGGCGAGCAGCGGTACCAGTACCCCGGCGTTCAGCGCGAACGAGGCGACGACGGGCCAGAGCAAGAGGACGATCGCGAGATCACGCCGATCGGGATGACGGAGGTAGGTGAAGGCGTCCCTGAGCCGGACGTCGTCGCGGGCCTTCGGCGCTGCGCGCGCGAGGCTCGGCGAGGGGATCAGGAGCAGCGCCGCGAGCACCACGGCGAAGCTGGCGGCGTTGATCACGAACGACCCGCCCACACCGAACGCCATGATCACGAACGGGGCCGTGAACGGGCCGATGACCTGGATGAAGGTGAAGACCAGCGACGTGAGCGCGACTGCCTGGCCGACCAGCCCCTTGCCGACGATCTCGGAGACGAACACCTTCTGGATCGGCTTGGCGATCGCGGTGAGCGCCCCGGTCACCGGCGCGATCAGCAGGATCCAGCCGAGTGCGACCTGACCGGTCACCGTGAGGATCCCCAGCAGGGCGGCGGTCCCCAGGAGGCCGCCGTTCGTGATCATCAGCAGCAGCCGCTTGTCGTGCCGGTCGGCGAGGACCCCGCCCCACATCGACAGGACGCTCGGGATGGTCTGCAGCGCGACGACCGCACCGAGCCAGAAGCCGCTGCCCTGGGTCAGCTGCATCACCAGCTGGATCTGCGCGATGTTCTGGATCCAGCCGCCGTACACCGAGATCGACTGCCCCCCGAGGTACAGCCGGTAGTCGCGCAGCTTCAGCGGGGCGAACCGGCCGGCGCCCTCCTTATGGCGGGGGGACGGTTCGGCGAGGAACGACGCATCGGCGCGCCACACGTCGTTGCGCCCGAGCGCCGGGCCCGCTCCGTGCCGCCACCTCGGTTCCGGCAGCGCGGATGCGGCGCGCACACGGAGGTATTCGGTCGTCGCCACGACGATGGCGGCGATCCCGACGATCCACAGCAGGAGAGCGCCCCACCACGGAGGACCGCGAGCGGGGTGGGCCGGTGCGGTCTGCTGGGTGGCCGAGTGCGACGTCGACTCCGAGGTCGACGGCGCCGGGTTGGGTGTCGACTCGGGGTGCGGCTTGCGCGCGGCGGGAGGAGGGAGCCGTGATCCGCCGGTCGGCGGTGCCAGCCGCAGCACCGCCCCGGGACGGATGAGGTCGGCGTTCCCGCCGATCACGTCCGCGTTGCGCTGGTAGAGCGTGCGCCAGTCGCGCTCGCCGGTTCGCTCGGCGATCGCCGAGAGCGTGTCGCCCGGACGGACCACCGTCGTCTCCTCGACGGCCTGATCGGCGGCGAGGCCGGGCCCGGCCGTGGCGACGACGGCCATCACCGCGAACGCCACGGCGACGGCCGCGCGCACGACCCACCGCCGGATCCGCGCCATGACCGCGCGCGTCGACGCGAGCGCGCCCGGCGCCAGCCACCCCGACAGCATCACCGCGATGCCGGCGCCCAGGACCGTCACGAACGCTCCGCGGAAGCTGCGGCTCTGCCCGGAGCGCCACGTGGCTACCCGCGGGACCGGCCGCGTGAGCACCTCCGCCACGGCGGTCCGGGACCGGGCGGGCCGCGCCGTCGGCAGCGGCGGCATTCCCCGGAACACGCCCTCGGAGGCCTTGCCCACGCGTGCGAAGCGCACCACGCCCCCGATGAGCCCGACGGCGGCCACGATCCAGGCCACGGGCACCCACGGCAGACCGGGCGGGCCGCGCGCCGGTTGCGGGGCCGGGTACGCACTGCCGCCCGGAACCGTCGACGTGGTGCGCGCCGGGGGCGCCGTGGCGCTGCTGGTGGACGGTGCCGCGGGCGGCGGAGTCGAGGTCGGCGCCGGAGCCGCGGTGGTCTTCGGCGGCGGGGTGCTCGACGGCGGCACGGGCGTCGGCACGGTCGGCGCGACCGGAGGTTGCACGAGCGACGGCCGCAGCGTGATCTCCCAGCCGGGCTCGACGTGGTGCGGGTTCCGGCCTTCGCCGAACCGAATCGGGTTGGCCGCCGCGACGACCCGCCAGTCGCGCCGGCCGACCCGCAGCCCGATCTTCTCGAGGTACTCGTCGGGCTGGACGGTCCACGTGTCGCCCTTGCCTGCAGGCGCGACCACCACGGTGTCCTCGGGCAGCACGGCGTCGTCGGCCGGGAGCCGGCGCGGGGTCGCGGCACGGATGGGTTCGGTGGTCGTCCGCCATCCGGCTGCGAAGTCGCGGAGCGTGTCGCCCTCGACGGAGACCGCCGCGGTCCCGCCGCTGGGCGTGTCCGGCGCGCCGGCCGCGGTCTCGCCCGTGGCAGCAGGCGCTTCCTGCGCGGTGACCGCACCGATCGGGATCGCCTCCGCGGACGCGCCGGCGCCCGGACCGCCGAGCGTCAACACCATGGCGGTGACCAGCGGCGCGAGTAGACGTCCGATCCACCTCAGCAACCGACGCACCCACGGCTCCCGGCCGGCTGCCGGCTCGTGCTGCCCCACCCGCTCCCACGCCGGCAGGACGGCGGCACCGATGTTCCCCGCCCCTGCGGTGAAGGCCGCCGCTCCGGGGATCCGGCCTCCAGTGATCTTGCCGATCGCGGTGCGGTCGGCGAGCCGGAGCGTGCGGAAGCCACGAGCGCCGAGCAACCACGGCGGGCCTCGCTCCCACCTGCCGCCGAGCCGGGTGGCCGAGGCCCACAGCAGCACCGCGAGCGTCAGGAGCGCCGCACCGAGGCGCGGGTCGATGTCGCCGAGACCGGCCAGCGGGAGGCCGGCGCCGATCGACGCCCCCGCCGTCGGTACGTCATCACGGCGCAGGTACACGATGCGGGTGTTGTCGCCCAGCACGATCACGTCGCCGTCCCGGAGCACCGTCGGCCCCGTCACGACCCGGCCGTTCACCGTGATCGCGCTTCCGCGCTCGGCCGGAGCGATCCGCGCGACGCCGCGGTCGAACTGGACGTGGGCGTGCCGCGGCATGAGCCCGAGGTCGCCGCCGGTGATCCGAACGTCGGCGTCGTGGGACGTGCCCACGGTCGTGCGGACGAACTCGGCGTCGGCCGGCTCGACGACGGTGCCGCCGACGACGAGGTAGGCCGTCGTGTCGGGCACGGCGGGCGTCACCGGCGTTGGATCGATGTCGTACAGGGCGGCGAGCTCCTGCAGCCGCGCGTCGAGCAGTGGCGATGAGATGCCGATGGCGAGCACGACGAGGATCCGGTCGCGCATCCTGGTGAGGGCCTGCTGGTCGGGCGTCGTGCTCCGCATCCGGAAGCGCTGCTCGGCCTCGGCCGCGTCGAGCAGGGCGGCCAGCACCTGCATGCTCTCCGGGTCCTCGTACGACCGCCGCGCGCCCGCGAACACGACCTCGCCCGCGAGGTCGAAGACCGCTTCGAGCTCCTCGAACTCGTACAGCGGGGACGGTGTCATCAACCGGGGATGAAGGTTCAGCTGCACGTCGGCTGCCCTGCGGAGCATCTCGGCGTCCACGACGCCGCGGATCAGTCGGTCGACCTGGCTCGGCTCGTGGCCGAGGTGCCCGATCCGGAACGCCACCCGCTCCAGCACCGACCACGGCATCTCCCGGAGCAGCTGCACGAGCGTCGGCCGCAGGTCGTCGCGCCTCCCGGACTCGAGCACTCGTGCGATGCCCTCGACGGTGCGCGGGCGCAGGTCGTCCGGCGAGGTGCCGGGGCGGCGCACCGTCACCCGCACCGCACCGTCGGGCGGCAGGAGTTCCGTCGCCGGAACGGGCACGACCGCGGCGCTGGTCCGCGCCGAGCCCGGTTGCGCCATCCCGATCAGTCCGTGTCCGCCGAAGACCCCGCCGCCCAGTGCGTTCTCCACTCGTGGGGCCCGCACCTCCGGCTCGCCGGTGGGCGAGAGCGTGAACCGGCCGACCGAGACCCCGGCAGGCCCGTGCACCGGGTGTCCGATCACGACGATCCGAGCGCCCTCGGCGATGTCACCGCGGTGGCGCGGGGCGGCGGGCCCGATGGCGAGGGCGTCGACGCGCAGGATCGCCACGTCTCTCCACGCCTCGTCGAAGGACTGCGGATCCACCTCGACGCCGTGGTACGCGTGTCCGTCCGGCGACGTGATCGTGAACTCGGCGGCGCCCCACGACAGCTCGGCCGACGTTGCCACGATCCCCGGTCCGATGACCGTGCCGGACCCCGACTTCACGCTGCCGTCCACGTGGAGCGTCTTCACCCGAACGGTGTCCGCCAGTGCGTAGGCCAGCGCGAACAGCGCTTCACGCTCCTGCCCCGACGGCGCCTGTCGCAGCGTCCACCGCACCAGGTCTTCGTCGGCCGCGTTCAGCGCTGCGATCGCCGGAGCGGGCAAGCCGGTGGCGTCGATCCCGTAGCGGCGCTCCAGCACGGCGTGCTGGGCGCGCACCGAGCGCAGGTAGGGCCACGTCCGCGGGAGACCCGGCACCTCCGCCGCGACGACGCAGCAGGTCCCACCCGCGAGCCGCGCGAGCGCGTCACGCCAGAGTGCATGCTGCGTACCCGGCGGTAGCGCCCGCACCTCGGCGAGGACCACCGCGTCGATGTCCAGCACCCCGCCTGCGCCGACCACGACGACGTCGTCCGGCACGTCCGCGCCGGACATGCCGTGCTCGGCTCCGCTCACGGCGATCCCGTCCAGGTAGCCGTGGCGCACGCGAAGCGCGGTGAAGTGCGCCGGCAGCTCGTCGACGTCGAGCCCGCTCAGCTCGATGAAGCCGTGGCGGCCGTACCGGCCGATCACGGTGGACCGCGCGGCCGCCGCGTCCAGCACGGTGATGTCGCCGCCGGTCGGATCGGGTACCTGCTCGAACGCTTCCCGGACCCGGTCACGCCAGCCGGGGAACACGCCGTCGAGCCGCTGGAGGGTCGTCGACGCGTGCGCGTCGTGGCCCTCCCAGCCGTGGGGATGCCGATGATGCAGGCCCTCGTGCCCGGCGATGAGCTCCCGCGCCTCCGATGACCCGGCGAAGACCGCGCTGACGTGCGTGAACGACACCGTCCACACGCGGTCGTCGCCGAGCTCGCCGAAGACGGTGTAGGCGATCATCTGCGTGCCGAGGCGGCTCAGTCCGGCCCTGCGCAGCGGCGCCGCGACCAGGTGCCAGTCGACGTCGACCTCGCCGCCCTCGGGTGCCAGCGCGGCGGCCACCGACCGGAGGATGCGCCCGAGCAGCCGCTCCTCGTGCGGCTCGGCGCCGCCGATGATCAGCCCGCCGCCCTGGATGCGCCCGTCACCGAGCACCGTCCAGACCCGCAGCGTCACCGCCCACACGGGCGAGCCGAGCTCGTCGAGCTCCGCGCGGAGGCGAGCGAGCACGGCGCGCGACGGGAGCCCGTCCATGTCCTCCAGATCGACCAGCTCGACGAGCAGCCTCCCGAGCCGCTCGTACACAACGTCGGTCTCGTTGAACAGCTCGGCGCGCAGCCAGTGCTGCTCCGGCGAGGCCGGCACGTTCTTGCCCAACCCCTCACGAGCGGCCTGCAGTACGTGATGGAGCAGGGTGGCTTCGCCGAGCACCGCGGTGAAGTCGGACGCGGTGGTCAGAGCGCTCCTGGCAGCGGCGACGAGCTCGTCGACGTAGGTCAGCAGCCGGACGCGCAGCTCGTCGTCCCCGAACAGATCGAGGACGTGGTCCTGGACGACCCGGCGGCCGTCGATCAACGCCTGCAGCACGTCGGGGTCGGTCCTTGCCGCCTGCCCGAGCGCGTCGTCGGACGGCCGCACCCCGTCCGCGGTGATCGTCGCCATCGAGAGCCACTCGACGACCACGGCAGCGCCCTGCGACTGATCGGGGCGCACCCCCGGACCGGCTTCCACCAGCGCACGGGCTCGCGCGAGCAGGTCCTGCGTGCGCGCCGCCGCTCGTGCCAGCTCGTCGGGCGAGCGGTGGTCGTCGGACAGGGCACCGACGGCGGCCTCGATCGCGTCGAGCAGGTGCGCCCGCGCGGCGAGCTGGCCGGTGCTTCCCGGCAGGAAGGCCGTGAGCGTCTGGATCGCAGCGGTGGCGGCGTCGGCGAGCACCAACGCCTCGTCCGCAGCCGTCACCCCCGTGGCTCCCGTCAACGCCGCCTCGGCCGCCTCGTGGAACTCGGCTGCGAACGCCAACAGCAGCGCGGTCCACAGCGGTCCGCTGCCGCCGAACACGGTGCGGATGTGGAGCTGAACCCGCGAGTAGTCGTCGACGAGAGCTCGCAGGGCGTCGGGGGCCTCCACGCTCATGAGCTCCAGCTGCCGTAGTGCCCGCCTGGTCAGCAGCCGGTCGTCGTCGATCGTCTGCGATGCCAGGGTCCGCTCGGCGATGACGGCGATGAGGTGGCGGAGCTCCGGTCCCGCTCCGAGCAGCACCTCGGCGAGGAACGACTCCGTGTACTCGTGCAGCGCTCCGTCGGCGGTGCGGAAGTAGACCCGGACGACGTCGTCGCCTTCCGCGACGTGGCCGGCCGCGATCTCCTGCCACTTCGCATCGCCGCCGAGCGTTTCGGCGAGCCAGAACTGATGGACGTGCGGCGGGTTGCGCGAGCCCCGCCTGATCGACATGAGGGCCTGGAACGCCTCCCCGTTCTCGATGCCTGCGACCTTCTCGGCGACCACCCTGCGGATCAGGTCCAGCACGCCGGCCGGGCCGGCGTGCGCGCTCGGCCACCGCGAACCCCGCTCCAGGTCCTTGACGATCTCGTCCCGCCGTCGACCCCCCTGCACGGGAGTTCCGCGCATCTGCGCACCCGCGACACGCTCGTCCACCGGTGGCCCGAAGGGCTTCTGGAAGTCGGCGGTTGCCAGGCCGAGCACCCCGTCGGACGGCTCGTCGACCCGGTCGAACCTCCGCACCCCGTACCACCGGCCGACGAGGACGACACCAGCCACGAGCAGTGACGGGAGCAGCCAGCTCGGCGAAGCCCCGAGCATGGTCGCTGCGGCCTCCGGGGACCCCTCGATGTTCGAGGCAGCCGAAGCAGAAGTGCTCGACAGCGCGAGGAACCCGTTGATCAGAACCACGAGCGCGGCGATCCATGCGAGAGCGCGCTCGAGCCCGGACCGACGGGGAGGAGACTCGTCGGCATGCGCCGACGCGGAGGCCACGGGTCGCGTCCCGTGCTCCTCCTCCAGCGCAGCCAGGTAGGCGCGCAAGGCCAGGGCGCCTACCGCGAACGAGCGATTGGCCCCCGGATGGCGGCCCAGGAGCGGATGGACACTCCAGTGGAGCAGTTCGTGGACCACGAGCGTTCCGTCCTCGTCCACGAGTCCTGGGCTCCCGGACGCGCCCCCTTCGATGGCCCAGGTCGTGCGGGTGCCGACGGCCAGGTCCTCCGAGGCGGAGTCGTGCACGACATTGCCCTCCGGGCGAGCCTCGCCGAGCCCGACGATCGGAGCCGACCGCCTGGCCAGCGGCATCCTGCCGCTGCGAACTCCGCCCAGCGGGTACGCGATCGACATCGTCGGCTCGAAGAAGTGCTCCCGTGTGGCCAGGTCGAGGGGCCTGCGCCCGAGCGACCTGGTCCGCAGGAGACGCACGTCCAGCCGCTTCGCGTGCTTGATGAGATCGTCCATCCCCACGCCGGGGAAGACGTCGAGATCGCGCATCCAGGCGGCGACCGTCTCCGGCGACGGGACGGGTAGCGGGCGGGCCTCCTGCAGGACGCCGTCCGCGTTCACCCAGACTCTCCGGGCCTTGCCGACGACGTGGTCGTTGGTGACCAGGTCGGTGTGGACCCCGTCGTCGCGGAGGACGAATGTCGTTCCGGCAGACCCGACCGCCGTGTCGAGACGAAGCACGCTGTCGACCTGCTCGACGACCTCCGAGCCCAGCTCGACCGCTTGAACGGCCGACCGCGATCCCTCCAGCAGCTCGAACTCACCGGAGATCGCCACCGGACCGTCGTCACGCGGATCGGTACCGGTGAGCCTGGCGATGTCCGCCTTCGTCGTGACGACGAGATCGAGTTCGTCGAGGACGGCAGGCCTGCGGGTCCGGGACCGGACGAACGGCACGGCCGCGGCGGCCACCACGAGGGCCGTCCACGTCGCCGCGAACAGCGCATGAGCGAGGCTCGGGAAGAAGTCGTGGACGAAGCCCGGCAGGACCGTGCCGAGCCAGGCCGGCCAGCCGGCCGCCACCCACATCGGCGCCACCGCCAACAGACCCACCGTCGCCGCCAGCGGGTAGACCAGGAGCCCGAGTCGCATGACGGCAGCGGACGACCATCCGATGTACCTGACCAGCGGCGTCACCGCGGCCGGCCCCGGCATCCCGATGAACAGCGCGACGGCGAATGCGAGGGCGATCTGCTCACCGGCGTCGATGTCGCGCGGCCTCAGCGATCCGCTCATCCAGCCCGTCATCCAGAGCGTCGCGAGGAGGAAGCCCAGGGACACGAGGCTCCGCACCGTGTCGCGCACGATCGGCCGGCCCTGCGCGGGCATCCGTTCGGGGGCTGCGTCGAGCAGCCTGGACGGGTCGTTGACCCAGGCCCGGGGGGTCGGACGGGCCGGCCTGTCGGCCAGCGCGCCCAGATCGGCTCCTCCCAGTCCGCTTGCCTCCAGCCACGCACGCATCAGGCCGTCCGGCCGGCGCAGGCCGGCGCGGTCGGCCAGCTCCACGGTCGAGGCGACGCTCGCGGCCGGTTCGCGACCGAACCGGTCCGCGTCGGCGAGCTCGAAACGAACCAGTGCCAGGTCCACGTGCCTCGCCAGGTACGACCGGGTCACGCCGCCCTGCTCGTCGTCCTCCGTGCTCGCCGCGTCCCACCGATCGATCACGTCGCCCACGCGCGGGTACTCGAGCACCTGACCTGGAACCGTGCCCCCGCCCACGACCACGTCGACGTCCACCGCCCCGCGCACCGCGCGACGGTCCGTCACCACGTACCCGAGCGCGCCCGACGCCGCGGCCAGCACACCGAAGTCGTCGCGCTCGACCCCGTCGTGGAACGTCGAACGCAGTCGCACGAAGCGGTCGCTGCCGGCACGCTGCTCGGCCGCACCGAGATCATCCGACGAAGGGTGGACCGGCCGTCCCGCCTGCCGGAGCTGCTCGTGCGCCGCCGCGATCCCGACATGCCGGCCGAGCAGGTACCTGACGGCCTTCCTCCGTGCGTACTTCCAGGCGGCGACAGCAGCGGCGACCACGACACCACCGACGATCAGGGACGGGGCAACCCAGCTCGGCGAGCCGTCACCGCTTCCGCCGGCAGCGACACCCGGGTCCGCCGACGCCGGCCGGGCCCCGACCGTCATGAACAACCAGCCGGCCACGCCGATCAGCGCGGCGAAGGCGCCGGCCTGCCGGAAGAACCGGGCCCGGCCCCGTTCTGCCGGCGCCGTCGGCCCGGCGGTCTGATCTTTGCCCTTGATCAGCGCGTGCAGGCTCGGCGCGGCACGCTCGAGCGCCGGCGTCACCACCCCGAGCTCGTGCGGGGTCATCTGATCCGCGACTCGTGCCACGTCACGGGCGAACTGGCTCTCCAGCTCCCGCTTCTGCCGGCCGTCGTCGAGCCCGGCGATCGTCCGGTGCCGCGTGATCATGCTGTTGACGACGTCCGCGACCCAGGTCCGGCGAGGACCCAGATCGGTCACCGGGTCCACACCCGGAATCTCCGGCACCTGGAGCCGCGGCCGCACACCATGTGCCCGCAAGAGGGCGTCGATCGCGGCCGCACGCACGGCGGTGCGCTGGGACGTGAGCAACCCCGCGACGCGGAGCACCTGGTCGCCCGCATCGCGCACCGCCAGCGGGCCGCCGGAGTTGCCCGGCCCGGCCGCCGGCGAGCGATGCTCGAGGGAGAACGCCGTTTCCGCAGGCCGGTATTTGCCACCCGCGCTGCCGAGCAGCGTGCCGGTGCTGACCACGAGCTGCTCACCGGCGACGGCGATGGGCCATGTCTGCCCCGCGGCCTCGACGTCGACCGTCGTCCGCCCGAAACCGAGCGGGACGACGCCGGAACCCGCGGAGACGTTCACGGCGAGCTCGAACGGCGGGAGATCCACGTCGACGAGCCCGGGATCACGCAGCTCGACGAGAACGAGATCGAGCTCCTCGGCTGCTTCCAGGAGCTCCTCGAACGTCGTCGGCCCGTCGACAGCCCCGGTCGCGATGAGCTGGAGAGCCAGCTCGGTCGGGTCCGGCAGCGGCAGAACCTCGCCTTCGATCGTCGTGCCGGAGGCGAGCCTCACCGTGACGCGACTGAAGTAGGGGAGGTACCTGCGCCCGGTACGAGCGACGTGCTGCGGGTCGGCCTTGCGCTCGACCACGTGCCGGTTGGTGACCACCAGGCGTTCGTCGAGCAGGAGGCCGGACCCCTGCTGGTCGCCCTTCTCGTGCCAGCTCATGCGGTCCCACGGCTGCTGCTGAACGCGGACGGTCCGGGTCGCCAGCGGATGCAGCGCGCGGCCCAGTTCGACCGCCTGCCACACCGGATCCCCGTTGGGGGCGTGCAGCTTGACGAACAGGCCGGCCTTCGACGCCGGCACCGGTGCAGGAGCGCCCACCGCAGCCGTGATCGACGGCGGCTCGGGCAGCGGCGCCCAATGCGGGACATCCGGCTCGTGTCGCGGGCTTTCCCGCGTGGTCAGGAAGGTGATCGCGAAGGCAGCGGCGGCGAACACCCCGGCGGAGAGGGTGGGGACGGGGTCGGCCGGGCCGCCTGGCAGTGCCGCGGACGCCAGGCCCAGCCCCAGCAAGCCCAGACCAGCCGGTACGGCCAAGCCTGCGGACGCCCACCATGCCTTCCGCCCGGACTCGAATGTGCGAGCGTGGGCGCGCATGTCCGTCCACAACCAGATCGCGAACCCGAGCGCGGCGGCCGCCGCGCCGACGAGCGCGATGGTCACCGACGTGGAGAAGACGTCGCCCCAGATCGATGTCGGGCCGGGAGCACCCGCCCCCCTCGTCGAAGCGTGGACGGGTGAGCTCGGCCCGGTCGTCGCCGACGCCGACGGTGTCAGCGCCACGGTCGATGCCGCTGATGCGACCAGGCCGACCACCCAGCGAAGCCGCTGCCCGAGCCACCGGAAGACGGTTCTGGTCACGTTCGTGAGCAGCCCGGGCCGCGACGCGTCCTCGGGTGAGATGAACTCGCGAAGTGCGATGCGGAGCATCCGCAGCTCGTCCGGCAGGAGGTCGAGCTGGGCGACGCGCTTCCGCCCCAGCTCGCCCCGAACCGGCGCCGCCACCGCGGGCGACCAGCCCTCCGCGAGGGCCGCGGCGGCCGAACCGATGTCGCGCACACCGTTCGTGGAGAGCTTGCCGGCGATCGTCCCGGCCTGCTCCTCGGTGGCGTCCGCGTGCTCGGTCAGCGCCTTCTTCAGCTCGTCGAGCGTGCCGATCCGCAGTTTCGCGACCCGGATCGACGCCAGGATCCCGAGCCCGATCACCGCCAGCGTCAGCAGGCCGAACCGGCCGAGCGCCTCGGTCGTGAGGGCGCTGTAGTCGGCTCCACTCGCGACCAGCACGGTGACGGCGCCGGAGAAACCGCCCAGCAGCATGGCGTCGGTCTGAGCGCCGGCAGCGATGCTGAGCGCCTTGCCGGTGTTGATCAGGGATGCGCCGGAGGGCCCTTCCGCCCACTCGTTCAGTGGCAGCCGGGCCACGGTCACGACCACGACCGTCACCACGGAGACGGCACCGAACGCCACGACGCTCGGCGCGATCACGAGCCAGGCAACCGGCACCGCTGTCACCGACGCCAGCACAGAGATGACCACGAGCACCCGCGCCTCGCTCGGTTCTCCGAGCGGGACGTCGCGGCCGACCAGCCGCCAGAGGGCACCCGGGGTCGCCAGCAGCCTCTTCAGCTTCGGCCAGTTGCCGCCGACGAGCAGGGATGCGATGCCCCGCACCGTCACGACCGCGGCCACGGCCGACCCCAGCGCCGCCCGGCTGCCTGACAGCTCCGGCGCCACGATCACGAGCATCTGGTCGAGCATCGGGGCGCCGAGTGCGCTGAGATAGAACCCGGTGACCACGGCCAGCATCGGGATCGAGGCGATCCACCTGGCCAGACCGCGCGGCGTACCGACGACCTGGTAGAGGCCACCGAGCAGCGCCGTCCCGACCGACGGCGGTGCGCGCGGCCGAGCCTCGGGATCCACTCCGCGCAGGACGACCCAGACCGCCGCCGTCAGCAGAACGGTCGCCACCGACAGCACGCCCAGCGTGGCGGACAGCCCGATCACGGGGATCGACTTCGCGACGAGGGCCGGCACACCGAGCTGCACGATCTTGAACCCGAGGTCCCTACGACCGTTCCGCACCGGCTTCATCGCGGCTGAGACCGGATGGTCGATCTCCTCCTTGCCCACCATCAGCCCGACCGCCAGCCCTGCCAGCGAGACCAGGAACGCTCCCGGCAGGAATGTCGCCGCCGCGGGCACGAGGGCCATGCCGCCGAGCCCGACAGCGGCCGAGAGGGAGAAGAACAGGATCCAGAACGTGTTCCGGATCAGGCGGACACCCAGAGCCGCGATGGCGGGGCCGGAGAACGCGGAGACGGTCGTCCCGATCGCGGCCTGCGAGACCACGTCGGCTTCGGGGATCCCGAACCCGGCGGCGAACTCCGTCGACGCCACCTGCGACGCGCCGCCAACCTGCCCCGGCCAGCCGCTCGCGCCCCCGATGACCAGTGGCCGGAACCGTCCCTTCCACCCCAACACGGCCCTGTCGAGCTCGCGAGCCACGTCGGCGCCGCGGTAGCGCTCGTCGAGCGTGGCCTCGGTCGCCACGGCCAACACCGCGTGCTGCTCGTCGCGTTGTGCCGACTTCAGCGCCTGCGCGGCGGTCGCGACCGGCCCGGCGAACTTCGCGCGGGCGGCGTCGAGGCCCATGCCGCGAACCTCTGCGGGCAGCCGCAGGCGGGCCATCCCGACTCGCACCGATGTCGTTGCCGCTTTCAGGCCGGTGACCAGCAGCCACCAGCCGCCCGTCACCGGGAAGGACGCGAGGACGAGCTGGCGCGCGAAGCCGATGCCCGAGCGCTGGACCCGCAGCTGCTCCAACCGCTCGACGCGATCCGCCTTCCAGCGAGCCTTCGACAGGTCGCGCCGGGCCGCGTTCACCGCCTTGCTCGCGGCACGGATCGGGGCGAACAGCGCGCGAAGCTCACGTGAGCCCCCCTTCCGCCCGCCGTTTCCGGCCGTCGCCTTGCGGTGCGCCCAGATCGCGTTGCGCAGCCCTGCGAAGACGAGCCCGGCAGCCTCTTGCGTGGATCGGGTGGCCAGAGCCTTGTCGTCGAGCGTGGCCGCCGGGCTGCGGGAGAGAGCGGCGACGAACTCCCTCGGCGCCTCGTCGGCCAACCTGCGGTAGTTCTCGCTCGAGCGCAGCACCCGGCCACCGGCGGTCTCCTCGACCACGACGAGGGCGGCCTCCACGGCATCGGCCAGAGCAGCGTCGAACCCGGGCCGAGCCATCAGATTCGCCAACATGCGACCAGGCCGATCGAGGCGCAGCGTGGGGCGCCCGTCCGCCACCGCGGTCACCCGCCAGATCGCGAACGCCAGTGGCGCGTCCTTCAGGTGAGCCCAGCCGATCTCGTTCCAGCCCCGGACCTGTTCGAGCCACGCCTCCTGCCGTCGCTCGCCGATCCAGCGCATCACGAGCCACGCGACGTATATGACTGCAGCGATCGCGACCACGACCGTGATGGCCCCGTGCAGCGGCGAGCTGAACAAGCCGCCGAGCAGCGACGGGTCGGCCGCGACCTCCGTTCCGAGGCTGACAGCTCGTGCTTCGGGGGCCGGAGTGAGCAGCGACAAGCCGACGAACGTGGTCAGAACGGCCACGCCCACGCCGAACAGCTTCGCGACCGCGGCGAATGCCCTGCGGAGGATGGCGAGGGAGCGTTCGAGCAGCGTCGCTGTCTGCGCGGACCCCGCGACCTCCTCGCTCGTCCCCTCGGGACCCGTCCGGTCGGCGTCGAACCCCTCGACGAACGATTCGGGCTGCCGGTCCTTGCGTACGAACAACCCGGCGTATCGAGCGGTGTACGCGACCGAAACCACGAGAACCGCAGCCGAGATCTGGTAGAGCGACAGACCTATGAGCTGTCCGAGACCCGCCGTGCCGAGTGCGAGGAGGAGCATCGTGGACCTGGGAGACAAGGTCCGCTCGTAGCCGGCCGGGAGCCGGTACTGCCGCGGCGCCTGATGCTCAGGGCGCCAGTCGCGGATGAGCGCGTCGAGGATCTCGATGCGGGCCGTGGTGGTTGCAGGTGGCGACCCATTACCGGCGAGAGGATGGATGGCGCGCAGAGATGCGGCCCGTTCCGTCCACAGATGCATGAACAGGTGCTGCACCCAGAAGGCATTCCGTTCCGACTGCATGCCGGGCGCCGTTTCGAGCGCACGGTCGACCGCATGCACCCACTCGTGCAACAAGGTCGACGCCGCATCGATCAGGTGCGCGGGGAACCATGGCAGATCGAGGCCGGCGGCGTCGAAGGTCTCGAGCCTGAAGTACAGCGTTCCCGCCGAGTGGAAGGCTCGGGGAAGAGCCTCGCCGCTCGCCCATTCCCGCCGGAAATCCGCCTCGCCGAGGATCATGACCCGCGGGCGGCGATCGGTCGCCTTGTCCAGCCACACCCCCGGACCGCTCTCGACGACCATCCGGTACGCGAACGTGAACGTGTCCTTGACGTTCTCGGGGAGGTCATCCCACCCCTGCAGGTCGAAGGCATCGCTCGGGTCGGTGCTCAGGCCTTCCTCCTGCGCGCGCAGCGACCGGAGCTCGCGTTCGAGCGCGACGACGTCACCCACACCCGCAACGATCTTCGCCTTGATCACGGCGATGGCCCGACGCAAGGTCGGCAGTGCCAAGCCGCCCGTGTGAACCGGGTTCGCGGGGACGTGAGCATGGGATGCCATCGCGTCGAGCGCAGCCATCGCCGGTTCCGGCTGCACGTCGCCGAAGATGTGGCGATACGCCGGCCCGCGCAACATCGCCAGCACCTCGTGTTGCTGAGCAACGCGCCGCCAGCTGCCGTCTGCCGTCTCCGTCAAGAGGTCACGGAACGCCAGCTCCCGCATCGGTGCCAGCGCCTCGTGGTTGCGCTCGTCGAACCGCCCGAGCACGCCCTCGCTCGGCAGGCTCGCCGCGGCCGCCCGGGCGTGGGCAACGAGCGAATCGCCGGCGGGCGGTGACCGACCGCGCAGCCACATCCAGATCGCGAAGCCCGTCGCGACTGCAGCCGCAACCACGACGACCGCCCCGGATGCCAGCGGGGAAAGACCGAACACCGACACCGGCAGCTGAGTGCCGCCCGCCGCGGCCACGGCGGTGGCCGCCTCGGTGCCGCCCTGCGACGTGGCGGCCTCCGCGGTGCCGGCCGTCCCGAACATGCCGATCAGGCCGAGCACGGTTCCGGCGAGTCCGGCAACGATCAGCGCGGCCCCGCCCGGCCGAGCGCTCGTGGCACCGGGCGGAGCACGCGCGTGCTGACCGGCCGGGATGAGCCGTGCCGGGGCCGGTGCGGCCTCCGGCGAGACCAGCTCGACCGGGGCCGGCGCCAGCCGAACGGGGCCGTCGGCGTGGACGTCGAGCCACCCACCGGGCAAACCGTCCGACGCGCGCTTCAGCTCGATCCGGGCCGCGGTGCCAGGATCGGCGGCCGGATGCACCACCACCTCCGCGTTCGGGGCGAGCACCCGCACACCGAGTGCACGGGACAACCCGCGCATCGACTCGTCCCCGTACCAGCCCGCGATGTCCGCCGCCACGACCACGAGGGCGAACTCACCCGCCGACTCGGCGGCACGCTCGTGCCACGGTCGGAACCCGGGGTGTGCGGTCAGCAGGCCGGCGACCTGCTCCGGGCTCAACCGGACGTCGATGTCCTCGAACGGGTAGTAGAACTCACCGTCGTGGGCGGGCGCTACGAACGCGAAGTGGCGACCGGCCGGGCGCAGGCCGAGAGCGGGCGCATCGAGCGGGTTCTCGCCGATGCTGCCGGCATCGCGCTGCACGGCCCGCGGCGCGAAGACCGCGCCCCCCTCGAACATGACCAGGTCGTTCGCGATCCGCAGCAGATCCTCGTCCGTCGCGGGACGTGAATCGTCGTTGTAGCCGCGGGGCTTGCGGCGGGTTCCGGTTCTGCGCACGCCCAGGGAGTCCACGCTCGGGCGCCCGTACTCCATTCCCCACGCACGCCCCTCCAGCGCCGAGAGGTACGCCCTGATCAAGGGCGCGGGAACCTGGAACGACCAACCGTCATGCTTCTCGGACATCTCGACAATGCCTGCGTTGGTCAAACCGCCGATGACCAGGCGACCGCCTTCACGCACGAAGACCGGCCCTCCCGACATACCGCCCATCACGCGCCACGACGTGCGCAGAGCCAGGCTCGCGCCGTACGAGAAGAGCTCGCCGATCCCGACGATGGGCTTGGGCGCCTTGCCGAGGAGAGACAAGAACCCGTATGCCCCGCCTCCACCGAAACCGACCGCGATTCCCAGCTTCCCCGAGTGGTCCTGGGTCGCAAGTTCAGCCGGAACGAGGTCGAGCCCCCGCGAGTCGATGCGGATCACCCGCAGATCCGTCACGGACAGGTAGTCCGACGGCACACCGTAGTACCTGGTCCAGCTGTGGATTTCGTCCCGCGAGGCGTCGGGAAGCCGCACTGCTCGGCGAACCCTGCCCTGAGTACGCACCCAGATCGGCACTCCGTCGATCGCGACGTGCAGGTTCGTGAGGATGTCGGCCCACCGGCCGTCGTTGCGAACCACAACGCCGGTTCCGCTGGCGATCCAGCCCACACCGATGCGAACGACGCTCCGCACCTCTTCCGGTACCGATCCATCCAGCTCCACGGCGACCAGCGCGTTCCGTCGCGTCGTGAACAGGCCGCTGGATTCCGTCGAGCGCGACGGATCACCCTCGGATCCCGTTCCGAGGACCTCCTGCATCGCCGCGACCGTGATGCGGATCCGTCGGTTCGCCGGTAGCACCGGCGGACGATTCCGCTGACGTCCGAGTTCCACGACCGTCGTCGCGGCGGTGAGTGCGATCAGGGCCGCCCCGATCGTTGCCGCCGCCGCCCCGACCGCCATCGCAGTGATCGCACCGACGACGAGCCCGAGCGCCCGCCACGGGCGCAACCGGCCGATCATCCGCTGCATCAGCAGCATCGCCGCGACCGCGACCGCGACAGGCGTCCCGGCCATCGCCGCCACCACGAGCAACGACACCACCACGAACAACGACGCCACGTAACCCCTCGTGTTGACGGGGTTGCGGAGATCGTTGCCGCGCCGCGGCGTGGCCTTCAGCACCGCAGTCGCGTTGTCCCCCGACCGGGGGTACACCATGGAGGTTTCGTGATAATCGAGCTTCTCGGCTTGCTTCCCGGTCACTCGTCCCACGCCGCTGGGCAGTCCCGTGGCCTCCAGGAACGCACGGACGAGATTCGGCGGTGCCATCAGGCCGATACGAGAGACCGTCTCGCCGATGTCGCGGCCGGCATCGGCGAACAGTTCCTGCTCGCCCGCGTTCAAGCGGACCGCGATGACGGCGACATCGATGTTGCGCGCCATGTGGGCGGCAAGGAACCCCTCGATGCCGTCGTATTCTTCGTCGATCTTCGCCCAGAGCTTGACGACGAGGCCGACGCCAGGGCGAACCAGTCGCGCCGACGCCCACCTCTTGTTCCCGTGCACGACCTCGAGTCGTGCGTCTGCAGGCACGAGGCGGCGTGAGACCAGGATGAACGCGTTCTCCTCCGTCGTTGCCACGACATGCCCGATGCCATCGGTGACCTGGCCATCGCGCTGAGCGCGGACCTGGACCAGGAGGTCGGCGGCACCGGCCCAGAGCGGATCTGCGCCCTCGGCGGCAGCCGACCGAGCCTTGTCGAGCATCGCCAACAGCTGCGCAGCGAACTCGGCGCGCGACAGCCCGTCATCGGAGTGCATGAACCCCTGCACCCGGAATCGGGTCACGTAGTAGCGGAGGAAGTCGAACCAGGTGGAGGGCAGATGTCCGCTCGCCATCAGGTCATGGATCACCTGCAGCCTGCTGCGGAGCATCACGCCGTCCCCGCCGGGGTTGATCTCGAGATCGACCCAGCCGATCGAGTCGAACCATTCGAGGTCGAGGCCGGCGTCGCGCAGTTCCTCGCGCGCGGCGGCCTCGTCGCCGTCCACGTAGACGACGCCGCTCAGGTCCGGTGGACCGCGCGGCAAGCTCGGGAACTCCTCCCGGCCGGGTGCCCGCAAGCGGCCGTCCCTGCTCCACCGCGTCATCAGGTTCAGCAGGTTGTCGGCCACCTGATCCGGGACGACTCCCAGGAGGCCATCCACGGCCGCCTGCTGGCGAGCCGTGAGGTGCGCCGACACCATCCGCCGGACGACCACGAGCGCGCCGACGACGACTCCGGCGATGAGACCGATCGCGCCGACGTCGACCCCCGACGCGGAGCCCGCGATCATTCCGGCACCCTCCGCCTTCGGCGTGGGCCCGGCGAGCATCACCCCGCCGGCCAGCACCAACGCGGCCGTACCGCGGCCCACGAGCCTCGCGATCGCGCCGACAACCTTCCGGACGAGCGCAACGAAGCGTCCGAGCACGCCCGGACGGCTCGAGGAATCGATCGAGGAGTCTCCAGCGACCGAGGACCCGTCCGTCGTGCCGACGTCTTCGCTCCGGCCGTGCCGCTCGCCGGAGCGCCCGACTCGGTCATCATCCGGAGGAGCACGACTCCGCGTGCTGCCGGAGTGCTGCCGGGTGGCGGGCGGGCCGTTGCGGCGCGAACCGGGCTCACCGATCCGCGTGCGCCTTCCCATCAGGAAGACGGTGAGCAGGGCGATGCCGCCCGTGATGAGACCGTGCGACGGTCCGGCGCCGAGACCGGAGGGGCGCACCGTCGCCGGGGTCTCGACGGTCCGCCCGTTCCCGTTCACGTCCCACGACACCGTCCGGGACAGCGCGCCGTGCGTGTCGAACGAGCGGGCCCAGCCCAGCACCTCGAAGCGACCGTTCTCGTCGCTCGCCGCGCTCGTGTCGCGGTTGAAGTTGTAGCGGTCCTCGGCGTGCACCGTCAGGGCCATCGTGATCCGCGAACCGGTGACCACGACGTCCGCGCTGGCCCAGGTCGTGTAGTGACCCAGCGTCTTCTGCCAGTTCTCGGTTGCGGTCCCCCATGCGCTGCCCGGCCCGGTGATCGAGAAGGTCGTCCGCCCGGTCTCCCGGTGGATCCGCTCGGCGGCGGCGACGGCCCTGTCGATCTCGGTCCGGACGGCCCCGCGGATCTCCGGGTCCTCGCGGTACCCCTTCTCGAGGTCGACGGTGACCGACGTGCCGGTCCCGCCGCGGTAGTGCGCGTACAGCGCGGTGCCGTCGGCCAGGTCGGGGCGCACGTCCCCGGCCACCCCGAGCATGACCGCCCACTTCGCCCACGCCAGGTGGTCGGCGATCTCGGCGCTCTCGCGCGGGTCGTACGCGAAGTCGTCGTCGAACCGGATCTGCGGCCGGGTCGGTTCGCCGATGACGTGGTCCGGCTCCGCCGCGTGGCCGGGAGCGAACGCGCCGAGCAGGGCGGCGGCGGCGGCTCCGCCGATGGCGAGGGCCCGTCCGAGCGCCGGCGGCGCCCGGTCGCGCAGCCACTGCCGGACCGCGAAGCCGTGCCCCGCCATTGCGCGCAGCCCGCGGATGATCGCCCGGACCAGCATCGCCGTGGCCCGGTACAACACGGTGGCGACGACCCCGACCGTGACGATCGCGAACGCGGTGGCTCCCGCGGTGACGACGAAGTCGATCATCGAGGAGAGGTCGAGCTCGAGGCCGCGGACAACCGCCTCACCGGGGCCGGACGTCGTGTCCGCCTTCGCCGTGCCGGAGGTGCCCATCACCCCCGCGACCACCGACCCGCCGACCACGGCGGACACCCCGAGCAGGCCCCACCCGAGACCGCCCTTGCCCGTCCTCTCCAGCTTCCTGTCGACGCGCTTGAGGATCGACCTGAGCCCGGGGTTCGCGGCCAGCATCGCCTGTGCGACGACCGGTCGGTCCTCCGGCTCGACCCTGCTGCCGAACCATTCGACCAGTTCAGCGGCGAACTCGCGACGGAAGGTCACGTCCGCCGCCTCGATGTACGCGCCGTTGTACCGCACGCTGTCGGTGAGGACGTCGACGTTCTCGGCGAACCAGTGCCAGTCCTCGGCCCACTCGGCGATGTCCGCCTCGGTGACGACCCTGCGCTCACGGATCGGCTTCACCCTGAGGAAGCGGTCGCCGAGGCCGCCGAGGGCCTTGCTCCTGAGAACGCGGTCGACCTGGATGAGCAGGCCCTTCATGCGCGGCCGCTTCGCCGCGATCGCATCCGCGACGACCGGCCGCTCGTTCGGCGCGACCCGCTCCCGGAACCACGTGACGAGCTCGTCGACCATCATCCGGCGGGCGAGCTGGTCACCGCTGAGGATGAACCGGCCGACGTTGTACCGGCGCTGCTGGAGCGAGTCGGCGTTCTCCACGAACTCGTCCCACTGCCGCAGGTGGTACTCGAACTCCCCGCGGTTGACGTTCTCGGGCAGGTAGGGCTCCTCGGGCCGCGACCGGTTCTGGCGGGTCGGGGACGTCGAGCTCGTCGCGTCACCGGCGTAGCCGCGGTCACCGCTGGTCCTGGCCGGGTCGATGTGGTCGGAGCCCCGGCCTTCCACCGCGCCGGAGTAGCCGGGGTCCCAGTCGTCCGAGCCCTCGGCGATCACCACGTCGCCGCGCTCGACGACTCGGCCCCGGTAACCCTCGGCGAGCATCTCGCTGCGCTTCATGTTGTTGGCGTGGTGCTCTGCATCGGTCAGGGTCACGCGCCAGCCGCTGAGGACGCTGTCGAGGAAGCCCACTGCGTGTGGGTCGACGTGGATTCTGACCAGCAGCCACCGGTCCTTGTCGGCCGTCTCGGGGGTGTCCGCCAGGTAGTCGTGGACGAACTTGTCGGCCATGGCCCGCCAGTGCGCGGACTGCGCGCGGTCTCCGATGGCGCCCGCGAGTCCACGGGCCACCTGGTTGGCACCGGCGGACGCGCCACCGACGCCGTACCGCCGCCACAGCTCACCGGGCGCAAGCGCGTCGTCGTCGATCTGTGTGGCCTGGTCCCGCCCACGGCTGGAACCGCCACGCGGCTGGTCGCCGCCGATCTCGTCCCGTGGGGCGCCGTACCGTCCGGCCAGGGCGTCGGGGCCGTCGCCGAGAAGCCGGTGCATCAACCACTGCAGGACCGGCAGCCGGATCAGCCCACCCGCGGGGGGCGCACGAGGCATGCTCGGCCGGCCGGGGCGCTCGGTGCCCGGCACCCGCTCGGTCTCCGGCCTCGACGGCTGGTCACCCTGGCTGACGAGGAGGTCGTCGACGACGTCCCGCAGCTTGTCGAGGAGCCAGTCCTCGATGGCGGCCTGGTCCCGCTGCCACTGGGGGTCGGCCTTCGACACGTTCGCCGCGGTGCCGGAGCCCTTCGACTGGTTCACCGAGCGCGACAGCCACTGCAGGTTCAGCGGCGCGTTGGCGATCGCGTACATCAGGTCCGTGCCGAGCCGCCAGAAGCCGGGCAGGTTGACGATCTTCGCGAGCGGCACGACGTGGTCCGGCGAAACCTGCGCGACGGTCGGATCATTGGCCGTCGGCTTCATCCTCGTGCTGGGACGAGCGGGGTCGATGTCGCCGGGCTTGGGACGGGGAGCGCCCTGGAACGGCACGTCGCCGACGCCCTCCGGGCTGCCCTTGCGCAGCGCCTCGTAGATCGGGCGGATCGGTGACTTCTTGTCGATGCCGAAACGGCCCGCGCCGACAACGGGCGGCGTCCAATCGGCCGGGATCTTCTTGCGGGCCTCGTCGATCTCCCGACGGGCGGTCTCGGAGATGCCCTTCTTCCAGCCGCCGCCGTCGGCCAGGTCGGCCAACGTCTTGTCGAGGAGGCGCTGCTGTTCTTCTGTTCGGGAAGGCTGCTCATCGCCGCCGGCGCGTACCGGCAGCCCTCCCGCCGGCGGGCCACGCGCCAGGTACCCGCCGGGCGCGAACCGCCGCGCACCCGGTGTCAGGTCCGGCGCGATCAGCGGCATCGACGCGAGCGCCGGGCGCCGCGAGCCGTCGGGGAGGAGGTCGACCCAGCCACCCGACACCGGGCTGATCCGGGCCGCGCCACCCGCGGTCGCCGGCGCGAACACGTCCACGTCGCCTTCCGGCGCCCGGATGGTGACACCGAGGCCGCCCGCGAGGGTCCGTGCGTCCTTCTCGCCGATGCAGCCGAGGCGGCAGGCGACGGCGTCGAACAGGGGCTCGTCGCCCGCCACGGCGGTCCGGTCACGCCACGCGCGGAACTCGGGGAGCGAGACCAGCAGCCCCTGCATCTGCTCGAAGGTCAGTCGGATGATCGCGTCCGCCGCGGGGAAGTAGAACCCGTTCGCGTCGGCGTGCGTGACCAGCAGGAACGATCCGGTCTCGACCCGCAGCTCCCGTCCGTACGAACGCAGCCGGTCCTCGCCGACCGTGCGGTCCTCGTACCGCCACGCCCGCTTCGGCGCGATGATCACGCCGTACTCGGAGACGATCAGCTCGTCCCTGATCCGCTGCAGGTCGGCCTCGGTGGCGAGCCGCGCCGGAGGAGGTCCGCGCGCCCGCGCAACGACCCGGGCAGCCACAGCGCCGGCGACGACGGCGGCGACACCGGCACCGATCAACAGGTGCACGCCGGACAGGAAGTCGAACAGCGCACCGGGCTCGTTCGGCCCACCGGTCGGGCCGACACCGGTCGCGTCGGCGGCTTGCGAGCGTTCGCTGGGTACCACCACCGCCATCACGGCCGCCCCGAGGAGAACCAGCCCGCCGGAGAGCAGGCGGCGCAGGCGCAGGCGGTTCGGGTCGCGCATCAGCTTCGCCAGCCACGAGTCGATGCGGGAGACGAGGTAGATGCCGATGGGCGCGGCGACCACCGCGGTCACGAGCGGCACCCAGTGCGTCGGGAGCAGCGCGTGCACGCCGAACGACATCAGGCTGAGCGCCTGGACGATCGCCGCGGCGGCACCGAAGCGGGGGGAGATCCGGCCCAGCCAGGACTCGGCGATGATCGCGAGCCTCGACAGGTAGGCCGACGACCAGGTCAGCGTGAGCGCCGGGATCACCATCAGGCTCGGCGCGACGAACGCGAGCTGGACGGAGAGCAGGAAGCTCGCGAGCGTGACCATCGGCAGCGCCGCCAGGTGGAAGTCCTTGCGGATGAGCGGGTAGGCGCTGGCGTCGTAGCCGACCCAGCCGGTGATCATCGCGGGCAGGGCCTGGCCGAGGAACAGCAGGTCGGCGACGGCGAACGAGCCGTTGACCAGCAGGTCGATCGCCGAGCCTGCCGCCAACCCGGCGATCGCAGCGGGCACGTGGAAGAAGAGGTTGACCACGAGCGTCGCCGCCAGCGTGGTGGCGAGCAGCCTGCCGAGCAGGCCGGCGTGCGGGTTGAGGCCGTGGAACGCCTGCGCCTGCGCGCCGAACGCGGTGCCGGCCCTGAGCAGGAAGCGCCCGAACCTCGAGAGCTTCGTCTCGAACCGGCTCCAGGCGCTCTCGTTGTCGAGGCCCTTCTCCATGAGGATGCGCGCCTCGACCTTGATCTCGTTGGCCAACCGGTCGAACTCGGTGAGCCGCTCCGGCAGCGCCGCGTCGAACGCCGCGTACTTGCCGATCACATCGACGAGCCTGTTGATCTTCTCCGGCATGAACTGGCCGCGCTCCAGGACCGACTCGACCAGCACGCGCATCTGCTGCACGTAGGCCATCCGGTGCGTGTTCAGCGCACCGCGGACGGCGAAGGCCGTGTAGTTCGCCATCGCCGACACCGGGGTCAGCCACGCCCAGCCGAGAACCAGCGCGGCGATCGTGACCACGGTCGCGACGGCGGTCCAGATCAGCAACCGCTTGCGCATGCGGCCGATCTCGGCCCGGTCGGCCCGCTGCGCGAGCTCCGTGTGCTGGATCTCGTCGAGCACCCACCGCGCGAGGTCCTGGTCACGGAAGGCGTGCTCGGTCTGGTGAGCACCGATCAAGGCCTGGATCGTGTACGGGTTGCCGCCCGCGTCGACGAGATCCAGCGCAGCGGCGTCGGTGGCGCGGGCGAGCCCGTCGCGGTCCGCCTTCTGTTGCTTCGCGGCCTCCTTCTTCTTCGCCCTGGTCTCCTCGCGGGCCGCGTACTCGGCCTTCGCCGCGGTGCGGAACAGGCGCCACGTCATCATCCGGCCCTCGCGCGCGACCTCTGGGGTCACCGCGTTGTTCCAGCGGACGAAGCTGCGCACCTGCTCGGCGCCCGGCGTACGGGGGGACTTCCAGTCGCCGGGACCGTCCACGGCGATCGCCGCGCGCCGCGCCAGCTCCTCCGCCGACGGGTCGCCCATCTCCAGCTCGTAGCGGATGAGGAAGTCGTCGATGACCGCGTTGCGCTCCGGCGAGAACTCCGCGCGGAACTCGTTCCACGCACCCGACCTGAGCTGCACGTACGCCCAGCGCTGCACGTCGGTCCGCGCCGCGATGAGTCGCCGCTCCAGGTTGGAGTGGGCGATGTTGTGGTAGGCCTCCTCGCCCACCTCGTCGCGGATCCGGCGGAACACCGGCTCCATGTCGTGCATCCACTGCACGTACTGCGGGTAGGACTCCGGCTTCACGGCGTCGGTGCCGCCGATGATCCGCGTGTGGTGCTTCCTGACGAGCTCGATGAACCGATCGGTGATCGCCTGGGTCTCCTGCAGGTGGTAGGCCACCTCGCTCCACGAGATGTCGAACGAGATGTGCGCGAACTTCGGGTTGTCGAGGACGCGCTCGATCACGTCGAGATGCTCGACGGACAGCGTCGTGTGCTTGCCGACGCCGAGGTGCGCCAAGGTCACCTTCGCGTTCGGGTACTCGGCCAGCAGCGACAGCAACGACATCCCGAACCGCTCGTCCGGTGTCGACAACCCGAGCCTGCCGTCCGCGAGGATCCGGGCCAGGCCGAAGTCGTTGTGCAGGACCACCAGGTACCCGACCCGCTCCGACGCCTCGAGCAGCTCGCGCACGTTCGGGTTGTAGATGTCGAGCGCTTGGAGCTCCGCCCGCGACATCAGGTCGTGCGACTCGCGCTCGTGCCCGGCGCGGACCAGCAGGTCCTTGACGGCGTCCACGTGGATGAGCAGGGCCGGGATCAGCGCCATCGGATCGCGACCCGCGTCGTCGCGCTCGCCGGCGATCAGGGCGCGCAGCTCGGTGGGAAGGTCGTCGGCACCCAGCGGGTGCTCTCCGTCGCGGACCGCGGCACGCACTAGCCCCGCGGCCGTGACCAGCCGCTCGATCTGGTTCTCCCACTCGGGGTTGAGCGTCTGGATCGCCTCATGGCCGAGCAGGACGGTGACGGCCTCCTTGGCGATCGTGGTCTCGCCGACGAGCACCGCCAGGTCGGGGTTGATGATGGCCATGGCCTGCAGGTAGGCGAGGGCTCCCGGGACGTCGAGGCGCGCGCCGACGACGCCGACCACCGTGCGCCAGCTCAGACGCTGAGGAAGCCGCCGGACGGCGTCGAGCAGCAGCACGTCGGGGTACTTGCCCCACATGTGCAGCATCGCGACCTCGAACACCACCCCGAGCTTCAGCACGGTTGGGACGGCGTAGTAGAAGAGGCCGCCGGCCGTGGCCAGGCCCTTCCCGCGCTGCGGGATCGGGTGGAACGTGATCACACCCTGGTGCCCGGCGTTGACCAGCATCGTCTGGAACCGGTCGATGCTGGTGCTGCGCGGGTGGTCGTAGCCGGCGTGGTGGAAGTGCCCGTCCGAGTAGAGGTACGTCAGCATCCGCGACTCGTTGACCAGGCCGATGACCCGCCCGTGATACATCGCCAGCTCGCCGCCGCCCGCGAGCTCCAGCTGGGTGCGGATCCAGGATTCGGACACCCGCTTCCCGTCTGCCAGCGTGTAGTGCTTCATCGGGTGCCGCAGGCCCCAGAAGGTCATCCACCAATCGATCAGCGGATCCCACCTGTTGCGGAGGTCGGGGTCCGAGCGGCCCAGGTTGGCCATATCGCTGACCGTCGCCCAGCCGAGTCCGGTCCGGCGCATGATCACGGCGAGGGGCAGGCCGTCCTGCGCGGCGGCCCGCACCGCGGGGGTGATCGCCGCGATGTAGGCCTGCTGGCTTTCCGCGGCCTGCCGGGTGTACTCGGCAACAGCCTGTGTCGCGTCCGCGAGCGCGCGCCCGCCCACGCCAGGCGCGGTGCCGCTGACGATCGCCAGCACCCCGCCGGCGCGCCGCTCGTAGTCCTCGCGCGCCTCCCTGGCCCGCCCGGCGGCAGCCGCTGCCTCCCGCGCGGCCCACTGCCAGCGCCGCCAGTGCCCCTCTGCCTCGAGCAGCGCGCCGCGCAGCGCACGCCCCTTGTCGAACAGTCCGGACCAGTGGCCGGGCGGTCCCCGGATCGATTTCGCGGCGCGGCGCCTGCCGCCGGCGCCGCTCGGCACGACCTGGCTCGTTGCGCCCGACGACGTCGTGCAGTCGCAGGACGGGCCGAGCGAGGCTCCCAGGTCGGGAACCGTCGGGAAGCCGGCGCCACGGACGACGGACCTGACGACGTCGACCGGAACCGAAGCACCCCTCGCGACCTCACTCACCTTCGCGTCACCGTCCACCGCGGCGCGGAGCCCATCGGCGACGACGGCACGGTGCTCGGCCAGCGCCTCGAACCAGGCCGCGCGCGCCTCGGCGTAGCGCCGCTCGGCGTTCCGCAGCGGCACCAGCGCCTGGTCACGAGCCTCGACGACCAGCTGGAGGTCACCCTCGAACGAGCGGTGCTTCTCCGGGCGCAGCCCGGCGAGCGGCGGGACGTCGACGGGGACCGTCTCGTCCCTGGCGAGGTGCGCGACCCACTCGTAGGGCAGGTCGAGCCTCTTCGCGATCTCCCGCAGCTCCTTCTCGCCGCCGGCGGGGCGACCCTGCGGGTACATCAGCCAGCGCACGCCGAGCATGACGTTCAGCTCGGCCCTGTTCCGGTAGTCCGCGACGTAGGCCTCGTACATGGCCATCTCGGCCCGCGCCTGCTCGACCGGCTCCCGTGCCGCGTCGAGGGTTTCCCGCAGACCCGCCATGGTTCGGTTGGCCGCGTACTGGCGCGGCTCGGCGCCGGTCGGGGCGACCAGCGCCGCGCGCGCCTGCGCGGTCAGCAGTGCCGCCACGACGACCGGGACGTCGAGCGCGCCCGCGAGCTGCTCGTCACTCTGCCCGAGCCGCGCGACGTCCCAGATCAGGTCGCCGGTGATCTCGTCGACGGCCGCGCGAGCAGCGTCGCGTTCCTGTCGCGCCGCCTCCTGGGAGTCCGCGTCGGTTCCCAGCAGCGCTGCCCACAGCTCGTGCTCCGCATGGACCAGGCGAGCGACTGCCGCTTCGGCGCGGTCGTCGTCGAAGCGCGTCCTGAGCGCGGCCCACAGCTCACGCGGGGTGCTCGGCACGATCGGTCGCGGCCGGTCGGCGGGCCCCATGGGGACGGGGCGGCCACGGAGCCGCGTGACCGTGTGCAGAACCACGTTGCCGATCACATTCAGGACGACGAGGCCGGCGGCCGCCCAAAAGATGATCTCGGCGACCGGCTTCCCGGCGATGGCGATCGGTGCGGCCGGCGACGGCGACACGTTCGGGGTCGGTTCGGTGTTGTCCGGGTAGCGGGGCTGCGGGTCCACGAATGCGGGCGGAGTGGCCTTGACGAATGTGAGCTGCCCGTCCGGACGGACGTCGGTTCTCTCGTGGAGCTGCTCGGCGGTCATGCCGAAGTGCGCAGCGACGCGCGACGGGTCCTGGCCATCCGGGATCGTGCCCGGCCAGGTCGACGGGATCCTGAAGCGCTCGCCGAGATAGACGAGCCCCTCGCGTCTCGTCTCGAGCTTCTCGGCGTTCGCTGCCGCGACCGCGCCGTAGGGCAAGCCGAGCACCGTGTCCAGGTGCCCCAGACCCTGGCCGGGTTCGGACACCGCGATCTCGGTGGGCGGACCGGCGGGCGCCTGCGACTGGCTGATCGAGGTCTGCGGGGTCAGCGGCTGTGCGCTCGCCACACCGGCCGCCGCGATCGGGCTGAGTACGGCGATGAGCAGCGCCACGCCGGTCATCCACGTGCCCAGGCCGCCGGCGCGCAGCCGGTTGTGCACGCCGATGGCGAGGCCGGTGGCGAGCGCGCCGAGCCCGGCGACCACGAACTCCGCCGCCGTCGCCCCCAAGCCGGCGAGTGCCAGCGACAGCAACGCGAGCGGCGCCAACGCGACAGCCGTCTTCAGCAGCGGACCCCTGAGCTCGAAGGTCCCGAACCTGTGGGCGGCCCAGCGGAGCAGCCCGCGGCCCAGCAGCCCGAACATCGAGCCCACGAGCAGCGTCATGCTCGTCACGACGCCCGCCCAGACCAGGCCGCCGACGAACAGGGCGACCCCGCCGACGAGCATGAAGACCGTCTTCCGCGGCGGGCCGCGGTTCCGCACGATCTTGATCACATAGAGGACCGCGCCGATCGCGGCGAGCGCGAGAACGGGCACACCGACGACTGCCGTCGTACTGACACCAGAGGTCAGGGCGAACAGGCTGGCGCCGCCGACGGTCAGCGCGCCCACGACCGCCTGGACGACCAGGCGGGTCCCGTGACGGTGCGGCAGGCCGGCGTGCATCGGACGCCGGGTGGCCGCGGCAGCGGCCTTGGGCGTCCGCGGCAGGGCGCCCACCAGCGCGGTGATGCTCTCCTCGCTCCAGCCGAACGTGTTCCGCTCCGAGAACGTGGTGAGGAACGAGACCAGCTCTTCGTCGGAGCGGACACCGGAGACCAGCAGATCCTGGATCCGGTTGTTCCACGCGCTGCCACCGGCCAGCTTCTCCAGCTGCTCGATCACGTCGCTCGGCACACCGCGCTTCTCGAGCCAGGCGAGCATCTGCTTGTGCCAGGTGTAGATGCCGACCTGGCGTGACGTGACCCGATGGTCGCTGTCCTCGGGGTACTTCTTGCGGTACTCCTCGATCTGCGCCAGGTCCCTGCGGCCGGCCCTCGTCCAGTTCGCGACCTCCTCGTGCATCGCGACGTACGCGTCGAGGGCCTGCGCGTCGCTACGAAGGCGGGAGACCTCCTCCTCGATCAGCCCTTCGTAGTTCTCGATGAAGAACAGATGGTCGTCCCGCGCGGAGGTCGCCTGCTCCAGCCGGTTCCCGATGGTCTTGCGGAGCTGCTCGACCTGCTCGACCTTCCGTCGCCAGGCGTCCCTTTCCTCCTGCTTGCCGGCCAGGAGCCAGTTCCACAGCGTCCTGCGCGAGAGCCGTCGTCCCTGGGCCTCCAGGGCCTCCGCGAACTGCCGCAGCTCCTCGGCCCGAGCCTTCAGATCCTCGATCTCCTGCTCGAGCCGCTCGCGCTCCTCCCGCGCCCTCTTCAGCGGCGTTTCCATCTCCTGCGCCTGCCGCAGCACCCTGTCGCGGGCCAGCCGCAACTCCTCCGCCCGCTGCGCCGGCGTGAGCAACGCCCACTCCGCCGCGCTGATGCCCTCCGGACGCACCGTGCTCTCGGCCGCCGACAGCGGCCGGTGGAAGCTGATGCCGACCCCACCCAGCCTCGGATCGCCGACCTCGGGGGCCTCGTGGTCGCGGAGTTGGCGCAGGCGCCGGTCCCAGATCGCGATGTCGGCAGGTGAGGGGTCCAGACCCGACCCCGGGTTCGGCGCCGGCG